>NZ_JBVJMD010000060.1:0-44794 GCF_055584385.1 Streptomyces sp. NPDC104096
AACTGCTGGCCCACCTGCGTCCCTGACCGCCAATCCGGGCACAACTGGCGGCATCACCCGCAGGTCACATGGCGGCAAGGGTCTGTGAACGCTGCGTGATGATCCACGTCATGCGATTTCGCCGCCACGTGGAGGGGAAGCTGCCGTGGCGGCCCCTGTGCGAGGTACAACCATTTCGCGGTGTCATGAGTCCTCGTCAGCGCGATCACGTCATGATCGCGCTGACGAGGAGACCATCATCATCGCCATACGCAAGACCCTGACCGCCGCCGCAGTCGTCGGTGCCGTTCTGGCAGGTTCGGCCGCCTGCGGCACCGTGGAGCAGCTCACCGCCGGGCAGAAGCTCGACGACGCCTTCGAGAAGCTCGGCAAGGAGAAGGCGATCTCCTTCGAGTTCGATCTCGACACCGACGCCGCGAGCCTGAAGGCGTTGGACGCCACGTCGGACCCGGTGGCCGGGGAGGGGATGTCCGACGACGTCGCCGAACTGTTCAGCGGCGTGAAGGCCAGTGTCACCGTGCAGTCGAGGAAGCCGATCGAGGAGTCCGGGGAGAAGGACTACGTCGGCATGGCACTGAAGCTCAGCAACAAGGACGGCGACCTCACCGAGTACCGGGTCGTCGGCGACTACACCTACATCCGCTCCGACGTGAACGCCGTCGGCAAGGCGATGGGCTTCCCCGCACCGTCGGCGAAGGACCTGCCCCCGGAGGCGAACGGGCTCAAGAAGATGCTCCAGGGCGAGTGGGTGAAGATCAACACCAAGGAGATCCAGAAGAGCACCGCCGAGATGGGAGCGGTGCCGGGTGCGAAGCCCGCGCCGCAGCCCACCCTCGACGCCAAGACGCAGCAGCGACTGCTGGAGGCACTGCGCGGGACCATCGCCCGCGAGGTCGACTTCAAGACGGTCGACGGCAAGGACGGCTCCGAGCACATCACCGCCACCGCTCCGTTCCGTACGCTGATCACGAAGCTCCTCGGCGAGATCCGTCCGCTCGCGAAGAGCTTGCCGGCGGGCATGGAACTGCCCACGGACAAGGATCTCGAGGACGCCCCGAACGCCAAGGTCACGGCTGACTTCACGCTCAAGAACGGTGAGCTGACCGAGATCTCCGTCGACCTCGCCGAGCTGGCCGAGAACGCGAAGGTGAAGAAGCTGGGCCTGGTGGTGCGGATGAGCGAGGGCCGGACGCCCACGGCCCCGGCCGGCGCCACCGAGCTGGACCTCGACGAGCTCCTGGGCGGGTTCGGCGCCGCGATGATGGACCAGGACGCCTTCTCCGAGGACGCGGACGCCTTCTCCGAGGACGCGGCGTAGGTGAGGGGCTGGGTCTGTGGACGTGGCTCGACCCGCGTCGTCCAGCGGCGTTCACAGACCCCGTACGGGACCTGACCGCCATGACGTACAACCTCCTCGTCCTGCGGCCGCTGCCCTGGTGACCGGCACCGCTGAGGGTGGTGACGAGGGCTCGGTCAGGGTGGGGGTGCTTCGGTCAGGCGTAGGGTGCGGGCCGCGAGGTCGGTGATGCTGGTGCCGTCGAAGCCGAAGACCGCGCTGCGGACCGTGTCGCGCAGCGGGTCCTTCCAGCGGGCGGGGATGGCGTCCGCGCCGGTCAGCACACCGGCCACCGAGCCCGCCGTCGCGCCGTTGGAGTCGGTGTCCAGGCCGCCGCGCACGGTCAGCGCGATGGTCCGGGTGAAGTCGCCCTCCCCGTACAGCAGCCCGGCGGTCAGGACGGCGGCGTTCGGGACGGTGTGGATCCAGCCCAGGCCCGCGGTCTCCTCGGCCAGCGTGGCGAGGGTGTCCTCCCAGCCCAGCCGGGTCTCGTGCAGCGAGGTCACCCGGCGCACGGTCCGCGCGAGGCGGCTGCTCGCCGGGATCACCGTCAGCGCGGTGTCCACCGCGTGCCGCACGCCGGGGGCCGTGAACGCCGCCGCGACCAGGGCCGCCGCCCACATCGCCCCGTACACCCCGTTGCCGGTGTGCGACAGCACCGCGTCCCGGCGTGCCAGCGCGGCCGCGCGCTGCGGGGCGCCCGGGCAGGTCCAGCCGTAGATGTCGGCACGGATCAGCGCACCGATCCACTCCTGGTACGGGTTGTCGTACGTCGCCGTCAGCGGCGGCTTGAGGCCGTTCGCGAGGTTGCGGTAGGCGGCCCGCTCGGCGGTGAACGTCTGACGGTACGGCAGCCGCAGCAGCCACAGGTCGCCGACCTGCTCGGTGCTGAAGCCGAAGCCATGGGTCTCCAGCAGGTCGAGGCCGAGGATCGCGTAGTCGACGTCGTCGTCGCGGCAGCTCCCGTCGATGCGGCCGCGGACACAGCTGCGCCACTCGGGGCGCAGCCGCGCCGCGTCGTCCTCGCTCGCCGGCTCGGGGAGGTAGTCGGTGAGCGGCAGGGCGTCGGCCCGCCGCAGATAGCCGTCGATACGGTCCCGCGTCCACAGGTCGCCCTGCTCCACCGGCTTGCCGAGCATGTTGCCCGCGATCCGGCCCAGCCAGCCGCCGAGGACGCGGTCGGCGAGCCGCGGCCCGTTGCCCACAGAGGTCATGGCTTCGGTCTACCCGATTCCCGGGACGACCGCTCGGCCGTGCCCGGCGCCCGGCACAGCGGATCGCCAGGAGATTCCCAGGGTTCGGGCGGGGCATGACGGCGGGCGCGCGCTGCGGTTAAGGTCGCAACGGCGCGACTGGCCCCGACGTGCACGGGCCCGGAGAGCAAGGGGAGTTCGACGTGGCGGACGCAAGCGTGGACGGCATCCGGCGGGTGCTTGTCGCCGCGGACAAGTTCAAGGGGTCGCTGACGGCCGTGGAGGTCGCCGAGCGGGTGACGGCCGGGCTGCGCCGGGTCGTGCCGGACCTCCCGGTCGAGGCACTGCCCGTGGCCGACGGCGGTGACGGCACCGTGGACGCGGCGGTCGCCGCCGGGTTCGAGCGGCGGGAGATCCGGGTCGCGGGCCCCCTCGGACAGGAGGTGACCGCCACGTTCGCGCTGCGCGGCGACACCGCGGTCGTGGAGATGGCGGAGGCGAGCGGGCTGCAACGACTGCCCGCGGGCGTCTTCGCCCCGCTCACGGCGTCGACGTACGGCTCCGGGGAACTGCTGCGCGGCGCGCTGGACGCGGGAGCGCGGACGATCGTGTTCGGGGTCGGCGGGAGCGCCACCACCGACGGGGGCGCCGGGATGCTGTCCGCGCTCGGCGCGCGCTTCCTGGACGAGGAGGGCGAGCCGGTGCCGCCCGGCGGCGGCGGGTTCGACGGCCTGGCGCGGGCGGACCTGTCGGGTCTGGACCCGCGGCTGGACTCGGTGGAACTGGTGCTCGCCAGCGACGTCGACAACCCGCTCACCGGCCCGAAGGGCGCGCCCGCGGTCTACGGTCCGCAGAAGGGCGCCTCGCCGGACGACGTGGAGGCGCTCGACGCCGCGCTGGCCCATTACGCGAAGGTGCTGGAGGCGGCGGTCGGCGCGCGTGCCGCCGAGCACGCGGTGGCGCCCGGGGCGGGCGCGGCGGGCGGTGTCGGCTACGGCGCGCTGCTGCTCGGCGCGCGGTTCCGGCCCGGCATCGAGGTGATGCTCGACGTCCTCGGCTTCGCGCCCGCGCTGGAGCGGGCCGACCTGGTGATCACCGGTGAGGGTTCGCTGGACGAGCAGACCCTGCACGGCAAGGCGCCGGCCGGTGTCGCGGCGGCCGCCCGCGCGGCGGGCAAGGAGGTCGTCGCCGTGTGCGGCCGGCTCGCGCTGCCGCCCGAGGCGCTCGGCCGGGCCGGCATCCGGCGCGCCTACCCCCTCACGGAGATCGAGCCCGACATCGCCACCTGCATCTCCGAGGCGGGCCCGATCCTGGAACGCCTGGCAGCCCGGATCGCCACCGACTTCCTGACCTGATACCCCCGGTGGTCGTCTGCGGCCAGGGGGGGCTCATTCGCGCAGTTCCCCGCGCCCCTGAAGGGGCGCCGGGAACACGGAGAGAGGGGCCCCGGGTCGCAGAACCCGGGGCCCCTCTCTCGTCCGGCCGAACCCGGCGGAGCACTACGGCAGCTGCGCCGCCCGCGCCTCGCGCCGGTTGTCGCGGAAGTTGTTCACCCGGCGGGCCGTGGCGAACAGCGGGATGACCGCGCCCATGACCAGCTGGAGCGCACAGCCCGTCTGGAGCAGCATCTGGCCGCCGGGGGCGTCGAAGGCCCAGGCCGCCAGCAGTCCCATGCTGAGCACGATCCAGACGAGCACCGCCCCGGCGAGCCGGCCGCGCGGCTTCGGGTACTCGACGCGGCTGACCATCAGCCAGGCGGTGCCCAGGATCGCCAGCAGCGTGGCCACGAAGGGGAGCTCCAGCAGGACGATCGAGACGACCGTCAGCGCGCCGAACGGGCTCGGCATGCCCTGGAACATGCCGTTCTTGACCGTCACGCAGGAGAACCTGGCGAGCCGCAGGACGACCGCCAGCAGCACCACGATCGCGCCCACCGCCGCCACGCGCTGGTACGCGTCGTCCGCGACCATGCCGTAGACGAGGACGAAGTAGGCCGGCGCCAGGCCGAAGCTGATCAGGTCGGAGAGGTTGTCCAGCTCCGCGCCCATCGGGGAGGAGCGAAGCTTCCTCGCCACCAGGCCGTCGAAGAGGTCGAAGACCGCCGCGCACAGCATCAGGATGACGGCGGTGGCCGCGCTGTGGCGGGCCATGCCGGATTCCTGGCTGCCGGTGAGGTGCGGGATCAGGATGCCGGTGGTGGTGAAGTACACCGCCATGAAGCCGCACGTGGCGTTGCCGAGCGTGAGCGTGTCCGCTATCGACAGGCGGAGAGAAAGAGGCATCTCCTCCTCGTCGTCCACCTCGTCGGCCTCGGGCACCCAGCCTGCCTGGGTCTCCGGATCAATCACGGTCAATGCGAGTCACCCCAGCCACGGTCTTCTGACCGACCTCGACCGCGACCTCCACGCCCTCGGGCAGGTAGATGTCGACACGCGAGCCGAAGCGGATCAGGCCGATCCGGTCACCCTGCTCGACCTTCGTGCCCTGCGGGATGTAGGGCACGATGCGGCGGGCGACGGCGCCGGCGATCTGGATCATCTCGATGTCACCGAGTTCGGTGTCGAAATGCCAGACCACGCGCTCGTTGTTCTCGCTCTCCTTGTTGAACGCCGGAACGAACCCACCGGGGATGTGCTCGACCGACGTCACGGTCCCGGCCAGCGGCGCACGGTTCACGTGGACGTTGAGCGGGCTCATGAAGATCGCGACGCGGGTCCGGCCGTCCTTCCACGGCATGATGCTCTGCACCACACCGTCGGCGGGCGAGATGACCCGGCCCTGCGTGATCTCGCGCTCCGGGTCACGGAAGAACCACAGCATGCCCGCGGCGAGCGCGGTCGCGGGCACGGCGACGGCCTTTGCGGCACCGGAACGGCGCGCGCGGGCCAGGCTGAGGGCGGCGGTGGCGACGGTCGGGAGAAGCCACGGCGATGCTCCGCGCGCGAGGCGGACCCGGCCGCGAGGTGCAGAGGACTGGCTGTGGGGCATGGATGACCTTCGTAGCGGATGATGCCGCGCTATATCAGGGGACGGCGGCTTTCCGGCGATCGTAGCGGCTAAGAGCCGCAACTGGGTAAGTCGGGAACCTTAGTCGACGGCTGGAGACCGTTGACGGGGTGTGATCTTCTTCTCTAAGAAAACACCCCGTAGCCGGACAATCAGCCCTGGATTCGGTACTCTTCGAGCAATCTGCGACCGATGATCATTTTCTGGATCTCGGCGGTACCTTCGCCGATCAGCAGCATCGGGGCCTCGCGGTAGAGGCGCTCGATCTCGTACTCCTTGGAGAAGCCGTAGCCGCCGTGGATCCGGAAGGCGTCCTCGACGACCTCCTTGCAGTACTCGGAGGCGAGGTACTTCGCCATCCCTGCTTCGAGGTCGTTTCGCTCCCCGGAGTCCTTTTTGCGTGCTGCGTTCACCATCATGGCATGGGCGGCCTCGACCTTGGTAGCCATCTCGGCGAGCTTGAACTGGATCGCCTGGTGCTGGGCGATCACCTTGCCGAAAGTGTGACGTTGCTGGGCGTACTGGACACCGAGCTCGAAGGCACGCTGGGCGACGCCACAGCCACGCGCCGCCACGTTGACGCGGCCGACCTCCACACCGTCCATCATTTGGTAAAAACCGCGCCCGGTGACCCCGCCGAGCACCCGATCCGCGGAAATCCGCAGGTCATCCATGATCAGCTCGGTGGTGTCGACCCCCTTGTACCCCATCTTGTCGATCTTCCCGGGGATGGTCAGACCGGGACGGACCTCGCCGAATCCGGGCTCCTTCTCCACCAGGAACGTCGTCATCGACTTGTGGGGGGCCGTGCCCTCGGGGTGTCCTTCGTCACTTCGCACCAGGACGGCCACGAGGGACGACGTGCCGCCGTTGGTCAGCCACATCTTCTGGCCGTTCAGGACGTACTCGTCGCCGTCCTTGACCGCCTTCGACGAGATCGCCGAGACGTCCGAGCCGAGGGCCGGCTCCGACATCGAGAAGGCGCCGCGGATGTCGCCGGCCGCCATGCGCGGCAGGAAGTGGTCCTTCTGCTCCTGCGTGCCGTGCTGCTTGAGCATGTAGGCGACGATGAAGTGCGTGTTGATGATGCCGGAGACCGACATCCAGCCGCGGGCGATCTCCTCGACGCACAGGGCGTACGTCAGGAGCGACTCGCCGAGACCCCCGTACTCCTCGGGGATCATCAGCCCGAAGAGGCCGAGCTCCTTCAGGCCGTCGACGATCTGCTGCGGGTACTCGTCGCGGTGCTCCAGCTCGGTGGCGACCGGGATGATCTCCTTGTCCACGAAGTCGCGGACGGTGGAGAGGATCTCCTGCTGGATGTCGTTCAGACCGGCGGTCTGGGCGAGTCGCGCCATCTCTACTTCTCCTGCTGCTTGAGCTCCGGGCGCCCGGGCTGCTCGCCGCCGCGCTCCTTGATGTACGTCTCGGTCGGCACCATCACCTTGCGGCGGAACACGCACACGAGCGTGCCGTCCTGCTTGTAGCCCTTGGTCTCCACGTGGACGATCCCGCGGTCCGACTTGGACCGGGAGGGCGTCTTGTCGAGGACCGTGGTCTCGCCGTAGATCGTGTCGCCGTGGAAGGTCGGCGCCACGTGCTTCAGCGACTCGATCTCCAGGTTGGCGATCGCCTTGCCCGAGACGTCCGGGACGGACATGCCGAGCAGCAGCGAGTAGATGTAGTTGCCCACGACGACGTTCTTGCCGAAGTCCGTCGTGTTCTCCGCATAGTTGGTGTCCATGTGGAGCGGGTGGTGGTTCATGGTGAGGAGACAGAACAGGTGGTCGTCGTACTCCGTGACCGTCTTTCCGGGCCAGTGCTTGTACGTCGCCCCGACCTCGAACTCCTCGTAGGTCCGTCCGAACTGCATCGCGCTCAGGCCTCCGGGATCTCGAACTTGGTGGTGCGCTGCATGCCGGCGGCGCGGCCCTTGCCGGAGATGACCAGGGCCATCTTGCGGCTGGCCTCGTCGATCATCTCGTCGCCGAGCATCGCCGAGCCCTTCTTGCCGCCCGCCTCGGACGTGCAGTAGTCGTACGCGTCCAGGATCAGCTCGGCGTGGTCGAAGTCCTCCTGCGACGGCGAGAAGATCTCGTTCGACGCCTCGACCTGGCCCGGGTGCAGCACCCACTTGCCGTCGAAGCCGAGCGCGGCGGCGCGCCGGGCGACCTCGCGGTAGCCCTCGACGTTGCGGATCTGGAGGTAGGGGCCGTCGATCGCCTGGAGGTTGTTGGCGCGGGCGGCCATCAGGATCTTCATCAGGATGTAGTGGTAGGCGTCCGCCGGGTAGCCGGGCGGCTGCTCACCCACGACCAGCGACTTCATGTTGATCGACGCCATGAAGTCGGCCGGGCCGAAGATGATCGTCTCCACGCGCTGGGACGCGGTGGCGATCTCGTTGACGTTGTTCAGGCCCTGGGCGTTCTCGATCTGCGCCTCGATGCCGATCTTGCCGACCTCGAAGCCCATGGTCTTCTCGATCTGCGTCAGCAGCAGGTCGAGCGCCACCACCTGCTGGGCCGTCTGGACCTTCGGCAGCATGATGCAGTCGAGGTTCTGGCCCGCGCCCTCGACGACCGTGACGACGTCGCGGTACGTCCACTCGGTCGTCCAGTCGTTGACGCGCACGACCCGCGTCTTGCCGGTCCAGTCGCCCTCGTTGAGGAACTTGACGATGGTGTGCCGCGCCTCGGGCTTGGCGAGCGGCGCGCACGCGTCCTCCAGGTCCAGGAAGACCTGGTCGGCCGGCAGGCCCTGCGCCTTCTCCAGGAAGCGCGGGTTGCTCCCCGGGACCGCGAGGCAGGAGCGTCGCGGACGCAGACGGTTGACGGGCGTGGTCATGCGGGGACCTCCAGGGGGTCGAGCTTGTTCGCTTTCCGGATCTCGTCGACGATACGGCCGATGATCCCGGTGATGTCGAAGTCCTTCGGGGTGAAGACCGCGGCCACTCCGGCGGCCCTGAGCTGCTCGGCGTCGGCGTTCGGGATGATCCCGCCCGCGATCACCGGGATGTCCGCCGCGCCGGCCTCGCGCAGCCGCTCCAGCACGTCGGGGACGAGCTGGGCGTGCGAGCCGGAGAGGATGGACAGGCCGACCGCGTGCACGTCCTCGGCGAGGGCGGCGTCCACGATCTGCTCGGGGGTCAGCCGGATGCCCTGGTAGACCACCTCGAACCCGGCGTCGCGGGCCCGCACGGCGATCTGCTCGGCACCGTTGGAGTGCCCGTCCAGGCCCGGCTTGCCGACCAGGAAGCGGAGCTTTCCGCTGCCCAGCTCCCGGGCGGTGGCGTCCACCTTGCGGCGGACCTCCGCCATCGGCGAGCCCGCCTCGGCGGGGACGGCCACCGGCGCCGAGGAGACGCCGGTCGGAGCACGGAACTCCCCGAACACCTCCCGCAGCGCGCCCGCCCACTCGCCGGTGGTGACCCCGGCCCGGGCGCACTCCAGGGTGGCCTCCATGAGGTTGCCGGTGCCCTTGGCGGCCTCCTTGAGGCGCTCCAGCGCCTTGCAGGGCCGGGGGTGGTTGAACGGCGGCTGGTAGCGGGTGTCGCGCCACTGCCCGAGCGACTCGACGACCCGTGCCTCGACCGCCGGGTCCACCGTCTGGATCGCCGTGTCCAGGTCGGCGGTCAGCGGGTTGGGCTCGGTCGTCTCGAAGATGTTGACGCCGACGATCTTCTCCTGGCCGGACTCGATCCGGGCCCGGCGCTCGGCGTGCGAGGAGACGAGCTGCGACTTGAGGTAGCCGGACTCGACGGCGGCCATCGCGCCGCCCATCTCCTGGATCCGGTCGATCTCGGCGAGGGAGTCCTCGACGAGCTGGGCGACCTTCGCCTCGATCACGTGCGAGCCCGCGAAGATGTCCTCGTACTCCAGCAGGTCGCTCTCGTGCGCCAGCACCTGCTGGATGCGCAGCGACCACTGCTGGTCCCAGGGCCGGGGCAGGCCCAGCGCCTCGTTCCAGGCCGGCAGCTGCACGGCACGCGCGCGGGCGTCCTTGGAGAGCGTCACGGCCAGCATCTCCAGCACGATCCGCTGGACGTTGTTCTCCGGCTGCGCCTCGGTCAGGCCGAGGGAGTTGACCTGGACGCCGTAGCGGAAGCGGCGCTGCTTGGCGTCCGCGATGCCGTACCGGTCGCGGGTGATCTGGTCCCAGATGCGGCCGAACGCCCGCATCTTGCACATCTCCTCGACGAAGCGGACGCCCGCGTTCACGAAGAAGGAGATGCGGGCGACGACATCGCCCTTGCGGTCCTCCGGGATCTGGCCGGACGCGAACACCGCGTCCAGCACGGCGATCGCGGTGGACATCGCGTACGCGATCTCCTGGACCGGTGTGGCCCCCGCCTCCTGCAGGTGGTAGCTGCAGATGTTGATCGGGTTCCACTTGGGGATGTGGTTGACCGTGTAGCAGATCATGTCCGTCGTCAGCCGCAGCGACGGCCCCGGCGGGAACACATGGGTGCCCCGCGACAGGTACTCCTTGACGATGTCGTTCTGCGTCGTCCCCTGGAGCTTGGTGACGTCCGCGCCCTGCTCCTCGGCGACGACCTGATAGAGCGCCAGCAGCCACATGGCGGTGGCGTTGATCGTCATCGAGGTGTTCATCTGCTCCAGGGGGATGTCCTGGAACAGCCGGCGCATGTCACCGAGGTGCGCGACGGGCACGCCGACCCGGCCGACCTCGCCGCGGGCGAGGATGTGGTCGGAGTCGTAGCCGGTCTGCGTCGGCAGGTCGAACGCCACCGACAGGCCGGTCTGGCCCTTGGCGAGGTTGCGCCGGTACAGCTCGTTGGACGCCTCGGCCGTGGAGTGACCGGCGTAGGTCCGCATCAACCACGGCCGGTCCTTCTGACGCTCGCTCATGGGTGGACCTCAGATGTTCCGGAAGCGGTTGATGGCGTCGACGTGCTGGGCGCGCAGTTCCTCGTCGCGCACGCCGAGGCCTTCCTCGGGCGCCAGGCAGAGCACGCCGACCTTGCCCTGGTGGAGGTTGCGGTGCACGTCGTAGGCGGCCTGCCCGGTGTCCTCCAGGGAGTAGACCTTGGACAGCGTCGGGTGGATCTTGCCCTTGGCGATCAGGCGGTTGGCCTCCCACGCCTCGCGGTAGTTGGCGAAGTGGGAGCCGATGATGCGCTTCAGGGACATCCACAGGTACCGGTTGTCGTACTCGTGCATGTAGCCCGAGGTCGAGGCGCAGGTGGTGATGGTGCCGCCCTTGCGGGTGACGAACACGGACGCGCCGAAGGTCTCGCGGCCGGGGTGCTCGAAGACGATGTCGATGTCCTCGCCGCCGGTGAGCTCGCGGATGCGCTTGCCGAAGCGCTTCCACTCCTTCGGGTCCTGGGTCTGCTCGTCCTTCCAGAACCGGTAGCCCTCGGCGTTGCGGTCGATGACGTTCTCGGCGCCCATCGACCGGCAGATGTCGGCCTTCTCCGGGCTGGAGACGACACAGATCGGGTTGGCGCCGCCGGCCAGCGCGAACTGCGTCGCGTACGAGCCGAGGCCGCCGCTCGCGCCCCAGATGAGGACGTTGTCGCCCTGCTTCATGCCGGCGCCGTTGCGGGAGACCAGCTGCCGGTAGGCGGTGGAGTTCACCAGGCCCGGGGCGGCGGCCTCCTCCCAGCTGAGGTGGCCGGGCTTGGGCATCAGCTGGTTGGACTTGACGAGCGCGATCTCGGCGAGGCCGCCGAAGTTGGTCTCGAAGCCCCAGATGCGCTGCTCGGGGTCGAGCATCGTGTCGTTGTGGCCGTCCGAGGACTCCAGCTCGACCGACAGGCAGTGCGCGACGACCTCGTCGCCCGGCTTCCAGGCGTTGACGCCGGGGCCGGTGCGCAGGACGACGCCCGCGAGGTCGGAGCCGATGATGTGGTACGGCAGGTCGTGGCGCTTGGTGAGCTCGGAGAGCTTGCCGTAGCGCTCCAGGAACCCGAACGTCGACAGCGGCTCGAAGATCGAGGTCCACACGGAGTTGTAGTTGACGGAGGAGGCCATCACGGCCACCAGGGCCTCGCCCGGGCCCAGCTCCGGCAGCGGCACCTCGTCGAGGTGCAGCGACTTGCGCGGGTCCTTCTCGCGGGTCTGCATGCCCGCGAACATCTCCGTCTCGTCCTTGTGCACGGTCATCGCGCGGTACGACTCGGGCAGCTCGAGAGCGGCGAAGTCGGCCGACGTCGATTCCGACGACTGGATCGCGTCCAGGATGTCCTTAACGGTCACGGTGTTGCCTCCGGCGGTGAGCGCCCTGAGGGAGGGGCGCTGAGGGTTGCGGCGGTGCTGCTGAGGGTGTGAGGAGTGCCGTCGGTTCGGCGGGGGTGGAGCTTCGGCAGCGCTTTGTGGCGCGGGAGGTTGCCTGTGACGCAGGCGTCCGGGCGCGCGACCAGGTGGTTGCGGGGACAGCCGACGTGCGAATGGTCTCTGCACGCCGGCCGCCCGGACCACTTCAACGTATGGCACTCCGTGTCACCGTGCAAGGCACGGGGTGCCAGAACTTCATCTCAGATGAAATCTTTACGTAACAAATGAGCGATGATCGATCGAACGGGTGCTGAAATCTGTTCGAAAAGATGCCCTGACATGCCAAAACGGCCACCCGGAAGGGTGGCCGTCGTCACAGGGGTCGGTCGGGTGGTCAGCGCTCCCTGAGCGCCTCCTCGATGGTCCGCATGACCTCGTCCAGCGGGGCGTCGGTCCGCGCGACCGTCACCAGGACCTCGCCCTGGTGGGAGACCGCCGCCGGGGCCGCGGCGGGCTTGGGGGCCGTCCCGCGGCCCGCGCCGATCCCCGAACCGAACGTCTTGCGCACGATGGCGAAGGCGTGGTCGAGCTGGGCCTCGACGTCGCCCTGGCCGCCGGCCCGCAGCCAGCGCCGCAGGACGTGGTTGTGGGCGGTGACCACCGCGGACGCGGCGACCTCGGCGAGCAGCGGGTCGTCGTTGGCGTCGTCGTCGTGCGCGTGCTCGTCGAAATGGCCCAGGAGATAGCGGGTGAACAGCCGCTCGTAGCGGGCCACCGAGGCGATCTCCGCCTCCCGCAGGGTGGGCACCTCACGGGTCAGCGTGTAGCGGGCGACCGAGATCTCCGGCCGGGCCGCGTACATCCGCATGACCTCCTTGATGCCCCGGCACACGGTGTCCAGCGGGTGCTCGTGCGGAGGCGCCGCGTTCAGCACCGCCTCGGCACGCACCAGGGTGTCGTCGTGATCCGGGAAGATCGCCTCTTCCTTGGAGCGGAAGTGCCGGAAGAAGGTGCGGCGGGCGACCCCGGCCGCGGCCGCGATCTCGTCGACCGTGGTCGCCTCGTAGCCCTTGGTCGCGAACAGCTCCATCGCGGCGGCCGCCAGCTCGCGGCGCATTTTCAGCCGCTGCGCGGCCGCGCGGCTGCCCGCGGCGCTCTCCGGTGCTTCTGGCGCGGCTGGGGTACGTGAGGACTTGGCGGGCTGGGGCATGCCCCGAACGTACTGCATGTGCGCAGCTCGGTGCGCAGGTCCGGGGTTTCCCCCGCCCTGGAGGGGCGGGGGAGGATCGGGCCGGCCGGACCGCCCGAATCCACCCGGATCGAGCAGTCCGCCCCAGTCCGTGCCCGACCGGAACCAGTCGCCGGGACGCTCAGCGGCGGGCATATTCGCGGAATCCCCGGCCCGTCTTGCGGCCGAGGCAGCCCGCGGCCACCAGGTGCTCCAGGAGGGGTGCCGGGGCCAGGCCGGGGTCGCGGAACTCGCGGTGCAGGACCTTCTCGATGGCCAGCGAGACGTCCAGGCCGACGACGTCCAGGAGCTCGAAGGGCCCCATCGGGTAGCCGCCGCCCAGCTTCATCGCCGCGTCGATGTCGTCCAGGGTCGCGTAGTGCTCCTGCACCATCTTGATCGCGTTGTTGAGGTACGGGAAGAGCAGCGCGTTCACGATGAAGCCGGCCCGGTCGCCGCAGTCGACGGCGTGCTTCTTGATCCGGACGCAGACCTCGCGGACCGTCGCGTGGACGTCGTCCGAGGTCAGCACCGTACGGACGACCTCGACCAGCTTCATCGCCGGGGCCGGGTTGAAGAAGTGCATGCCGATCACGTCCTGCGGACGCGTGGTCGCCCGCGCGCACGCGACGACCGGCAGCGAGGACGTGGTGGTGGCCAGCACCGCGCCCGGCTTGCAGACCTTGTCCAGCGTCGCGAACAGCTGCCGCTTGACCTCCAGGTCCTCGGCGACGGCCTCGACGGCCAGGTCGACGTCCGCGAAGGCGTCGTAGGAGCCCGCCGCGGTGATCAGGTCCAGGGTCTCCGCGGCGGCCTCGGCGCTCATCCGGCCCTTGTCGACGGAGCGTGCGAGCGACTTGCCGATCCGGGCCCTGGCCGCCTGCGCCTTCTCCTCGCTGCGGGCGGCCAGCACGACCGCGTAACCGGCCTTGGCGAAGACCTCGGCGATACCGGAGGCCATCGTCCCGGAACCGGCCACGCCGACGGAGCGCACCTGGCGGCCGGGCGTGAGCTCGGCACCCTCCAGCGGCGTCAGCGCGTCCCGCACGACCGTGGCGCTGCCGGGGGCGTCGTAGGTGTAGAAGCCGCGGCCCGACTTGCGGCCGGTCAGGCCGGCCTCGCTGAGCTGCTTGAGGATCGGGGCGGGGGCGTGCAGCCGGTCGCGGGACTCGGCGTACATGGCGTCCAGGACCGTGCGCGCGGTGTCGACGCCGATCAGGTCGAGCAGGGCCAGCGGGCCCATGGGCAGTCCGCAGCCCAGCCGCATCGCCGCGTCGATGTCCTCGCGGGAGGCGTACTTCGCCTCGTACATCGCGGCCGCCTGGTTGAGGTAGCCGAACAGCAGCCCGTCCGCGAGGAACCCGGGCCGGTCGCCGACCGCGACGGGCTCCTTGCCGAGATCGATCGCCAGGTCCGTGACGGCGGCGACCGCCTGGGGCGCGGTCAGCACCGAGGAGACGACCTCGACCAGCTTCATCGCCGGGGCCGGGTTGAAGAAGTGCAGGCCGAGCACGCGCTCGGGGCGGGCCGAGTCGGCGGCCAGCCGGGTCACCGACAGCGCGTTGGTGCCGGTGGCGAGGATCGTCTCCGGGCGCACGATGCCGTCCAGCTCGCGCAGCACCTGGTGCTTGATCTCGTACGACTCCGGAACCACCTCGATGACCAGGTCGGCGTCGGCGGCGGCTCGCAGGTCACCGGAGGTGCGGACCCGGGCGAGGACGTCCGCGCGCTCCTGCTCGGTCAGCCGGCCGCGCTGCACGGCACGGGCGGTGGAGGACTCCAGGGCCGCGACGGCCAGCGCGGCCTGCGACTCGCTGACGTCGATACCGACGACCTCACGGCCGGCCTTGGCCAGGACTTCGGCGATGCCGGTGCCCATGGTGCCGAGGCCGACGACGGCAATGGTCTTCAGGGGGGACAGGGAGGTGTCGGACAGGGGAGTGGCCATCGCGGGACTCCTGGAGAGAGGGTGACGACTGGGAGCGCGCCCGGGTGCGCCACGAGAGGCGCACCGGGTGCGAGAAGTGCGGGTGTTGGCGGGCTGCATGCGCACACGCCCGGTGCCGACGCCGCGGGTCTCCGCCCGGACGGAACCGGGAGCGGGGAGGGCGCGCACACGCCCGTGCAGCGAACGGCGGGAATCGACCGGCCCTGTCCCGGAGCCGGGTCGTACAGCGGTACACGAGGCACCGAACCGACCACACTCGAACCGGCTGCGTCACCAGGCCGGTACGAGGAGAAACGCGAGTGGGTGACTCGCTCGTCTGAGCTTAACCCGTGAGTAACGAGCGCGCCAGCCCCCGATTTTGTGACCTGCCCACGCAGGGGGCGGCGCGGCCCCCGGGACCGGCCCTAGGCTCGACCTCATGGACGAAGAGTTGCGATCGCTCACGGAGCGCTTACGGCGGGAGTCGGGCGGACCGGCCGACTGCGAACGGCTGGCGGCGACCAGGGACCACGACGCACTGGCGGAGGTGCTCACCGCCCCCGGGCAACCCCTGTGGGCCAGGGAACTGGCCGCGTTCCGGCTGGGGTTGGCCGGCGACCGGCGCGCCTTCGAGACGCTCGTCCTGCTGCTCAACCACCGCGACCCCGAGCGCTGTGTCTCGGCCGCGTACGCGCTGGCCCGGCTCGGCGACCCCCGGACCGCCCGCGCGGCGGCCGCCCTCGCCACCAACGAACTGCGCGTGGCCTACGCCCTGCACCCGGTCCGGCTGCTCGTCGAACTGGACGCCCCCGAGTCCGTACCCGCGCTGATCACCGTGCTGCGCCGTCGGCTGCGCTCCCCGCACGACCCGTACCGCCGGGTGGCCCTCGCCTGCGTGGAGGGACTCGGGACCTTGGGCGACACCCGCGCCCGGCCCGTGCTCGACGAGGCCCTCGCCCACCCGGTGCTGGCGGAGTCGGCGGTGCGCGCGCTGGCGCGGCTCCCGCGCGGGGGGTGAGACCTCCGGCCCGGCCTTCGCGGCCGTCAGCCCGTCAGTTCCCGGGTGTAGCGCACCTCGGGGACTTCCACCCCGCCCGCCTCGAACGGCTCCTCGGCGCCGTCCGCGCGGAAGCCCGCCCGCTCGTAGAAGCGCCGGGCGCCGGTGTTCTCCCTCAGCACCCACAGGAACATACGGGGGTGCCCGGCGGCCGCGCGCAGCCGGACCGACTCGGCGAGCAGTGCCCGGCCGACCCCGCCGCCGCAGTGCCCGGGGTGGACGTAGATCGCGTACAACTCGGCGTCCTCGGTGCGCACTTCGCCGTCCCGGTAGGGTCCGTGCGCCGCCCAGCCGACGAGCTCGCCGTCCCGCTCGGCGACCAGGTTCCCCACCCGGCCGTCGCCCCGGGTGAACCAGGTGCGCCGCCGTTCGGCGTCCGCGGCCACGCTGAGACCGTCGAGGTAGGCCTGCGGCACGAGGCCCCGGTACGCGCTCTGCCAGCCCCGGACGCGGATCTCGGAGACCCGGTCGCAGTCGGCGAACTCCATGTCCCTGACGACGAGTGCGCTCACGCGTCCACCACGGCGAACGCCTCGATCTCCATCAGGAACTCGGGCCGGACCAGCGCGGCCACCTGCACGGCCGAGGCGGCCGGCAGCCGGTCGTCGGGTATGTGCTCGGCGCGGGCCGCGCGGATCGCGGGCATCTGGGCCATGTCCGTGACGAAGTAGGTGAGTTTGACGACGTCGTCGAAGCTCGCTCCGGCCGCGGCCAGGCAGTGCCGCAGGTTCCGGAAGATCTGGCGGGCCTGGGCCGCCGCGTCGCCCGCGCCGACGAGCGCGCCGTCCTCGTCGAGCGCGACCTGGCCGGAGACCGCGACGAGCCGGCCGGTGGCGGTGACGACATGGCTGTACTGCGCCGCGGGGGCGACCCCGTCGGGAGCGGCGATCCTGGTCGGTTCACTCATGCGTCCATCCTGGACCATCCCGTCGGCAACGCCTTCGACGGGCTCCCCCACCCGGCCCGCCCGGCCGGCCTCCGTGGCCCGCCGGGCCACGCGATCCGGCCCGCCCGGTCCGCCGCGTGCGGCAGTCCGGGCGGGCCGGGGCGGGCGGACCGGTCGGTCAGCCGCGGTAGCCGAGCAGGCCGTGCAGGGCCGAGCCGCGTGCCGAGGTGGAGGCCGCCTTCGAGGTGAGCGGCTTCGGGTCGGGCAGGGTCTTGCACACCGCGTCGGCCTCGCCGCGACCGCGCGGCACCGTGCCGTCGGTCAGGTAGGCCGCCAGGTGCTTGTCCAGGCAGGTGTTCCCGCTCAGCGTGACACCGTGGTTGCCGCCGCCCTGCTCCACCACCAGGCTGGAGCGGGCCAGCAGCCGGTGGACCGTCGCGCCGCCCTGGTAGGGGGTGGCCGCGTCGTCCGTCGCCTGGAACAGCAGGACCGGCGGCAGCTGGCCGTTGGCGATGTTCACCGGCTGCCGGGAGCGCGTCGGCCAGAACGCGCACGGCGCGTTGTACCAGGCGTTGTTCCAGGCCATGAACGGCGCCTGCTCGGCGACCTCCCAGGTGTCCTTGCGCCACTGGTTCCAGTCGCGCGGCCAGGAGGTGTCCCGGCACTGCACCGAGGTGTAGACGCTGTAGCCGTTCTCGCCGGAGGCGTCCACGGCGGCGAAGTTCTGGTACGCCTCGACCAGCGGCTCGGGGTCGTGCTTCACCACGTACGCCGAGAACGCCTCGGCGAGGTAGGGCCAGTAGCCGTTGTAGTAGCCGCCGGGCATGAAGGTGTCCTCCAGTTCGGAGGCCCCCACCTTGCGGCCGGCCGGCTTCTTCGCCAGCGCCGCCCGCATCGCGTACCACCTGGCCTCGACCTTGGCCGGGTCGGTGCCGAGCCTGTACGTCTTGTCGTACTTGGCGATCCAGGTCATCAGCGCCCGGTGCCGGTCGTCGAAGGCGTGGTCCTGGGCGAGGTTGTCGTCGTACCAGACGCCCGTGGGGTCGACGATGGAGTCGAGGACCAGGCGGCGGACGTGCCGCGGGAAGAGCTTGGCGTACACGGCGCCGAGGTAGGTGCCGTACGAGTAGCCGAAGTAGTTGAGCTTCCGGGCGCCGAGGGCCTGCCGGATGGAGTCCATGTCCCGTACGGCGCTGACGGTGTCGATGTACGGCAGCACGCTCGCGTACTTCTTGCCGCAGGCGGCGGCGAACGCCTTGGCGCGGTTCACGTTGGCCCTCTCCAGGGCCGGGGTGACGGGCACCGTGTCCGGGCGCACCGGCTTGAAGTGGCCGGGCCTGCAGTCGAGGGCGGGCTTGCTCGCGCCGACCCCGCGCGGGTCGAACCCGATCACGTCGTACTGCGCCGCCACCGCCTTGGGCAGCGAGGTCGCGACGAACCCGGCGAGCTTGAGCCCGCTGCCTCCCGGGCCGCCGGGGTTGACCAGCAGGGGACCCTGGTACTTCTTCGCGGTGTGCGGGACCCGGGACAGCGCGAGCGAGATCTGCCGGCCCCGCGGGTTCGCGTGGTCGAGCGGCACCTTGAGGGACGCGCACTGGAGCGTCGGATAGTCGGTCGTGCCGCACTTCTTCCAGGTGACCTTGGCGGCCTCGGCGACGTCGGAGGCCTCGGCGGCGTGGGCGGCTCCCGCGGTCGACGACGGGCTCGCGTCGGCGGGCACGGCTGTGAGCGTTCCGGCCATGACGACGGCGGCACCGCACAGCACGGCTGCGCGTTTTCTCATGTGGAGTGCTCCCAGGACGGAGGGGTCGGACCGCGAGGTTCACGATCCACGCCGCATCGTCCCGAAAATTACGCTCGGAAGAACGCGTTATCACAATACTTGACCCGATTGGTCCGCCGGATCCCTCGAACGCCCCTGGGACCGAAGGGTGCGGACGGGGCGTCAGCGGGTGTCGGTCAGGCGTCTGCTGGTGCGTTCGCGCAGCAGCAGCCACTGCTCGGCCGCGGCGCCGGGACCGGGGTGCCCGCCCTCGCCCTGGAGCAGGGCGGCGTAGGCTGCCTTCCCCGCCTCCCTCCGGGGCGGATCCAGGCTCGGGATCGCCCTCGCCATGCCCTTCCAGGCGTTGTCTGCTTCCGGTGTGCTGAGCATCGAACCTCTCCCGCGGAATCGGGTCACCGAGAAGTGCACGGAGGTGGGCGGGTGCGGTGGCGGCTCGCCGTCCTCGGGCCCGCGGATGACACCTCCTCGGCGGCGTCGCCCCCAGATTAGAACATGTGTTCCCGTGATCGTGCGAGTGTCGATCCCGATCGCCTCGTGCGCACCGTTCGATCACTTCCGAGACCCCGATTTGGGCGGCCGGGGACAGGGGTGGTTGGCTTGCCCCAACCCCGAGAACTCAGGTGCTGGAGGAAGCAAATGGCGCAGGTCGAGGCCACCACGGAGCGGGTCGTCGCGGCGAACGCGGAGAACGTGTTCGACGCCCTCGCCGACTACAGCGGCACGCGCGGCAAGCTCCTGCCCGAACACTTCAGCGAGTACGAGGTGCGCGAGGGCGGCGACGGAGAGGGCACCCTCGTCCACTGGAAGCTCCAGGCCACCAGCAAGCGGGTGCGTGACTGCCTGCTGGAGGTCAGCGAGCCGACCGACGGCGAACTCGTCGAGCGGGACCGCAACTCCTCCATGGTCACCACCTGGCGCGTCACCCCGGCCGGCGAGGGCTCCTGCCGTGTCGTCGTGACCACCACCTGGAAGGGCGCCGGCGGCATCGGCGGCTTCTTCGAGAAGACGTTCGCGCCCAAGGGGCTCGGCCGGATCTACGACGCGATCCTCGCCAACCTCGCCGCGGAGATGGAGAAGTAGGCTCCTCGGGAACCAAGGGGCCGGAATCGAGGGGGCGTTGCCTCCCTCACCGGTTCGGGTGGATCTCCTCGACGGTCGCCGTCGCGCCGTAACTCGTCGCGCTTGCCCGCAGTTGTCGCTTTAAGCGGCAATTGCGCGGCGGGTGCGACGAGGGGAGCGGTACGTGGGCGGGATCACTCTGGTGCAGGACGGCCCGGTGACGGCGCCCCCGGACACCCCCGCCGCCGGCCCCGCCGCGGCCGCCGGACCGGCCCCGCGCCGGGTGCGCCTGATCTTCTGCGCGCTGATGCTCGCGCTGCTGCTGGCCGCCCTGGAGCAGATGATCGTCGCCACCGCGCTCCCGAAGATCGTCGGCGAGCTGCACGGCCTGGACCGGATGTCCTGGGCGATCACCGCCTATCTGCTCACCTCCACGATCGGACTGCCCGTCTACGGCAAGCTCGGCGACCTCCTCGGCCGCAAGGGCGTCTTCCAGTTCGCGATCCTCGTCTTCGTCGTCGGCTCCGCGCTGGCCGGCCGCGCGCAGACCATGGACCAGCTCATCGCCTTCCGCGCCGTGCAGGGCGTCGGCGCGGGCGGACTCATGATCGGCGTACAGGCGATCATCGCGGACATCGTGCCGCCCCGGCAGCGCGGCCGTTTCATGGGCCTGATCGGAGCGGCCTTCGGGCTGGCCTCCGTGGCGGGCCCGCTGCTCGGCGGCTACTTCACCGACCACCTCTCCTGGCGGTGGTGCTTCTACGTCAACGTCCCCTTCGGCCTGGTGACGCTCGCCGTCGTCACCGTCGTGCTCGACCTGCCCAGGCCCGAGGTCAGGCCGCGCTTCGACGTCCTCGGCGCCCTGCTGCTCGCCGCGGCCTCCACCTGCCTGGTCCTGCTGACCAGTTGGGGCGGCACCGAGTACGCGTGGGGCTCGCGCGTCGTCCTCGGCCTCGGCGCCGGAGCGGCCGTCGCCACCGTCCTGTTCCTGCTCACCGAGCATCGCGCCGTCGAACCCCTGCTCCCGCTGCGGCTGTTGCGGGACCCCGTCTTCAACGTCACGGCTCTGGTCGGCCTGGTCGTCGGCGTCGCCCTGTTCGGCGCCGCGAGCTATCTGCCGACCTTCCTGCAGATGGTCGACGGAGCGAGCGCCACCGAGTCCGGGCTGCTGATGCTGCCCATGATGGGCGGCATCGTCGTCGCCTCCATCGTCTCCGGGCAGCTCATCAGCCGTACCGGCCGCTACCGGATCTACCCCGTCCTGGGCGGTGCGCTCTCCGCCCTCGGCATGTGGCTGCTGTCCCGGCTGGAGGTCGACACCCCCAGGCTGCACTACAGCGTCTGGATGGCCGTCCTCGGCGCCGGGATCGGCATGGTGATGCCGGTGCTGATCCTCGCCGTGCAGAACGCCGTGCGCCCCGCCGACCTCGGCACCGCCACCAGCGCCAACAACTACTTCCGGCAGATCGGCGGCAGCGTCGGCGCCGCGGTCTTCGGCACCCTCTTCGCCGACCGGCTCGCCGACGCCCTCGCGCGGCGTCTGCCCGCACGCGCGGGCGCCCGCCTGCCCGACCCCGAGTCCCTCACCCCGCAACTCGTCCACGCGCTGCCCCCGGCGCTGCGCGACGCCTACATCAGGGCCTACGCCGACGCCATGCCGCGGATCTTCCTGTACCTGGTGCCGGTGCTCGTCCTCGGCCTGCTCATCGCCTGCTTCCTCAAGGAGACCCCCCTGTTGACCAGCGCAGCCTCCCACCAGACCCCCGCGAACGGCGCGGCACCGGAGCCCGCCCGGGTGAACGCGGCAGTCCCGCACGCCCGTTCGCCCCACACCGCGGGCATCCCCGTCTGCGGCACCGTGCAGCACCCCGACGGCACCGCCGTGCCCCGGGCCGCCCTCACCCTCATCGACGTCTCCGGGGCACAGATCGGCCGGGGCGCCAGCGGCGACGACGGGCGGTACGCCCTGTCGACGCCGGGCAGCGGATCGTACGTCCTGATCGCCGCCGCGGGCGGGCACCAGCCGCAGGCCGTCTCGGTGACCGTCGGCGAGCGGCCCGTCGAGCTGGACGTCGTCCTCGGCGGCGCCGGACGCCTCGCGGGCGCCGTGCTGACCGCGGACGGCACCCCCGTGCGGGACGCCGCGGTCACCCTCACCAACGTCCACGGCGAGGTCGTCGGCACCACCCGCAGCGGGCGCGACGGCGGCTATGTCATCACCGAGCTGGTGGCCGGCGAGTACACCCTCGCCGCCAGCGCGCCCGCCTTCCGCCCGGCCGCCCTGCCCGTCACCGTCCAGGCCTCGCGCGAGACCCGCCAGGACGTCGAGCTCGCGGGCGGCGCCGTGCTGCGCGGCACCGTGCGGGCGGGCGGCGGCCGGGTCGTCGAGGACGCGCGGGTGACCCTGCTCGACGCGGCGGGCAACGTCGTGGACACCCTCACCACCGGGCCCGACGGAACGTTCCGGTTCGTCGACCTGTCCTCCGGCGAGTACACCGTGATCGCGGCCGGATACCCGCCCGTGGCCACCGTGCTGCACATGGCGGGCGGCGGGCGCACCGAACGCGACCTCCAGCTCGGCCACGAGGACTGACCCGGCACCGGGCGGGACGCGGACCCGCGCGCCGGAGCGCGCGCGGGGTACGGAGAGGGGCGCGGATCCGCGCGCCGGAGAGGCGGTACGGCCCGGACCTGCGCGTCGGCGCGGTGCGGTGGAACGAATTCCAGAATTGCCGCACATCCCCGGCGGCCACCCCCTTACGGTGGAGGATGGCGGCACAGATCTTGCGGAGCCGTGGGGAGAGAGGGCCTGGACCATGTCCCGTGGCACCGACCGTGACACCGACCGCGGCACCGAGTGGGGCGCACCTCCCGCGGGTCACGTCGCGACCGGACGCGTCCCGCTGGCCGTGGTCGTCGTGGACCGGGACGGTCTGGTCTCCCACTGGAGCAGGGGCGCACGCCGGTTGTTCGGCGCGGCCAAGGAGGACGCGATCGGGCGGTCCGCCCTCGACCTGCTCCCGGTCTCCGGCGCTCTGCCCGAGCACGACGCCCCCACCGCGTTCGACGGGTTCGCGGCGGACGACGGCCCCGGCCCCGGCCTGGAGTCCTCGCTCGACGGCCGGCTGTCCTACCCGGCCGCCGGACGCGCCCGCCTCTCCGTGCCCGAGCGCGACCGCGTCGACGTGCTGTGGTGGGCGTACCCGCTGGTGGGCCCCGGCACCGAGCGGCTGCTGGTGCTGGCCGCCGACGCGGACGGACTGCGCCCGGACGAGCCCGACCCCGGTACGGACTTCGAGCGCATCGCACCCGCCTTCGCCCTGCACACCGACTTCCCCGGGGCCGAGGAGCTCGCCCGGCGGCTGCCCGAGATCCTGCCCAGCATGAGCGTCGGCGAAGGCGCCCGGATCGTCGCCCAGGTCCTCGAACTGGGCTATCCGATCCTGGAGTTCAGTCAGAACGACCGGGTGCCCGTCACCCCCGACTGGGGCGTGCCCCGGCGCGCCGAGCGCAAGGCACGGCGCGAGCGGGCCGCCCGCGCCGTGGCGCAGGGCCTGCCCCTGCCCGCGGACTCCGCCGACGAGGCCGAGGACCTGGAGTACGCCGCCGTCCGCGAACGCCTGGAGTTCCTCACCGAGGTCAGCGGCAGGATCGGCACCTCCCTCGACCTGGCGAGGACCATCACCGAGGTCAGCAGGGCCGTCGTGCCCCGCTTCACCGACGTCGCCGGCACCTATCTGCGCGAACAGGTCGTCGCCGGTGAGGGTTTCCCCGACGGCGTCCCCGACACCACCACCCTGTGGCACCGGGTCGCCCTCGAACACACCGACGAACCCGGCCGCTGGGACGACGTCGTGCCGGTCGGCGAGGCCATGCCGTTCCCGGCGCACACCCCGTTCTTCCAGTGCATGACCAGCGGCGAACCGGTCCTGGTGCCGCGTATCGGCGAGCAGTTGGGCCACGCCATCGCCTCGCAGTTCGAGAAGCGCGACATCCGGCCGCTGATCACCGGCCGCTCCATGCTCGTCGTGCCGCTCAAGGCCCGCCAGGTGGTCCTCGGCTTCATGATCCTGCTGCGCCACCCCGAGCGCGCCGAGTTCAACGACATGGACCGGGTCACCGGGGCCGAACTCGCCGCCCGCGCGGGCCTCGTACTGGACAACGCGCGCATGTACACCTACCAGGAGAGCGTCGCCGAGACCCTCCAGGACAGCATGCTGCCGCACATCCCGCCGCGCATGGCGGGCTGCGACATCGCCACCCGCTATCTGCCCGGCACGCTGCTGGGGCGGATCGGTGGCGACTGGTTCGACTCCGTGAAGCTGCCCGGCGCCCGCACCGCCCTGGTCGTCGGCGACGTCATGGGACACGGCCTCAACTCAGCCGCGATGATGGGGCAGTTGCGCACCGCCGTGCAGACCATGGCCGCGCTCGACCTGCCGCCCGCGCAGCTGCTGCGCAACCTCGACGACCTCGCCCAGCGGCTCGGCGACGGCTACCTCGCGACCTGTCTGTACGCCGTCTACGACCCCATCGCGGGTGAACTGCACCTCGCCAACGCGGGTCACATCCCGCCCGTCCTGGTCCGCGCCGGGAACGGGCGCAGTGAGCTGCTCGACCTGCCCACCGGCGCGCCGATCGGCGTCGGCGGGGTCCCCTTCGAGTCGGTGCGCGTGCGCGTGGAGCCCGGTGACCGGCTGGTGATGTGCACCGACGGGCTGGTGGAGATGCGCGGCGAGGACATCGGCGTGGGGCTGGCGACGCTCTGCGAGTCCGCCGCCCACCCGGCGGCCTCCATGGACGACGCCTGCGACACGATCATCCGCGCCCTGAACACCCGCGGCGGCCGCAAGGACGACGTGGCCCTGCTGATGGCCCGGCTCAACGGCATCGCCCCCGACAAGGTCGCCGAGTGGTGTCTCGCCCTCGACCCGGCCGAGGTCCGCCGGGCCCGCGCCGTGGTCCGTGAGCAGCTGCACGACTGGGGCCTGGCCCGGCAGGCCGACAGCGCCGAACTGCTGGTCGGGGAACTCGTCACCAACGCCGTACGCCACTCCCACGGCCGGCCGGTCGTCCTGCGCCTGGTGTACGGGGAGACCCTGCTGTGCGAGGTCGACGACGACGACCACGACCTGCCGACCCTGCTCAGCGCCGGTCCGGACGACGAGCGCGGGCGCGGACTGCGCGTGGTGAGCACACTGGCCCGCGAATGGGGCACCAGCCGCAGGGGCGCGGGCAAGACCGTCTGGTTCGAACTGACCCTGCCCCGCCGCTGACCGGCCCTGTCCTGCCGCTGCCCTGTGCTGCCGCTGAGCGGGTGCGTCCGGCGCGCGCCGGCGTACGCGACTCGAACGCGGCGTGAAGGAACGGCCACCGCACTTGTCGCCGCGCCTCGGGAGCGATAGACCGTACCGGCCCGTCACTTATGGCGGATCGGCTTCGGATCCTGGGGAGTTGGGCATGAGCGTGACGAGTCGGTACCGAGAGGCCTGGGAAGGGTTCTGGCGCGAGGCCTCCGGCGAACCGGGAGCCGTGTTCTGGGATGCCGGGCCCGTGCTCACCGTCGGCCCCCAACTCGCCTTCTTCGAACCGTACCTGGCCGATCCCGGGCTGCCGCTGGTGGACCTCGGCTGCGGCAACGGCACCCAGACCCGTTTCCTCGCCGACCGTTTCCCGCAGGTCGTCGGCGTCGACCTGGCCGCCGCGGCCCTGGAGCACGCCCGTCGCGCGGACCCGGCCGGCCGGGCGTCGTACCGGCAGCTCGACGCCGTGGACAAGAGCGCGACGGAGTCGCTCCACGCCGAACTCGGCGACGTCAACGTCTATATGCGCGGAGTGCTGCACCAGTGCGAGCCCGACGGGCGGCAGCCCCTGGTGGACGGGATCGCCACGCTGGTCGGGGAGCGCGGCCGGGCGTTCCTGGTCGAGCCGGTGGAGGCGGCGGGCGCCGTGCTGGGCGGTCTGGCGCAGGGCCCCTCGGGCCCGCCGCCGAAGCTCGCGCCGATCTTCCGGCACGGCATCGCCCCCATGAAGGTGAAGGACGACGCGGTACCCGGCCATCTGGCCGCGGCCGGTCTCACCGTCCTCGCCGACGGCGAACTCCCTCTTCTCACCACCGAGTTCATGCCCGACGGCACCCGGGTCGAGCTGCCGTCGAAGTGGCTGGTGGTGGGCCGCCCGGCGTGACCACCGGGTGGGGGACCGGCGCGCTGTGACCACCGTCACCCACCGGTGAGACCTCCTCCTGTCACACTCCCGGGCCACGCGGAGTCAGTGGGGCGACGGAAGTTGCGGAAGCCGCCCGGATCGGTACCGGGCGCCACCGACGAGGAGACTGCCATGTCCACCACATATGTCGTCGTCACCGTGCTGGGAGCCGCCATGGCGGGCTTCTCCGCCGCCTCCCTCCTGCTCCGCGCGGCCTGGGTGGTCGAACCGCTGACGCAGTACGGGGTCCCCCGCTCGTGGTGGACCCCGCTGGGTCTCGCCAAGGCCGCGGGAGCCGTCGGTCTGCTGGCGGGTCTGCTCGTGCGGCCGCTCGGCGTGCTGGCCGGGATCGGCCTGGTGCTGTACTTCGCCGGGGCGGTGGTCACCGTGGTCCGGGCCCGCTGGTTCTCGCACGTGCCGTTCCCCCTGCTGTACGCGGCCCCGGCGGCCGCCTCGGTCGTCCTGGCCCTCACGGCCTGAGCACCTGGGCGCCCGAGCACATCCGAGCGCCCGGCTGCCCGAGCGCCTGCACCGGGGGCGACCGATGTCTCCAGCGGTCGCCCCCGGCCCGCCCCCGGCCCGCCCCCGGCCCGCTCCGGGCCCGCTCCGGGCCCGTTCCCGGCCCGCCTTCTCGCCGGTGCCGGGTCGTGCCGGAGGGCCGGCCGGGGCGTGACCGGGCCGTCGACGGAAACGGATCCTGGCCGGTTCCGCCGTCGGCGCGTAACGTGGCGCACCATGAAGATCCTGATCAGCGCCGACATGGAGGGTGCCACCGGCGTCACCTGGCCGGCCGATGTGCTGCCGGGGACCCCGCAGTGGGAGCGGTGCCGCGCCATGTTCACCTCGGACGTGAACGCCGCCGTGCTCGGCTTCTTCGACGGCGGTGCCGACGAGGTGATCGTCAACGAGGCCCACTGGAGCATGCGCAACCTGCTCCTGGAGCGGCTCGACGAGCGGGCCGAGATGCTCACCGGGCGGCACAAGTCGCTGTCCATGGTGGAGGGCGTGCAGCACGGCGACGTGGACGGCATCGCCTTCGTCGGCTACCACGCGGCCGCCGGCGCGGAGGGCGTCCTGGCCCACACCTACCTCGCGAACTCCATCACCGGGGTCTGGCTGAACGACGTACGGGCCAGCGAGGGCCTGCTCAACGCGAACGTCGTCGCCGAGTACGGGGTGCCGGTCATCCTGGTCACCGGCGACGACGTGGCCTGTGAGGACGCCCTCGGGTACGCGCCCGAGGCCCGGAAGGTCGCGGTCAAGGACCATGTGTCGCGGTACGCGGCCGTGTGCCGTACCCCCGCCAGGACCGCCGCCGACATCCGGGCGGCGGCCAAGGAGGCGGCCGCGCTCGCGGTGCGCCACGAACCGGTCTCCGCCGGGCCCTTCACGATCGCCCTGGAGTTCGACGCGGAGCATCTGGCGATGGCGGCCACCGTCGTGCCGGGCGTGGAGCGGACCGGGGAGCGGAAGGTCGCCTACACCAGCGACACCATGTACGAGGGAATCCGCAGCTTCAAGGCGGTCACCACGATCGTCTCGGCCGCGGTGGAGGAACAGTATGGCTGACCAGCAGGCTCTGGACGAGGTCGTCCGGTTCACGTCCGACCTGATCCGGATCGACACCACCAACCGGGGCGGCGGGGACTGCCGGGAGCGGCCCGCCGCCGAGTACGCCGCCGAGCAGCTGGCCGGCGCCGGACTCGAACCCGTGCTGCTGGAGCGGACCCCGGGGCGGACGAACGTCGTGGCCCGGATCGAGGGCACCGACCCCTCGGCGGACGCGCTGCTCGTCCACGGTCACCTCGACGTGGTGCCCGCGCAGGCCGAGGACTGGAGCGTGCACCCGTTCTCCGGCGAGGTGCGCGACGGCGTCGTCTGGGGGCGCGGCGCGGTCGACATGAAGAACATGGACGCGATGATCCTGGCCGTGGTCCGGGACTGGGCCCGCAACGGGGTGCGGCCCCGGCGGGACGTCGTCGTGGCGTTCACCGCGGACGAGGAGGCCAGCGCGGAGGACGGCTCCGGCTTCCTCGCCGACCGGCACGCCGGGCTGTTCGAGGGGTGCACGGAGGGCGTCAGCGAGTCGGGCGCGTTCACCTTCCACGACGGCGGCGGCCGCCAGATCTACCCCATCGCCGCGGGCGAGCGGGGCACGGGCTGGCTGAAGCTGACCGCGCGCGGGCGGGCCGGGCACGGCTCCAAGGTCAACCGGGAGAACGCGGTGACCCGGCTGGCGGCCGCGGTCACCCGCATCGGCGAGCACGAGTGGCCGCTCAGGCTCACCCCGACGGTGAGCGCCGCCCTCACCGAACTCGCCGCCCTGTACGGCGTCGACACCGACCTGTCCGACGTGGACAGGCTGCTCGACAAGCTCGGCCCGGCCGCCAAGCTCGTCGAGGCGACCGTCCGCAACAGCGCCAACCCGACCATGCTGGAGGCCGGGTACAAGCTCAACGTCATCCCGGGCGAGGCCGTCGCCTACGTCGACGGGCGTTTCCTGTACGGCGGCGAGGACGAGTTCCGCAGCACCCTGGACCTGTTGACCGGGCCCGACGTGGAGTGGGAGTTCGAGCACCGGGAGGTCGCCCTCCAGGCGCCGGTGGACTCCCCGACGTTCGCGCGGATGCGTGCCGCGGTGGAGGAGTTCGCGCCCGAGGGCCACGTGGTGCCGTACTGCATGTCCGGTGGCACGGACGCCAAGCAGTTCTCGCGGCTCGGCATCACCGGTTACGGGTTCGCGCCGCTGAAGCTGCCGGAGGGCTTCGACTACCAGGCCCTCTTCCACGGTGTCGACGAGCGGGTCCCGGTGGAGGCGCTCCACTTCGGCGTCCGTGTTCTCGACCGGTTCCTGCGGACGGTCTAGGCGAGTGGGGGAGAACGTGCAGACCCTGGCATACGGTTCCTGGCCCTCGCCCATCGGGGCGGCCCTCGCGGCCGCCCACGACGGGCACCCCGAGTACCTCGGGTTCGTCGGCGAGGAGGTCTGGTGGACCGAGCCCCGGCCCGCCGAGGGCGGCCGGCGCACCCTGGTGCGCCGGCGCGCGGACGGCACCGAGGAGTCCGTGCTGTCCGCACCGTGGAACGTGCGCAGTCGCGTCATCGAGTACGGCGGGCATCCCTGGGCCGGGACCGTGCGCGACGGCGTACCGCTCGTGGTGTTCGTGAACTTCGCCGACCAGCGGCTCTACCGGTACGAGCCCGGCGGCGAGCCGCGCCCGCTCACCCCCGTCTCCCCGGTGGGCGACGGACTGCGCTGGGCGCAGCCGCAGCTGCGCCCCGAGCTCGGTGAGGTGTGGTGCGTCCTGGAGGAGTTCACCGGCGACGCGCCCACCGACGTCCGCCGGGTCCCGGTGGCCGTGCCGCTGGACGGCTCGGCCGCCGAGGACCGGGGCGCCGTGCGGGAGCTCACCGAGGCCCGGCAGCGGTTCGTCACCGGGCCACGGCTGTCCCCGGACGGGCGGAAGGCCGCCTGGCTGGCCTGGGACCATCCGCGGATGCCCTGGGACGGCACCGAGCTGGTCGTCGCGGACGTGGCCGACGACGGAACGTTCCGGCAGCCTCGTACGGTGGCCGGCGGTCCCGAGGAGTCCATCGCCCAGGCCGACTGGGCCGCGGACGGCCGGCTGCTGTACGCGAGCGACCGCGGCGGCTGGTGGAACCTCTACCGGGACGGCGAGCCGCTCTGTCCCCGCGAGGAGGAGTTCGGCGGCCCCCTGTGGAAACTCGGGCACTGCTGGTTCGCACCGCTGGAGAACGGCCTGGTCGCCGTGGTGCACGGCCGCGGCGCGACCGCCCTCGGCATACTGGACCCCGAGACCGGCGAGGTCGTCGACGCGGCCGGCCCCTGGACCGAGTTCGCCCCCACCCTCGCGGTGCACGGCGAGCGGGTGGTGGCCGTCGGCGCCAGCCCGCGCAGCGCCTACGAGGTCGTCGAACTGGACACGCGGACCGGTCGGGCCCGGGTGATCGGCTGCGCCCACCAGGACGCGGCGGACCCGGCCCACTACCCCGAACCGCTGATCCGCACCTTCACCGGCCCCGAGGGCCGCGAGATCCACGCGCACGTCTACCCGCCGCACCACCCCGGGTGCACCGCGCCGGCCGACGAGCTGCCCCCGTACGTGGTCTGGGCGCACGGCGGCCCCACCGGACACGCGCCGCTGGTGCTGGACCTGGAGATCGCCTACTTCACCTCGCGCGGCATCGGGGTCGCCGAGGTCAACTACGGCGGCTCGACCGGGTACGGCCGCGAGTACCGCAACCGGCTGCGCGAGCAGTGGGGCGTCGTCGACGTCGAGGACTGCGCGGCCGTCGCCGTCGCCCTCGCCGAGGAGGGCACCGCCGACCGCGACCGGCTGGCCATCCGCGGCGGCAGCGCCGGCGGCTGGACCACCGCGGCCTCCCTCGCCGCCACCGACGTCTACGCCTGCGGCACCATCAGCTATCCCATCCTCGACCTGGCCGGCTGGGCCACGGGGGAGACCCACGACTTCGAGTCGCACTACCTGGAGACCCTGGTCGGACCGCTCGCCGAGGTGCCCGCCCGGTACGCGCAGCGCTCCCCGGCCGAGCACGCCGACCGGATCACCGCGCCCTTCCTGCTGCTCCAGGGACTGGACGACGTGATCTGCCCGCCCGCGCAGTGCGAGCGTTTCCTGGAGCGGATGCGCGGCCGGGAAGTGCCGCACACCTACATCGCCTTCGAGGGGGAGGGGCACGGATTCCGCCGGGCCGAGACCATGGTGCGTGCCCTGGAGGCCGAACTCGCCCTCTACTCGAAGGTGTTCGGACTGAATCCGCCCGACGCCCCGACCCTGGAGCCGGCCGGATGAAGCAACTCCTGCGTCCCGCCCGGCTCGCCCCCGGCGCCCGGGTGGCCGTCGTGGCACCCAGCGGACCCGTCGCCGAGGAACGGCTCCAGGCCGGGCTCGACGTGCTGCGCGGCTTCGGCCTCGATCCGGTGGCCGCACCCCATGTGCTGGACCGCCACGGTGCGTTGGGCCACCTCGCGGGTACGGACGCGGACCGCGCCGCGGACCTCCAGGCCGCCTGGTGCGACCCGGCGGTGGACGCCGTGCTGTGCGCGCGCGGCGGCTACGGGGCCCAGCGGATGGTCGACCTGCTCGACTGGTCGGCGATGCGGGCGGCGGGGCCGAAGGTGTTCGTCGGCTTCAGCGACATCACCGTGCTGCACCAGGCCTTCGCCACCAGACTGGGCCTGGTCACCCTGCACGGACCCGCCGCCGCGGGCGTGGACTTCATCAAGCACGCACGGGCGCAGGAGCACCTGCGGGACACCCTGTTCGCGCCCGAGACGGTCCGTACCCTCACCTGCGGCGGCGGCGCCCTGGTCCCCGGCCGGGCACGCGGTGTCACGCTCGGCGGCTGTCTGAGCATGCTCGTCTCCGACCTCGGCACCCCGCACGCCCGCCCGGACGCCCGGGGCGGGCTGCTGATGCTGGAGGACGTCGGCGAGCAGCCGTACCGCATCGACCGCATGCTGACCCAACTCCTGCGCACCGGCTGGCTCGACGGCGTCACCGGCGTCGCGCTGGGCTCCTGGGCCGGCTGCGGTCCCTACGACGCGGTGCGCGCCGTCCTCGCCGACCGCCTCGGCGGCCTGGGGGTCCCCGTCGTCGAGGAACTCGGATTCGGACACGGCGAGGGAGCGTTGACGGTCCCCTTCGGCATGAGCGGGGAACTGGACGCGGACGCAGGCACGTTGACCCTCGACGAGCCGGCGCTGCGCTGAGCCGGGCGGGCCCCGGCGGGGTGCGGTCGTCGTAGAGTGACGGGATGCCGCACACCGCATCCCGCTACCTTGCCGAGGGCCCCCGCGTGGGCATACGTCATTTCGGTTACGAGGACGGCGCCGAGTTCACCGCCAGGGCGCGGGAGAGCAAGGACCTGCACCACCCGTGGCTGTTCCCGCCGGACACCGCCGACGGGTACACCGCCTACGCGGGCCGGCTGATCGAGGACCGGACGAAGGCCGGGTTCCTGGTCTGCGACAAGGACGGCGGCGGGGCCATCGCCGGGTTCGTCAACATCAACAACATCGTCGAGGGCGCCTTCCTCAGCGGTGCCCTCGGTTACGGCGCCTTCGCGCACGCCGCCGGGCGCGGGCTGATGCGCGAGGGGCTGGACCTCGTGGTCGGACACGCCTTCGGGCCGATGCGGCTGCACCGGCTGGAGGTGAACGTGCAGCCCGCCAACACCGCCTCGATCGCGCTCGCCCGAAGCTGCGGCTTCCGGCTGGAGGGCTTCTCGCCGAAGATGCTCTTCATCGACGGCGCCTGGCGGGACCACGAACGCTGGGCGATCACCGCCGAGATGAGGGCTTCCGGTTGACCTTCATGGTGTCGAGGTCCGTCACCGTCGACTTCAGCACGCCGAAACCGTAGCCCGCCTCCCGCAGCGTGCGCTCCGCGCGGTCCTCGGCGATCGCGCCCGCCATCTCCTCGCCGTCCGCCGCGTCCGACACCACGACGTAGCGCATCGAGAAGTGCTTCAGCGGCGACGGCTCGTACGACAGCGAACCCTCCTCGCAGAAGCGCATGCTGGTCATTCCGTGCTCGGAGGCCTCGGCGAGCAGCCGGGCGCGCGCCTCGTCGGTGAGTCCGTCCCAGGTGCCCCTGACGATCACCCGGTAGGTGTGCTGCTCGCTCATGCGCTGTTCCGTTCCTCGTGCGATTTCCCCGGACCCGACTCTATGTCGGCGACGCCGGACCGCACCCGGAATATCGCCCCGTCCGGCACCGGCCCGGCCCCGGGCCGCCTTTGCGCAATCCTGACCGGCAGCTCCCCTGGTCAGCGCCACGGTTGCCGGGTTCCATGGTGATCGTGACGACGATCCGACGCGACGTAGTGACACTGCCCGCCGCCCTGCCGGGCCCCGACAACCCGCTGCCCCCGCTGCGCCCGCTCGACGAGGTCCACCGCATCGACGAGCGGGACCTGGAGAACCTCCCGGCCGACATGGCCCGGCAGATCGGCCACGCGCCGCTGCGCAGCCTGCTGCCCGTGCCCGTGCGGGACGGTTACGGACGGGCCCGCGAACCGCTGCGGACCGACGCCCTGATCCTCGAGAACGACCGGCTGCGCGCCACGGTGCTGCCCGCCCTCGGCGGCCGGATCGCCTCGCTCCTGCACAAGCCCACGGGCCGCGAACTCCTCTACCGCAACCCGGTGTTGCAGCCCGCCAACTTCGCCCTCAACGGTGCCTGGTACTCCGGCGGCATCGAGTGGAACATCGGCGCCACCGGCCACACCACCCTGTCCTGCTCACCCCTGCACGCCGCCCGCGTCCCCGCCCCGGACGGCGGGGAGATGCTCCGGCTGTGGGAATGGGAACGGCTGCGCGACCTGCCGTTCCAGATCGACCTGTGGCTGCCGGAGGACTCCGACTTCCTCCACGTCGGCGTCCGCGTCCGCAATCCACACGAGCACCCCGTACCCACCTACTGGTGGTCCAACATCGCCGTGCCCGAGGAACGCCGGGTCCTCGCCCCCGCGGCCGAGGCCTATCACTTCGGGTACGAGCGCCGGCTGCGCCGGGTGCCGGTCCCCGCGTACGACGGCACCGACCGTACGTACCCGCTGAACAGCACCTTCGCCGCCGACTACTTCTACGACGTGCCCGACGGGCGGCGACGCTGGATCGCCGCGCTCGACGGCGACGGGCACGGACTGGTGCAGACGTCCACGGACGAGCTGCGCGGCCGCAAGCTGTTCGTCTGGGGGGCGGGGCCCGGCGGACGGCGCTGGCAGGAGTGGCTCACCGAACCGGGGACGGAGGGCTACAGCGAGATACAGGCCGGCCTGGCCCGCACCCAGCTGGAGCACGTGTCCCTGGCGGCGGAGAGCGAGGTGTCCTGGCTGGAGGCGTACGGGCCGCTGAGCGCACCGCCCGAGGGCGAGTGGGACGCGGTGCTCAGCGGGGTGGAACAACGGCTCGAGGCGGTCCTTCCGCGGGCCGCCGTCGACGCCGCCCACGCGTCCTGGAAGGCGCACGCCGACACCGAGCCCGAGGAGATCCTCGCCACCGGGTCCGGCTGGGGCGCGCTCGAAGTGCTGCGCGCCGGCCGCAAACTGCCCGGCACCCCCTTCGACGAGCACACCCTCGGCGACGAGCAGGCACCCTGGCGGGAGCTGCTGCGCACCGGGTCCTTCCCGGAGCCGCGCCGGGTCCGGCCGCCGGGCGCGACCCTCGTCGCCCCGCACTGGCGGGACATGCTGGAGACCGCGCCCGCGACCCCGCTCACCGAGTACCACCTGGGCGTCGCCCAGTGGCACGCCGGTGACCGGGCGCAGGCGGTGCGCAGCTGGGAGCGGGCCCTGGAACTCGCGCCCTCGCTCTGGCCGTCGCTGCGCTGCCTCGCCGTCGCGGACCAGGAGAGCGGCAACCACGAACGGGCCGCCGACCGGTACGCGGAGGCCTTCGACGACCTGTGCCGGGAGCGGCGCGACAGCGGCGAGTCGTGGACGGCGGCCATGGCCGCGCTCGGCCGCGAGGCGGTCGGCGCACTGCTCGCCGCACGCCGGCCGGCCGGGGCGCGGGCCGTCTGGGAGCGGCTGCGGCCCGAGACCCGGGAGCGTGGCAGGTTCCGGCTGCTGGAGGCCGAGATCCTGTGCGCGGAGGGCCGCCGAGAGGAGGCGCGAGCGGTCTTCGACGCGGGCTTCGAGGTCGCCGACCTGCGGGAGGGCGACGAGACACTGGGCTGGCTGTGGGCCAGGGTGAGTGACGCGCCGCTGCCGGCGCGCTACGACTTCCGGATGCGGCCGTCCGCACCCTGAGCGGTCGTCGCTCCCCGTGACCGGCGGGGGTCCATGTCGGCCGCGCGAGGGTTTGGGCGTGGCACACATGGCCACACGGGTATGAGGTCGACGAGGCTCTTCGTCGGGCCGGACCGTGCGGGCGGTCCGGCCCCACCGGAGCCGGACCGAGCACAGAAGGAGGCACCATGGCCGGACCGCGGTACGTGTACGCCGTCTGCCGTCCCTTTCGCGCGGCCCTCCAGGCCCAGCTCACCGGGGTGACGGGCGCGCCCGTCGGCCTGCTCGGCCATCACGGCCTGGTCGCGGTCGTCTCCACCGTGCCCGAGCGCGACTTCGCCGAGGAGCCGCTGCACGCGCATCTGGCGGACCCGCAGTGGCGGGCCGCCACCGTCCGTGCCCATCGGGGTGTGGTCGACGCCCTCACCGCCGTCACCACACCGCTGCCGCTGCGCCCGGCGACCGTCTGCCCGGACGACAGCGCCCTGCGGCTCATGCTGGAGACGCACGGCGCCGCGTTCACGCGCGCCCTCGACCGGCTGGAAGGACGGGTCGAGTGGAGCGTCAACGTGTATACCGAAACGCAGCCGACCAGGATGTCCGAGGAAGCCGAGCGATTTGTGACCCGGCTGCACGGCCTGCTTTCCCGGTACGCCGACGAGTCGTGTTTCCGCGATCCGCAGGACTCCACGTTCTCCGGTGCGGCAGGGCGTGCGGGTCACGCCGTACTGAATGCGTCCTATCTGGTGTCGCGGACGGATTCCGAGCAATTCGTGGAACTGGTGGACCGGCTGAAGGGCGATGCTCCCGGCCTTCGGGTCGAACTGACCGGACCCTGGGCGGCCTATTCTTTCACCCGAGAGGGCGAGGGGGACGAGGGGAACGAGGGGTGCTCCGGGGCGGAGGAGTTCGCGGGGGGCGGAAAGGGCGAAGCGGGCGTAGGCCCCGCTTCTGGGATTCGCGGCCTCTGAGATTCGCGACCGCGGCCCGAGACCCCGTGCGGGGTCTCGGGCCGTTCGGTCCACCGTCTCGCCCGTGTCACCGGGAGCGAGAGCGGGAATACCACCGGGAGCGAGAGCGGAAATCTCCGGTATCTCGGATTCCGTTTCGCGGGCTCTTCAGCGCCGCCGGGGCATTCACCACCTGTACCAGCGGCCCCGGCCACCGGCCGCGCTCGTGCCGCGGAACAGGAATCCGAGAAGCCAGACCACGAGTACCGCGACCGCGACCCACCAGAGCAGCTTCACCGCGAAGCCGGCGCCGAAGAGAAGGAGTACCAGCAGCAGGACGAGAAGAATGGGAACCATAATGTGAACCTCCTTCTCGCCGTGTTTCCCGAAAAGCGGGATTCAGGCATCCTTGCGGCAGAGAATTTCTCCGTGCAGCACGCTGAACCAGCCGTCCGGCTGCTCGCCCCACTCCCGCCAGGCGTCCGAGACGGCCCGCAGCTGCCCGGCGGACGCGTGACCGCCCTCGGTGGCCCGCTGCGCGTACGCCGAGGCGACGGTCCGGTCCGCCCACAGACCGCTCCACCACGCACGCTCCTCGGGCGTGGCGAAGGTCCAGGTGCTGGACGTGGCCGTGATCCGCGTGATGCCCGCCGCCAGCGCCCATGACTTCAGCCGGCGTCCGGCGTCCGGCTCCCCGCCGTTGGCGCGCGCCACCCTCAGGTAGAGGTCCTGCCAGTCGTCCATCCCCGCCGACCGCGGGTACCAGGTCATCGCGGAGTAGTCCGAGTCGCGGACCGCGATGAACCCGCCCGGCTTCGTCACCCGCCTCATCTCGCGCAGCGCCTGCACCGGATCGCCGACGTGCTGGAGCACCTGGTGGGCGTGGACCACGCAGAACGTGTCGTCCGGGTAGTCCAGGGCGTGCACGTCGGCCACGGCGAAGTCGGTGTTGGCCAGCCCCCGCCCGGCGGCCGTGGCTCGTGCCTGCTCCAGGATCTCCGGCGCGTGGTCGACACCGGTGACATGGCCGTCCGGGACCAGTTCCGCCAGGTCGGCGGTGATGGTCCCGGGTCCGCAGCCGATGTCCAGGATCTTCATATGGGGCTTCAGCGAGCCGAGCAGGTACGCGGCCGAGTTGGCGGCGGTGCGCCAGGTGTGCGAGCGCAGTACGGACTCGTGGTGCCCGTGGGTGTAGACGGCGGTCTCCCGTGCTTCCGGCATGGCTGTGCCCCTCTTCGTCGGCTCCGCGTACCCGCCCCGCCGGGCTCCGGGCCCGGCGGGGCGACGCCTGTCACCGTACGCGCCCGAACCGAATGGTGAGACCGGCGTTTTGACATATGGACTGACGACGCGTCAGGAGCGTTGTGCCGTCGGCCGGTCGGCGACCCCGGGCCGATGCGCTCAGGCGCGCTTCGCCGCCAGAGCCCGTACGGCGAAGGCCGCCCCCGCGCCCAGCGTCGCGCCCACCAGCACATCGCTCGGGAAGTGCACGCCGGTGTACACCCGGGACATGGCCACCGAGAACGCCACCGGAGCCACCACCGCGCCCCACCCCTGCGACTCCAGGGCGACCCCGGTCGCGAACGCCGCCGCCGAGGCGGAGTGCCCCGACGGGAACGAGGTGGTGATCGGCTGCCGTTTCAGCTGCCGGACCTGCGGTACGGAGTCGAGAACCGGTCGCGGCCTGCGCACCGACCGCTTGCCCAGGGTGTTGATCGTCAGCGAGGCCAGGCCGAGCGAGGCGAGCCCCAGAGCGGCCGCCCGGCGGGCCCGCGGCGTACGGCTCGCCGCCATGACGGCGGCCGTGGCGAACCACAGCACACCGTGGTTGGCGCTCCGGCTCAGCCGCGGCAGCACGGGCTCGGCGCCGGGCCAGTGGCGCTCGGCGGCGAACTCGAACAGGCGCCCGTCGAGGGCGAGCAACCGGTCGCGCAGGGCGTGGTGCCCCGGCTTCAGGACGGTGAGGTCGACATCTGGGCTCATGCAGGGATGGGTACCCTGAAGTGGTCGTTTCCTGCGCCGGATCGAACCGCCGGATCGAACCGCCGGAACCGCCGGAACTCGCGCCGGATCGAACCGCCGTCGAAGGGCCACCCGTATGCGTCTGCTCCTCGTCCGCCACGCGGAGACCCCCGCGAACGTCGAGTTCCTGCTGGACACCACGGTCCCCGGGCCGGGTCTGACCGCACTCGGCGAGCAGCAGGCCGCGCGACTGCCCGCGGCCCTCGCCGACGAGGACATCGAGGCCGTCTACGCCTCCACCATGCTCCGCACGCAGCTCACCGCCGCCCCGCTGGCCGCCGCCCGCGGCCTCGGGGTGACCGTGCGCGACGGCGTCAGGGAGGTCTCCGCGGGCGACCTGGAGCTGCTCCCCGGCGAATCGGAGCCGGGCCTGGACTACATGCGGACCGTGTTCGCCTGGGCGGCCGGCGACACCGGGCTGCGGATGCCGGGCGGCGAGAGCGGCGCCGAGGTCCTCGCCCGCTACGACGCCGTGGTCGCGGAGGTGGCGGACCGCGAGGCCGGGACGGTCGCCCTGATCAGCCACGGCGCGGTGATCCGCCTGTGGGCGGCTGCCCGCGCGGACAACGTCGATGTGCCCTTCGCCACCGCCCACCGCCTGGCGAACACCGGCGTGGTGGTCCTGGAGGGCAGCCCGTCGGACGGCTGGAAGGCCCTCACCTGGGCCGGTGCGACGGTCGCCCCGGCGGGCGAGAGCGGTCCGACGGGCCGGGCGCTGGAGGACACGGGCCTGGCGCTCCCCGCGCACGAGGTCGGATAAGCATTTGGCCGGTCGGGCGGGAGACCGCAGAATGCCTCTTCATGGGACATCTGGAAGCCGCGCACCTCGAGTACCACCTCCCCGACGGGAGGACGCTGCTCGGCGATGTGTCGTTCCGGGTGGGCGAAGGGGCCGTCGTGGCCCTCGTCGGGCCCAACGGCGCGGGCAAGACGACCCTGCTCCGGCTGATCTCCGGAGAGCTGAAACCGCACGGCGGCACCGTCACCGTCAGCGGCGGCCTGGGCGTGATGCGCCAGTTCGTGGGCTCCGTACGGGACGAGACGACCGTACGGGACCTCCTCGTGTCGGTCGCGCCGGCCGGCATCCGCGAGGCCGCGCAGGCCGTCGACCGGGCCGAGCACGCCATGATGGCCGTCGACGACGAGGCCGCCCAGCTGCAGTACGCGCAGGCACTCTCGGACTGGGCCGAGGTGCGCGGGTACGAGTCGGAGACCATGTGGGACATGTGCACCACGGCCGCGCTGGGGGTGCCGTACGAGAAGGCGCAGTGGCGGCTGGTACGGACGCTGTCCGGCGGTGAGCAGAAGCGGCTGGTGCTGGAGGCGCTGCTGCGCGGCACCGAGGAGGTGCTGCTCCTCGACGAGCCGGACAACTATCTCGACGTGCCCGGCAAGCGCTGGCTGGAGGAGCGGCTGAAGGAGACCCGCAAGACGGTGCTGTTCGTCTCGCACGACCGGGAACTCCTCTCCCGCGCCGCCGAGAAGATCGTGTCCGTCGAGCCCGGACCCGCCGGCGCCGACGCCTGGGTGCACGGCGGCGGTTTCGCCACCTACCACGAGGCCCGCCGCGAACGCTTCGCCCGCTTCGAGGAACTGCGCAGGCGCTGGGACGAGAAGCACGCCCAGCTCAAGAAGCTGGTGCTGAGCCTGCGTCAGGCCGCCTCCATCAGCCATGAGCTGGCCTCCCGCTACCAGGCCGCCCAGACCCGGCTGCGCAAGTTCGAGGAGGTCGGGCCGCCGCCCGAGCCGCCGCGCGAGCAGGACATCACCATGCGGCTGAAGGGCGGACGCACCGGCGTGCGGGCCGTCACCTGCGAGGCGCTCGAACTGACCGGCCTGATGAAGCCCTTCGACCTGGAGGTCTTCTACGGCGAACGGGTCGCCGTCCTCGGCTCCAACGGCTCCGGCAAGTCGCACTTCCTGCGGCTGCTGGCCGGCGAGGACGTGGCGCACACCGGGACGTGGAAGCTCGGCGCGCGGGTCGTGCCCGGGCACTTCGCCCAGACGCACGCCCACCCCGAGCTCCAGGGCCGCACCCTCCTCGACATCCTGTGGAAGGAGCACGCCCAGGACCGCGGCGCCGCCATGTCCCGGCTGCGCCGTTACGAGCTGACGCAGCAGGCCGAACAGTGCTTCGAGCGGCTCTCCGGCGGCCAGCAGGCCCGCTTCCAGATCCTGCTGCTGGAGCTGGCGGGCGTCACGGCCCTGCTCCTGGACGAGCCCACCGACAACCTCGACCTGGAGTCCGCCGAGGCCCTCCAGGAGGGCCTGGAGGCCTTCGAGGGCACCGTCCTGTCGGTCACGCACGACCGCTGGTTCGCCCGCTCCTTCGACCGCTACCTCGTCTTCGGCAGCGACGGCCGGGTGCGGGAGACCCCCGAGCCGGTCTGGGACGAGCGCAGGGTGGAACGGGCCCGGTAGGGCCCCGGACCTGCGGGGCGAGGCGGACGGAGGCCCGGAGCCCGCAGGCTCGGTGCCCGGGGGCCCTGGGGCCGGAATGTTCGTACAGTGGATGCAGAGACGCCAGAGCCGCGTCGGTCGGGGTCCGCCGGGGGCGGTCCCCGGCTGGCGCGGCGCTTTCCACGGCTCCCTCCCGGCTCCCCCCGACGGATCGCCCACGGGCGGGACCGGACCGCAGGGACGGACACGACGAGCGGGGTAACCACCATGAGCGGAGTCGACCCGGCGCGACTGGACGACCAGCAGCTGATGAAGGAACTGGAGAACATCCACCGCACGCGCCACGACACCCTGCTGTACGGCTCCAACGACGCGCTGCGCACCCACAACCACCGCATGGCCCAGCTGGAGGGCGAGTACCTGCGGCGCAACCCCCGCCGCTTCGTCTCCCCGGCCCGGACCCGGGACGGCGCGCGGGTGCGGGCCGCCGCCGCGTCGGCGGGCGGAACGCCGGTGGGCAAGTGGGGACCCGGGGCGGGACACGGCGGCGCCTGACACCGGCCTGACCGTTTCGCCGTCATCCGCTCCCGGGGCGGGGCCGGCGACGAGGGCTCGTTCACCCGGTCGGCGGCGGGTGTCCCGCGAATGGTGTCCGGCCGCGCGCGGCCCCGTGCGGGGCGGGCTGTGATGGCTGTGGGGCACGGACGGAGTGTCCCGACAGCCGTCAGGCCTAAGGAGCCCGTCCCATGTGCCGCACCGCCCGTCTCCTGTCCGCCGTCGCCCTGGCCGGTGCCGCCGCTGTCAGTGCGGCTCCGGTCGCGTCCGCGGACCCGGCCGTGCAGGTCGGCCCCGAAGCGACCGTGCCCGGGGGCAGCATCACCGTCTCGGTCGGCTGCGGCGCGCTGGGCGGATCCCCGCCCGAGAGCATCGACGCCACGTCCCGGGCGTTCGCCGGGGGTACGGTCAGGCTGCGCCGGGTCGCCGCGGCCGACGGTCTGACGGTGGCGCGGGCCACGTACCGGGGCACCGCCCGCGTCGCCGCGGCCGAGGACCTGGCGGCGGCGCCAGGCACAGGCACCGGGGTCTCCACGTGGACCGTCGACGGCAGCTGTCCGGCGGCGGCCGACGGACAGGGCATGGCGTGGAGCGCGAAGTTCACCGTGGGTGGCGGTGGTGGTGGCAGTGCCGGTCCCGGTGGCAGGGACGCCCCCGGGCTCGCCGGCAGCGGTGGCGGCACCGACGCCGGACGCGGCAGCGGCCTCGGCTCCGCCGGTGACGCCGGGCGGGGCACTGCCGGGAACGCCGGTCGTGACCCCGGTGCCGTTCCCGCACCGGACACGGGCATCAGACCGGACACGGGAGCCGGCGCCGGACGTGGCACGGGTGCCGCACCGGACCCGGCCGGCAGACCGGACACAGGCGCCGTACCGGACACGGGCACCGGCGCCGTACCTGACAGGGGCACCGGCGCCGTACCTGACACGGGTACCGCACCGGACCCGGCCGGCAGACCGGACACAGGCGCCGCACCCGACACAGGTACCGCACCTGACACGAGCGCCGCACCTGACACGGGTACCGCACCTGACACGGGCACCGGCACCGGGCCGAAGGCCGGCGGCGACGGCGGTGGAAACACCCGCGGGGACGGCGGCTGGAAGGGCGGCGGCGACGGCGGCGGGGACGGCGGCTGGAAGGGCGGCGGCGACGGCGGCGGGGACGCGGGACAGGACGGCGGCCGGGGCACCGGCCGGGACGGCGACCAGGCGTGCGGCGGCTCGCGTACCGACGGGCACGCCGGCGAGCACCAGGGCGGCGGCACGGACAAGGGCACGGACAAGGACAAGGGCACCGACTCGTCGGCGGATCGGGGCGGCGCGGACTCCGGCACGCACCCGAAGGCGCAGAAGCACACCGCCGTACGCACTTCCGCACGCACCTCCGCGCGTACCGAGTCCTGCGCCCAGGACGGGTTGCCGCACGGGGTGGAGGCCGGGGAGGGCGGCTCGTTCACCGGGTCCGTCCCCGCGCTCGTCACCGGTGGCCTGCTGATCGCGGGCGCACTCGGCGCCGCCGTGCACCGGCTGTGGCGCCGTGAACCCGGCTGGGAGGCCTGAGCCGCCCAGCGGTGTCAGGGGCGCGGCGGCAGAAGCGCTCATGGTGACGCGACGGGCGGGGTACCCGTTGTCCCTGGGAGCCGTGTGAACGCACGGCGGCACAGCGGTGGAACAGGGCACCAGGACTGCGCGGAGGTAGGCATGGGGCGCACGGACCCCGAGGGACACGGCCCCGTCCGCTACGGACCGTCCCTGCCCGACGACGGACTGCCGCCGCTCCCGGAACTGTCCGAGGTGCTCGCCGCCGCCGCGGGCCGGGCGGACGCCGAACCGGTCGGCGGCGGTACGACGCTGCGGGACGCGGCCTGCGGATACTGGGCCCGGCGCGGTCTGACCGCCGTCCCCGGCCGGGTGGCCGCGGCACCGGGCGCCCCCGCGCTCCTGGTCGCGCTGACCGCCGCGCTCGGCGGCGACGTCCTGGTGCCGCGCCCCTGCGCAGCCTGGTGGGGCCCGTACGCGCGACTGCTGGGCAGACCCGTGTTCCATGTGGCGACCCCGGCCGAATGCGGCGGCGTACCGGATCCGTACGCCCTGCTGGAGACCGTCCGCAGAGTCCGCGCGGAAGGCGGCGATCCGCGGCTGCTGGTGCTGTCCGTCGCCGACGACCCGACCGCCACCGTCGCCCCGCCCGAAGCGCTGCACGAGGCCGTCGAGGCCGCCGCGGGCGAGGGCCTGCACCTGGTCAGCGACGAGACCTGGCGCGACACCGTGCACGACCCGCGCACCACGGTGCTGTTCAGCCCCGCCGAGATGCTGCCGGACCGGGTCACGGTGGTCGCCGACCTGGCCGGCGCGCCGCTGCCGCCCGGCTGGCCGGCCGCCGTGGCCCGGTTCGCCGACGGTCCCGACGGGGCCGACCTCCACGCGCGCGTCCTCGACGTGCTCACCGCGCTGGACGCCCGCGTCGCGGCGCCGGTCGCGGCGGCCGCCGAGTACGCCCTCGCCGAGCCCGGGCCGGTCACCGCGCGCGTGGCCGCCGCCGTGCGGACGCACGCGCGCCTGGCCGCCGCCGTGCACGGCGCCGTGGTCGGCGCGGGGGCGCTCGCCCGGCCGCCACGGGCGGGCCGTCACCTCTACGCCGACCTCGGCCCGCTGCGGACCGCGCTGGTCCCGCACGGCGTGGGTGACGCGCAGGACCTGGAGGACCACCTCTCCGCCCGGCTCGGGATGCCCGCGCCCGGCGGTCACCGCTTCGGCGACGACCTCGGCGCCCTGCGCGTCCGCCTGTCCACCGCGCCGCTCCTCGGTGCCACGGAGCAGGAGCGCGCGCTCTGTCCCGGTTCACCCGCACCGTGGGAACTGCCCCATGTGCAAAGCGCGTTGACCACCCTTAGGTCGGTCTTCGACGATCTCCGCGACGACGCTCAGCGACGGGAGCCTCCTCGATGACGCAGCAGTCCGAGTCGACCACCACACCGAGCACGCCCGCCTCCCCGAACCCCGCACGGGAATCCGGCCCCCCGGCCCGTACGCCCCCGCTCGCACCCCCGGGTCCGCCGCTCGCCGCCCCCCGGCCGCTGGGGGAGCGGAGGGAGTGGCCGCGCACCTTCCACGATCGGCTGACCGCCCCGCTGCCCGGTCTCAAGGCCCTGGCCCGCTTCGCCCGTGAGGGCTCCGTCCGCCCCGGCAAGGAGGGCCTGGCCGACGTCCCCCTGCTGCCCTGCGAACCCGGCCCGCTGCCCCGCGTGGACACCCGCACCGTCGCCGTCACCTGGGCGGGGCACGCCAGTTGGGTGCTGCGGGTCGGCGGACTGACGGTCCTCACCGACCCGGTCTGGTCCCGTCGCATCCTCGGCACCCCGGCCCGCATCACCCCCGTCGGCGTCGCCTGGGACGCCCTGCCGCGGGTCGACGCCGTCGTCATCAGCCACAACCACTACGACCACCTGGACGCCCCGACGCTGCGCAGACTCCCGCGCGACACCCCGATGTTCGTGCCGGCCGGGCTCGCGGGCTGGTTCCGGCGCCGCCGGTTCACCACCGTCACCGAGCTCGACTGGTGGGAGGCGGCCGAACTGGGCGGCGTCCGCTTCGACTTCGTGCCCGCCCACCACTGGTCCAAGCGCAGCCTCACCGACACCTGTCGCAGCCTGTGGGGCGGCTGGGTGCTCACCGACCCGGACGGACAGCGGGTCCACTTCGCGGGCGACACCGGCTACGGCCACTGGTTCGCCCACATCGGGCAGCGCTACCCGGGCATCGACCTCGCGCTGCTCCCCATCGGCGCGTACGACCCCCGCTGGTGGCTGAGCGACGTCCACTGCGACCCGGAGGAGGCGGTCAGGGCCGTCCAGGACCTCGGCGCGCGCCGCCTCGCCCCCATGCACTGGGCCACGTTCGTGCTGTCGGCGGAGCCGGTGCTCGAACCGCTCACCCGGGTGCGCGTCGCCTGGGAAAAGGCGGGCCTGGCCCGCGACGACCTGTGGGACCTGCCCGTCGGAGGCTCCCGGATCCTCCCCGGACAGTACGACGAGTACGACCAGTACGGCTGAGCACGGCGCCGCCCCCCGAACCCCCGCTCACCGAACCCGCGGCCCGTGAACCCCCGCGCCCCCGCGGCCCGCAGACCCCGCCCCGGCCCCCGAACCCCGCCGTGGGCCGGGGGC
>NZ_JBVJMD010000061.1:0-41691 GCF_055584385.1 Streptomyces sp. NPDC104096
GACCCCCTGGCCGGACCCCGCCGGGGGTGGGTCACCGGACCGGGGTGAAGTCCCGCGCCCCGATGTACTCGGGCCGTCGCACCGGTGCCGCGAACGGTTCCACCGCCGCGTTCTCCACGCTGTTGAAGACGATGAAGACGTTGCTGCGCGGGAACGGCGTGATGTTGTCGCCGGACCCGTGCATGCAGTTGCAGTCGAACCAGGTCGCCGAACCGGCCCGGCCCGTGAACAACTTGATGCCGTGCCGGTCCGCCAGCGCGGTCAGCGCCTCGTCCGAGGGCGTGCCCGCGTCCTGCATCTGGAGGGACTTCTTGTAGTTGTCCCGCGGGGTGGCCCCCGCGCACCCGAGGAACGTCCGGTGCGAGCCCGGCATGATCATGAGGCCGCCGTTGGTGTCGTGGTTCTCGGTCAGCGCGATCGAGACGGACACCGTGCGCATGTTCGGCAGACCGTCCTCGGCGTGCCAGGTCTCGAAGTCGGAGTGCCAGTAGAAGCCGCCGGCCCCGAACCCCGGTTTGACGTTGATGCGGGACTGGTGGACGTAGACGTCCGAGCCGAGGATCTGCCGGGCCCGGCCGACCACCCGCTCGTCGCGGACGAGCCGCGCGAAGACCTCGCTGATCCGGTGGACCTCGAAGACGGACCGGATCTCCTGCGACTTCGGCTCCCTGACGGAGCGCGGGTCGGCGCGGACGGCCGGATCGGCGACCAGCCGCTCCAGCTCCCGCCGGTAGATGGCCACCTCGTCGTCGCCGATGATCCGGTCCACGGTGAGGAAGCCGTCGCGCTCGTAGGCCTGGAGGTCGGCGGTCGAGACCGGTCCCGGTGTGTCCGGGGCGCCCCAGAGGACCGGGTCCTGGCGCGGGACGGCGACCTCGCCGGTGCCGCGGCTGGGGTACAGGTCGGTGATCACGGTCATCGGCGTCACACCTCCTCGGGCTCGGTGAGCAGGGGGTACACGCCGTTCTCGTCGTGGTCCTCCCGGCCCGTGACGGGCGGGTTGAACACGCAGAGGCAGTGGAAGTCCTCCTTGACGCGCAGCGTGTGCCGCTCGTGGCCGTCCAGGAGGTACATGGTGCCGGGGGTGATCGTGTACGTCCGGCCGGCCTCGTGGTCGGTCAGCTCTGCCTCGCCCCTGGTGCATACGACGGCCTCGATGTGGTTGGCGTACCACATCGACGTCTCGGTCCCGGCGTACAGGATGGTCTCGTGCACCGAGAAGCCGACCCGCTCCCGGGCGAGGACGATCCGCTTGCTCTCCCAGGTGCCGGACTTCGCCTTGACGTGTCGGTCGGTTCCTTCGATGTCCTTGAACGATCGGACGATCATGAGTGGTGTGTCTCCTCCTTGTCAGACGGTTTCCCGGACGGCGCGGGCCAGGACGCGCAGGCCCTCGTCCAGTTCCTCGGGTGTGACGGTGAGGGCGGGCAGCAGTTTCACCACCTCGCTCTCCGGGCCGGACGTCTCGATGAGCAGCCCGAGTTCGAAGGCCCGCCGGGCGACCCGCTCGGCGCGGCCCTTGTCGTGGAACTCCAGACCCCACACGAGCCCCCGGCCCCGGTACTCGCGGACGTCGGCGAGGTTCTCCTCGGCGATCGAGACGAGCCCCTGCTCCACCTGTTCGCCGCGGGTGCGGGTCTGCTTCTCCATGGCGGCCCCGTCGGCCCAGTACGTCTCCAGCGCGGCCGTCGCCGTCACGAACGCCGGGTTGTTGCCGCGGAAGGTGCCGTTGTGCTCGCCGGGCTCCCACACGTCGAGTTCCGGCTTGAACAGGCACAGCGACATCGGCATCCCGTAGCCGCTGATGGACTTCGAGACGGTGACGATGTCGGGGGTGATCCCCGCCTCCTCGAAGGAGAAGAAGGCCCCGGTGCGTCCGCACCCCATCTGGATGTCGTCGACGATCAGCAGCATGTCCTGGCGCTCGCACAGCGCGGCGAGCGCGCGCAGCCACTCCGGGCGGGCGACGTTGATGCCGCCCTCGCCCTGCACGGTCTCCACGATCACGGCGGCGGGCTTGTTCAGGCCGGAGCCCTGGTCCTCCAGCAGCCGCTCGAACCACAGGAAGTCCGGCACCAGGCCGTCGAAGTAGTTGTCGAACGGCATGGGCGTGCCGTGCACCAGCGGTATGCCGGCGCCCGCCCGCTTGAACGCGTTGCCGGTCACGGCGAGCGACCCGAGCGACATCCCGTGGAAGGCGTTGGTGAACGACACGATGGCCTCGCGGCCCTTCACCTTCCGCGCCAGCTTCAGCGCGGACTCGACGGCGTTGGTGCCGGTCGGCCCCGGGAACATGACCTTGTACGGCAGGTCGCGCGGGCGCAGCACCAGGTCCTGGAAGGTCCGCAGGAACGACCGCTTGGCGACGGTCGACATGTCGAGCCCGTGGGTGACCCCGTCGCGCAGCAGATAGTCGATCAACGCCCGTTTGAGCACGGGGTTGTTGTGGCCGTAGTTGAGTGATCCGGCGCCGGCGAAGAAGTCGAGGTACCGGCGGCCGTCCTCGTCGTACATGTGGCTGCCCTGCGCGCGGTCGAAGACGACCGGCCAGCCGCGGCAGTAGCTGCGCACCTCGGACTCCAGGGTCTCGAAGACGCTCAGGTCGGGCTGGGTGATGGTCACGGCGAAACGCTCCTCGGTGCGACGGGTGTCGGTGCGACGGATCTCGGTGCGACGGGTGTCAGTACGACGGGTGGGTCAACGGGCCGATGCGGTACAGGACTTCGGGCGCGTGCGGGCCGTCGGGGAAGTGGCCCGCGGCGAACAGCACCTCACGGGTGACAGTCGCCCCGTGCCGGGCCGCGTACGAGGTGAACAGGCGCTCGGAGGCGGTGTTGTCCGGGGTGATGGTGGTCTCGACGCGGGCGAGCGGGTGCTCGGCGGAGATCCGGGCGGTCAGCCCGTCGAGCAGCGCGGCGGCGAGGCCGCGGCCGCGGTGGGCGGGGTCGACCGCCACCTGCCAGACGAGCAGGGTGTCCGGGCGCTCGGGCCGGACGTACCCGGTGACGAACCCGACGGGCCGCCCGTCCTGTCCGCGGGCCACCGCCGATGTCCCGGCGAAGTCGCGGCACCACAGCAGATAGCTGTAGGAGGAGTTCAGGTCGAGTGTCCCGGAGTCCTTGGCGATGCGCCAGATATCGGCCCCGTCCGACACCGACGGGCGGTCGATGAGCAGGTCTGCTTGTACGGCGGTCATGCAAATTCAATTTACCGAGGGGAATTAAAAAATGCATGGCGGGACGGGCTTACTTCTGAGCCCGTCCCGTGTTAACGCGCGGGGGCGCGCAGGAGCACCGAGGTGCGCCGAATATACTGATTTGGCCGTGATGAAAGCCGCAAAGCGGTCGGCTTGTGGAACGTGTCACATGGGTGCGACCTTCACGGAATCCCCGCGAAACACCCGCTCGAATGCGCTCGGAATATTTGCGTTTAGGTACGTGATCGGCGGGCAGGAGAATGCGGGGAGCTACTTTGGATCGGAATTCGATAATCCCTGTGTACGGGAATCCCCGGATCCATGGATCGGAGCCGGGGATTCCTGAATCGCTGCGAATTCTGAATTGTCGGGCGGGTCCTCAGTGCCAGGCGCTCTCGGCGGCCTGCCGTGCCGCCTGCGGGTCCACGTCCAGGCCCTGCCCGGCCAGTGCGGCGCCCAGGGCCGCCAGGCTCGCCCGCACGGCCTCCGGCGTCGCGTCGGCCCCGTAGTGGTTGACCCGGATCATCTCCTTCGCCAGCGCGCCCCCGCCCGCGGCCAGCGGCAGCGCCGGGTCCGCCGCCAGCGCCCGCGCCACCAGCTCCGACGCCACCACGCCCGAGGTCGTCCGCAGCGTCGTGGCGACCGGTGCCGCGTCCCGCTCCTCGTACACGTACGGCTCCAGACCGCCGCCCAGCGCCACCGCCCCCGCCCGGGTGGCCAGCGCGGCGCTCCGGTGCCGGGCCATCACCGCGTCCAGGCCCGCGCTCTCGATCCGCTCCAGGCACGCCTCCAGCGCGAGCATCTCCAGCTGGGCCGGTGCGTGCAGCAGCGCCTTGCGGCCGCCGTCGACCCAGCGCTGCTTCCAGTCGAGCAGCGACAGGTACGACCGGCGCGGCGCCCCGGGGTTGGCGGCCATCCGGGCCCAGGCCCGCTCGCTCACCGACACCGCCGACACGCCGGCCGGGCCGCCCATCGCCTTCTGCGCGCCGATCACGCACAGGTCGACGCCCCAGGCGTCCGGCAGCACCGGCTCGGCCCCGACGGAGGCGACGGCGTCCAGGTAGAACAGGGCGCCGTGGGCCCGTACCGCTTCGCCGATCTCCGCGACCGGGTTGGTGTTGCCGGTCGCCGCCTCGGCGTGCACCAGCGACACGAAGTCGATCTCCGGGTGCTCGGCGAGGGCGGCGCGCACCTGGTCGGCGGTGACGGCCGTGTGGAAGGGCACGGCCAGGTCGATCACCTCCGCCCCGCAGTCGCGCAGCCAGTCGCCGAAGGTCTGCCCGTACGGCCCGGTGATCACGTTCAGCGCCGTCGTGCCGGGGCCGGCGGTCCCGCGGATCGCGCCCTCCAGCGGCAGCAGCGCCTCGCCCTGCATGATCACGACGTCCTGGCGGGTGCCGAGGAGCCGGGCCACCCGGTCCTCGATCGAGGCGAAGCGCGCGGCGCTCAGCGGGGGCAGGTCGAGGAACGGGTGGGTCACGGCGGTGCTCTCTTCGCTCTCTGTCACTCACGGGTGGCCGACCGCTCACGGATGGTCGACGCTGACGAGAGTATCCGGCGACCGGCGCCCCTCGCCGACCGGTGACTTCTTAGGCTGTACGGTCGCGTAGCCATCGGTTTGATTTGAGAGACCCAAACATCTCCTTATAATCGGAACCCACAGCTCGCTCACAGCACCCCATAACCCCCACGGACCCCTTCAGGAGGTCACCCCGTGAACACCCCTCTCGGACGCCGGACCCGCGTCCTGGCCGCCACCGCGGCGACGGCCGGACTGGTCCTCGTGGCCGGATGCTCCTCCGGCGGCAGCGGCTCCGGCGCCACGAAGACGGCGGCCGGCGGGGTCGAACTCGTCAAGGCCGGTCAGCTCACCACGTGCACCCATCTGCCGTACCCGCCCTTCCAGTCCGAGATCGACGGCAAGGTGCAGGGCTTCGACGTGTCGCTGATCGACCTGGTCGCCGACGACCTGGGTGTGAAGCAGGCCATCGTCGACACGCCCTTCGAGAACTTCAAGACGGGCGCGTTCCTGAACTCCGAGCAGTGCGACCTCGCCGCCGCCGGTATGACGATCACCGAGGAGCGCAAGAAGAACGTCGACTTCTCCGACCCGTACTTCGACGCCACCCAGGCCGTCCTGGTCGACAAGAAGAGCGGCATCACCTCGCTCGCCGACGTCAAGGCGAAGGGCAAGAAGCTCGGCGCCCAGGCGCAGACCACCGGCGAGGACTACGCGAAGAAGCAGGGCCTCGACCCGATCTCCTTCGAGTCCTCCGACGCGGTCCTCAGCGGGCTGCGCACCGGACAGGTGCAGGCCGTCATCATCGACTACCCGGTCGTCCAGGGCTGGCTGAAGGACAAGGCCAACGCCGACGCCTTCCAGGTGGTCGACAACCTCAACACCGGTGAGCAGTACGGCTTCACGGTGAAGAAGGGCAACACCAAGCTCCTCGCCGCCATCAACAAGGCCATCGCGGACGCCAAGGCCGACGGCACGTACAAGAAGCTCTACGAGAAGTGGATCGGCCCGTACGACGCGGCCGCCGCCTCCCCGTCCGCCTCATGAGTGGTGCCGACACCTCCCTCCAGCCCCGCAGGTCCGGCCTGAGCAGGCGCCAGAAGCGCCGGATCTCACGCGGTGCGCAGTACGTCGTCTTCGTGGCCGCCGTGATCGCCTTCGCGGTCACGGCGGACTGGGGCCGTCTGAAGAACCAGTTCTTCCAGTGGGACCTGGTCAAGCAGATGTTCCCCGAGGTCATCACGCTGGCGCTGAAGAACACCGTCCTCTACACGGTGTCCGGTTTCGTCGTCGGCCTCGTGCTGGGCATCGTCATCGCCCTGATGCGGCTGTCGTCGGTGGGCCCCTACCGCTGGTTCGCCGGAATCTACATCGAGGTCTTCCGCGGTCTGCCCGCCCTGCTGATCTTCATCTTCGTGGGCGTCGCGGTGCCGCTGGCGTTCCCGGGCACGGAGATCCCGGGCGGCACGTACGGCAAGGTCGCCATCGCGCTCGGCCTGGTAGGGGCCGCGTACATGGCCGAGACGTTCCGCGCGGGCATCCAGGCCGTGCCCGGGGGGCAGATGGAGGCGGCCCGTTCGCTGGGCTTCTCGCACGCCCGGGCCATGGTCTCGATCATCGTCCCGCAGGCGTTCCGGATCATTCTCCCGCCGCTCACCAACGAACTCGTGACCCTCTTCAAGGACTCCTCGCTGGTGCTGTTCCTCGGTGTCACCCTGGAGGAACGGGAGCTGTCCAAGTACGGCCGCGACCTGGCCAGCACGACCGCCAACTCCACACCGATCCTGGTCGCGGGCCTGTGCTACCTGCTCGTCACGATCCCGCTCGGTTTCGTCGTACGCCGTCTCGAAGCGAAGTCGGGGGAGGCCGCCAAGTGAGCACACCCGAGATCCAGGTGAAGGACCTGCACAAGTCCTTCGGCGACAACGAGGTCCTGCGCGGTATCGATCTGGAGATCGGCCAGGGCGAGGTCGTCTGCGTCATCGGCCCGTCCGGCTCCGGCAAGTCGACCCTGCTGCGCTGCGTGAACCTCCTGGAGGAGCCGAGCAGGGGCCAGGTGTTCGTCGGCGGTACCGAGGTCACGCACCCCGACGTCGACATCGACGCCGTACGCCGCCGTATCGGCATGGTCTTCCAGCAGTTCAACCTCTTCCCCCATCTGTCGGTGACCGAGAACCTCACGCTGCCGCAGCGCCGGGTGCTCGGCCGGGGCAAGGCGGAGGCGGCCCGGACCGCCGCCGAGAACCTCGCCCGGGTGGGCCTCGCGGAGAAGGCCGACGCCTATCCGGGCGCCCTCTCCGGCGGCCAGCAGCAGCGCGTCGCCATCGCCCGCGCCCTCGCGATGGGGCCCGAGGTGATGCTCTTCGACGAGCCGACCTCGGCACTCGACCCGGAGCTGGTGGGGGACGTCCTCGCCGTCATGCGCATGCTCGCGGACGAGGGCATGACGATGATGGTGGTCACCCACGAGATGACCTTCGCGCGCGAGGTCGCCGACCGGGTCGTCTTCATGGACGGCGGGGTGATCGTCGAGGAGGGCCGCCCGGCCGAGGTCATCGGCAGACCGCGCCACGAACGCACCCGCCACTTCCTCTCCCGCCTCCTCGACCCCGCCATGGCCGAGGTGGAGGAGGAGACCTCGGACCAGGTGGGCGGACCGGCCTGACGGCTCACTAAGGTGCGGTGCATGAGCGATCACGCGGTGCTGCACGTGAAGGGTCGGGTGCTCGTCGGCCCGGACGACACGGACGTCCGGGACGAGCTGTGGGTGGTCGGCGGACGGATCTCCTACGACCGTCCCGCCGGCGCCCGCGACATCCGTACCGTCGAGGGCTGGGTGCTGCCCGGCCTCGTCGACGCGCACTGCCATGTGGGCCTCGGCGCGCACGGCCCGGTCGACGCGGACGTCGCGGAGAAGCAGGCGCTGACCGACCGCGAGGCGGGCACCCTGCTGATCCGGGACGCGGGCTCGCCCTCCGACACCCGCTGGGTCGACGACCGCGAGGACCTCCCGAAGATCATCCGGGCCGGCCGGCACATCGCCCGTACCCGGCGCTACATCCGCGGCTACGCGCACGAGGTCGAGCCGGACGAACTGGTCGCGTACGTCGACCGGGAGGCCCGGCGCGGCGACGGCTGGGTCAAGCTGGTCGGCGACTGGATCGACCGCGACCTCGGCGACCTGTCGGCCTGCTGGCCGCGCGAGGCGGTCGAGGCGGCGATCGCGCGGGCCCACCGGCTGGGCGCCCGGGTCACCGCCCACTGCTTCGCCGAGGACTCCCTGCGCGACCTCGTCGAGGCCGGTATCGACTGCATCGAACACGCCACCGGTCTGACGGAGGACCTGATCCCCCTGTTCGCGGAGCGCGGCGTCGCGATCGTGCCGACCCTCGTCAACATCGCGACCTTCCCGCAGCTCGCCGCGGGCGGCGAGCGCAAGTACCCGCGCTGGTCGGCCCATATGCGGCGGCTGCACGAGCGCCGCTACGACACCGTGCGCGCCGCCTACGACGCCGGCGTCCCGGTGTACGTCGGCACCGACGCCGGGGGCAGCCTCGCGCACGGCCTGGTGGCCGCGGAGGTCGCGGAACTGGTGACGGCCGGCCTCCCCGCGGTCGAGGCGCTCTCGGCCACCGCCTGGGGCGCGCGCGGCTGGCTGGGCCGCCCCGGCCTCACGGAGGGGGCGCCGGCGGACCTGGTCGTGTACGAGGGGGACCCGCGGGCGGACGTACGGGTGCTGGCCGCTCCGCTGCGGGTGGTGCTGAACGGACACGTCGTCGGCTGAACACCTCGGCGGCCACCACGTCGACGCGCCCGGGCTCGCGCTCCCTCACGGCGCACCGGGTTGACGACGCGTGACCGGCCGGGTCGGTGGGTCGTTGCGCCCTCTCGCGCACGCGGTCGGCGATCCGTGCGCGCGCAGTGTGAGGCGTGGGGGTGACCGGGTGGAACATCCGTGCAGCAAGATTCGAAAAAGTGCACGGAAATCCCACGATGGAGTGAAGTGCCCCGAGATGGCCGCCCGTTCACCCTTGGTGCGTAATCCTTGCCGGGTCCCGAGCACGTCACTTCTGGGGGTCCCACGCCTTGAACGGCAACCACTTCCGCATGCCCGCACGCCGTCTCGCCGCCGTCGCGGCGGCCACGTCCCTGGCCGCCGGTCCCGCGGCCCTCGTCGCGGCTGACACCGCCCACGCGACCGGCGGCCAGGGCCGCGCGAGCGCCGCCGTCCTGCGCACCGGACTCGACGTGGCCCTGCTGAACAGGACCGCGGACGTCCCCCTCGCGGTCTCGCTCAACGAGGTCGAGGCGTCGAAGCGGCAGCACGCGCGGCGGACCGCGCTCAGCGCCCGCCTCGACGGCGTCGACGGCGGGAAGCCGTTCAGCGTGCTGAGCGCCGACGTGGCGACGGCGAAGGCGACGGTCACCGACGACAAGGCCGAGGGCTCCACCGAGCTCGCCCATGTCCGGCTGCACGTGCCCGGTCTGCCCCTGCTGTCCGTCATCGAGGTCGACGGCATCACCTCGAAGGCGACCTGCGAGGCCGGGGAGACGCCGGTCGCCTCGGCGAACGTCCTGGGCGCGGTCACCGTCCTCGGCAAGCGGACCAGGCTGACCGCGGGCGGGCCCACGGACGTGAAGGTGCCCGGCGTCGGCGAGGTGCGTCTGGACCTGTCGAAGCGCGAGACCACCTCCCGTACGGCGGCCGCGACCGCGCTCGAACTCACCGTGTCCATCAACCCGTTGAAGCTGAACGTGGCCGAGGTCAAGGGCACCCTGAGCCTCGCGAAGGCGACCTGTGAGACCCCCGAGGCCCCTGAGGCGGCCGAGGTTCCCGAGGCGGCCGATGCACCCGAGTCCTCCGCGCCCGGGTCCTCCGCGCCCGCGGCGGCCGCCGAGCAGGGAACCTCCGACGTGACGACCAAGGGCGCGCCCGCGCAGGCCGACCTGGCACAGACCGGTGGGAGTTCGGTGACCCCGTACCTGGTGGGCGGCGCGGCCGCGCTCCTGGTGGCGGGCGGGGGAGCGGTGGCGCTGTCCCGACGCCGGGGCTGACCACTCCGGAAGGGGCGGTGCCGCCCGCGCCGGGGCTGACCACCCCGGAAGGGGCGGGGCCGCCTCACCGGGGAACGGGGGGTCGGAACTGCCTCCCCCGGGGGACGGGAGGAGGCAGGGGGCGGGGCGGGGGCCGGGAGGAATCCCCCGCCCCGCCCCGGGCGGGTGCCAAAGCTCCCGCCTCACCACGCAGGCCCCGCCGCATCAGGCCAATGCCTGCTCCAGCGCCCCCAGAAAGGCGTCCGTCGTCTCCCGGTCCCGTACCGCGAGGCGGATCCACTCCTCGCCCAGGCCCGGGAAGGTGTCCCCGCGCCGCACCGCGAAGCCCAGCGTCCGCAACCGTTCTCGCACGGCATCCGCCGCAGGCATCCGTACCAGCAGGAACGGGCCCTCGGCGGGCTCCACGACCCGCACTCCCGCCGCCGCGAACCGGGCGAGTCCCGCGACCAGATGGGCCCGGTCGCCGGCGATCCGGCGGGCCGCCCGGTCCGCCTCCGCGAGGGCCCGGGGGCTCACACACGCCTCGGCCGCGGCGAGCGCGGGCGTGGAGACCGGCCACAGCGGCTGGGCCCGCTCCAGGGCGGTGACCGTCTCCGGGGCAGCGAGCACGTACCCGATCCGCAGCCCGGCCAGCCCCCAGGTCTTGGTGAGGCTGCGCAGCACCACCAGACCCGGCACGTCCGTCCGCCCGGCCAGCGCCTCCCGCTCACCCGGCACCGCGTCCACGAACGCCTCGTCGACCACCAGCGTCCGCCCGGGACGCGCGAGCCGGGCGATCGCGTCCGCCGGATGCAGGACCGAGGTGGGGTTCGTCGGATTGCCGATCACCACCAGGTCCGCCTCCTCGGGCACCGCCCCCGGAGTCAGCCGGAAGCCGTCCTCGGCGCGCAGCAGCACCCGGTCGACGGTGTGCCCGGCGTCCCGCAGCGCCGCCTCCGGCTCGGTGAACTGCGGATGCACGACCACCGGCCGGCGCACCTTCAGCGCCCGCGCCAGCAGGACGAACGCCTCTGCCGCGCCGGCCGTCAGCAGCACCCGGTCCACCGGCAGCCCGTGCCGCGCCGCCACCGCCGCCCGCGCGGCCCGCCCGTCCGGATAGGCGGCCAGGCCGTCCAGCGACCCGGCGATCAGCTCCCGCAGCCACACCGGGGGCGTGCCCGCCCGTACGTTGACGGCCAGGTCGACCAGCTCCGCCCCGTCGTCGCGCACCTCCGCGTCACCGTGGTGCCGCAGGTCGGGGCCGTCCCCGGGAACGTCGTCAGCGCGCATGGGAGTGGGTGTGCCCCCCGTGCTGGTGGTGCCCGTGGTGGTGACCGCCGCCGTGGCCGCCCTCGTGACCGTCGTGGTGTCCGTCGTCGTCCGGGTGGAAGTGGGGCTGCTGCGGCAGCCCCACCTTGTCCTCGAAGCCCGGCAGCGCGATGCGGTACACGCACGAGTCGCAGTTCATCCGCAGATCGCCCTTCACGGCCTCCGCGTACCGCTCCATCACCAGGTCCAGCAGCTCCGGCTCGGGCCCGATCACGTCCGCCGAGCGCACCTCGACCTCCGGATGCGCGGCCGCCCAGTCCTCGGTCTGCCGCCGCACCCGGTCCGGCAGGATGCCGGTGAACAGGAAGTACGGCAGCACCACGATCCGCCGGGCGCCCAGCCGCGCGCACCGGTCGAGGCCGCTCGGCACGTCCGGCGCGGCCAGCGACACGAACGCCGTCTCCACGCCCGCGTAACCGCGCCCCTCCCACAGCAGCCGCGCCGCCTTGTGCACCTCGGCGTTGGCGTCCGGGTCGGTGGAGCCCCGCCCGACCAGCAGCACGGTCACCCCGGCCCGGTCCCCGGGCGTGCGGCCCGCCTCGCCGAGCGTCTCGTCCAGGCGCCGCTCCAGCACGTCCAGCAGCGACGGGTGCGGGCCCAGCGGACGCCCGTAGGTGTACGAGATCCCGGGGTGGCGTTCCTTCTCCCGGGACAGGGCCGCCGGGATGTCCCCCTTGGCGTGCCCTGCGGACACCAGCATCAGCGGCACCGCGGCGAACCGGCGCGCCCCCCGCTCCACCAGTTCGGTCACCGCCTCACCGAGCGGTGGCGAGGACAGCTCGATGAAGCCGCCCGCGACGGGCAGTTCGGGGTGGCGGCGCCCCAACTCCCGTACGAAGTCGCGGAACGCCTCGGCTCCGGCCTCGTCCCGGGTGCCATGGCCGGCGATGAGCAGGGCGGGCGGCGGGGTGGTCACGATTGCTCCTCGGATTGCGGAATGCTGTGGTACAGCAGGGCGTTGAGGGCGGCCGCGGCCACCGCGGAACCGCCCTTCTCGGACACGTTGCTCACGGCGGGCAGCCCGCTCTCGCGCAGCGCGGCCTTCGACTCGGCCGCCCCGACGAAGCCGACGGGGAGCCCGATGACGAGCGCGGGGGAGGCGTCCAGCGTCAGCAGTTCCTCCAGGGCGGTCGGCGCACAGCCGATCACCCACAGGGCGCCCGGGCCGACCTCCTCGTACGCCAGCCGGACGGCGTGCGCCGACCGGGTCAGCCCCGGTCCGGACCGCGCGTCGCGCAGCCGGCAGACGGTGTCGCGGCGGGTGATCCCCGCGGCCACCATCTCCACGTCCACCACCACCGGCGCCCCGGCGTGCAGCGCCGTGTACGCCTTCGCCAGGTCGCCCTCGTCCAGGACGAGATCGTCGGCGTAGTCGAGGTCGGCGGCGGAGTGGATCACCCGCTCCACGACCGCCCGCGACAGCGGCGGGAAGTGCGAGGTGTCCAGACGGGCGCGCAGCCGCCGGAAGGACTCCTGTTCGATCGGATGGACGACACGGTTCACCGGGCACCCTCCTGCGGGCCTCGCTGCGGGTCTTCCTGCGTCTCTTCCCGGGTCCGCGCGTGCGGGACGGTCCGCGTCTCTTCCTGCTGGGCCGTCCCCGGGTCCTGCTGCCAGCGGTAGCCGCGCGGGGTCACCATCCGTCCCGCGATCCGCCGGGTCGCCGTGTTGCCCACGGTCACGACCGTCATCATGTCGACCGTCGCCGGATCCAGCGCGGCCAGCGTCGTCACCCGGCTGGACTCGTCGGGGCGCGACGCGTTGCGCACGACACCGACCGGCGTCGACGGCTCCCGGTGTTCCGCGAGGACCGCGAGGGCCTTCGGCAGCTGCCAGTCGCGGCCCCGGCTGCGCGGGTTGTAGAACGTCACGACGAGGTCCGCCTCGGCCGCGGCCCGTACCCGCCGCTCGATGACCTCCCACGGCGTGTGCAGGTCCGACAGGCTGATGGAGACGTGGTCGTGGCCCAGCGGCGCGCCCAGGATCGCCCCGGCCGCGAGCGCCGCCGTCACCCCGGGCACCCCGACCACGTCGATGTCGTCCGACGCCTCGGCCAGCGCGGGCGAGGCCATCGCGTACACCCCCGCGTCCCCGCTCCCGACGAGCGCGACCGCCGCGCCGCGCCTCGCCTCGGCGACCGCCGTGCGGGCCCGCTCCTCCTCCGCGCCGAGCCCCGACTCCAGGATCCGGGTGCCGGGCCGCAGCAGATCGCGGATCTGGTCGACGTACTGGTCGAGCCCGACGAGCACGGACGCCCGGCGCAACTCCGCCTCGGCACGCGGCGTCAGCAGGTCCCGGGCGCCGGGCCCGAGCCCGACCACCGCGAGCCGCCCGCGCCCCGGCCGCCGTACGACCGCGCAGGTCGCCATCGCAGGCCGGCCGTCCGCCCGCTCCGACTTCCGCTTGGGGACGAGGAGTTCACCGCCCCGTACCAGCGCGGCGGCCTCCGCGACGGACGGGGTGCCGACCGCGGCGAGCGGCGCGCCGGACGGGTTCGGCACCTCGACGGCCGCCAACTCCCCGGCGGAGTACGTCACCAGCGGCACCCCCAGCCGCTCGGCGACGGCGACGACGCCGGGCTCGTCGGACTTGGCGTCGACGGTGGCCAGTTCGGCGACGGACGCGGCGCTGAGCCCGGCGTCCCGCAGCGCGGCCTCGACCAGCCCCAGCACCTCGTCGACGGTCGCACCCCTGGACGCCCCGACGCCGACCACCAACGACGGCGGGCGCAGCAGCACTTCGCGGTCGGCCGGCGCCACGGTCCGGTCGGTCAGCCGGACCGTGTACGCGCCCCGCGTCCCCAACGGCAGCGCGGGCAGCGGCCAGGGCACCTCCGAGGCCAGCGCGACCGGCTCCCCGTCCAGCAGGGCGCGGGTCACCCCGGCGACGTCCCCCTCCACGGGCAGGCCGAGCGTGTCGAGGCCGGGCACGCCCACCGCGTCCGTCGCCGTGGTCACCACCGGCTCGGCGCCCAGCAACTTGCCGACCGCGCGGGCCAGTTCATTGGCGCCGCCGCCGTGGCCGCCGACCAGCGACACGGCGAACCGGCCGGCCTCGTCGACGCACACCACACCGGGGTCGGTCCGCTTGTCGCCCAGCAGCGGCGCGACCAGCCGTACCACCGCCCCGGCCGCCAGGAAGCACACCAGCTGCCCGCACTCCGCGAACGCCCGCGGTACGGCGTCCGCCACGGGTCCGTCGTAGACCCGCGTGCGGTCCGGCCAGGCCGCGGCCAGCCGGTCGCGCGCCGCCGCCCCCGCCGCGGTGGCGGAAATGAGGCCGATCACAGGGCAACTCCTTCGGTACGCGCCGCGGGGCGGTTGCCCCACAGCAGGAAAACGGGATTGGTCGCGGCCGGCCGGGTCACGTCACCCGGCAGCGGGACCAGCCGCGACGACTGGAGCAGCACTCCGTCGCAGTCGAACCCGGCGCCGATCAGCGCCGCCCGCGCCGCCGGCACCCGGTCCAGGGCGGCCATCGCGACGACCACGCTCCGCCGGGCCCGCCGCGCGCACGCGTCGACGATCCCGGGCAGCTCACGGCCGCCACCCCCGACGAACACGGCGTCGGGGTCGTCGAGTCCGGCCAGCGCGTGCGGCGCCGCGCCGTGCACCACGTGCACGTAGACGTTGTGCTGAGCGGCGTTGGTACGGATCCGGCCGACCCCGTCCGGGGTCTTCTCCACGGCGCTCACGGCGGCCCCCAGCCGCGCGCACTCCACCGCCACCGAACCGGAGCCCGCGCCGACGTCCCACACCAGGTCGCCGGGGCGCGGACCGAGGCGGGCCAGCGCCAGGGCCCGCACCTCGAACTTGGTGATCATCGAGTCGCGGTGCGCGAACGCGGACTCCGCGAGCGCCCAGCCCGCGGGCCCCGGCGCCGTACCGGCCACCGTCCGCGCCCCGCCCCGCGCCGTCCGGGACTCGTCCAGGCACAGCACCACGCTCACCGCCGACCCCCAGTCCCGGGCGGCGGCCTGCGCCGGTGTCACCCGCTCGACGCGCTCGCGCGCCGGGTCGCCCAGCGCCGAGGCCACCACCAGGACCCGGTCGGCCGAAGCCCGCGCGAGCGCCGCGCCCAGCTCGGCGGGTCCCGCGCCCGGCCCGGTCAGCACGGCCGTCTTCGGATACGCGCGGCACACGTGCACCGCGGTGCGCAGCTCCCGCCCGTGCGCGCTGACCACCACGGCGTCGTCCCAGGTCAGCCCGGTCCTGGCGAACGCGGCCGCGACGGAGGAGACGCCGGGCCGTACATCGAGCGCCGCGGCCCCGAACCGCTCCGACAGCACCCGCACGATCCCGAAGAACCCGGGATCCCCCGAGGCCAGCACCAGCACCGGCCGTCCCTTGCCGACGTACTCCGTGACGGTGTCCAGGGCGGGCGCCAGCGCGCCCAGGACCACCAGCTCGGCGGTCGCGGGCAGCAGCGGCCGTACGGCGTCCAGGTGCCGCCGGCCGCCCACGACGAGCTCCGCCCCCGCGAGGACGTCCCCGGGCGGCGGCGCACCGGTCCCCGTGCCGACGACCGTGATCACGTGCCGGCGCCCCGGGCGCGCAGGGCCTTGCGGGCCTCGGGGTCGGCCTTGCGATAGCCGTGGAAGTGCCCCGGGTGGTACAGGTGCGAGCGCGTCCCGCCCGCGTCCAGCGCCGGGCCGACCAGGAACAGCGTGTGCTTCCAGAGCTTGTGCTCCTTGACCGTCTCCTCCAGGGTGCCGATCGTGCACTTCACGACCAGCTCCTCCGGCCAGGTCGCCTGATAGGCGACGACGACCGGCGTGGTCGTCGGATAGCCGCCCTCCAGCAGCTCCCGCACCAGCTGGCCGCTGCGCGCCGCCGACAGGAACAGCGCCATGGTCGTGCCGTGCCGGGCGAACTCGCGCACCTCCTCGCCGGGCGGCATCGGCGTCTTGCCGCCGCCGAGCCGGGTCAGGATCACCGACTGCGCGACCTCGGGAACGGTCAGCTCGCGACCGGCGATCGCGGCGACCGCCGAGAAGGACGAGACGCCGGGCACGATCTCCGTCCCGATGCCGAGCTCGTCGCACCGGTCGAGCTGCTCCTGCGTGCCGCCCCACAGCGCGGGGTCGCCGGAGTGGATCCGGGCGACCCGCAGCCCCTCGGCGCGGGCCCGCCGGTAGACGGCCACCACGTCCTCCAGGGACATCGTCGCCGAGTCGAGGATCTCCGCGTCCTCGCGCGCGTGTTCGAGCACCTCGGCCTGGACCAGGCTGGCGGCCCAGATCACGACGTCGGCCTCGGCGATGGCCCGCGCGGCCCGGAACGTCAGCAGGTCGGCGGCGCCGGGGCCGGCCCCGACGAAGGTCACCTTGCCGGTGGGGGCATCGGCCATGGGTACGGGTCCTCTCGTACGGATCTTCACTGGGCGGGGGGCCGGAGGTGCGCGACCCGGGTTCGATCGGATAGCAAGGTCACATGGCGGTCCTCGTCGCGCTCGGCGCGTTCCTGATGACGCTGGCCGGCGGCTGGACGGCACAGCGGGTCACCGACCGGCGCCATCTGGTCCTCGGCCTGGCCGGCGGTCTGATGCTCGGCGTGGTCGGCCTGGACCTGCTGCCCGAGGCGCTGAAGACGGCGGGCACCGAGGTCTTCGGCGTACCGGCCGCGCTGCTGCTGTTCGTGGCCGGCTTCCTGCTGGCCCATCTGGCCGAACGGCTGCTGGCCGACCTCCCCCGGGACCCCCACTCCGCCCGGACGGAGGAGGACCACGCGGCCGCGCACGGCGCCGGGGCGCCCTCCGGCCGGGTGCCCGAGGTGGGCCTGACGGCGGCCGCCGCGATGGTCGGCCACAGCGCCATGGACGGCGTGGCGATCGGCGCGGCCTTCCAGGTCGGCGGCGGCATGGGCGCGTCCGTCGCGCTGGCCGTCGTCGCCCACGACTTCGCGGACGGCTTCAACACGTACACGATCACCAGCCTGTACGGGAACGCCCGGCGCAAGGCGGTGGCCATGCTGTTCGCGGACGCGGCGGCGCCGGTTCTCGGCGCGGCCTCGACCCTGTTCTTCGTCCTGCCCGAGACGCTGCTCGGCGGCTATCTCGGCCTCTTCGGCGGGGTGCTCCTCTACCTCGCGGCCGCCGAGATCCTGCCCGAGGCCCACCACGAGCACCCCGCCCGCCCGACCCTGCTGTGCACGGTCGCGGGCGCCGCGTTCATCTGGCTGGTGGTGGGTCTGGCCGGCTGAGCGGCCGTACGGCCCGCGGGGCGTCACAGCTTGCCGCCCCGCCCGCCGTCGCGCGGCGCGGGCGCGATGAGCGTCGACAGATAGGGCAGCGGGCCGTCGCCGAGATCGGCGGCCGGCCGGATGGACTCCTGCGCGAGCCCCAGCGCCGAACCCCACACCGCGGCCTCCAGCCGCCCGGTCTCCCGCAGCGCCTCGGCGACCTCCGCGGCCTGCCGCCCGAACTTGTACGCGACGACCGTGCCCGGCCCGCTCAGCGCGTCCTTGAGCGCGGCGGACCCCGCCGTGACCGGCACCAGGGTGAGCGGTTCGGTCCCCTCGGTCAGGACCGCCCCCGAGCGCGCCGCGAGGTCCTGCATCGCGGTGATGCCCGGCACGGTCTCGACGACGACGTCCGGCACCGACTCCGCCACGGTCTGCGCCAGATAGGTGAACGTCGAGTACACGTTCGGGTCCCCGATGGTCGCGAAGGCGACGCGGGCGTGCGCGTCGAGCAGCGCCGCCACCCGCGCCCCCGCCGCGTCCCAGGCGGCCTCGCGCCGGGCCCGGTCGCTGCGCTCGTTGAGCGCGAACACCACCCGGACGACCTTCTCCCGCGGCACGTAGTGCAGCACGGTCGCCTCGGCCCGTCCCGGCTCGCCGCCGTCCGCCCCGTCCGCCGCGGCCATCACGGGCACCACGACGACGTCCGCGGCGCGCAGGGCGTTGACGCCCTTGACGGTCACCAGCTCGGGGTCGCCGGGGCCGACCCCGACACCGATCAGCTTGCTGCTCATGACGTCAGGCACCTCTCGACGAACCGACGGGCCACGCCGGGCTCGGACGCCCAGTGCGTGTGCAGATAACTCGCGTGCACGCCCTGCTGCACGAAACCTTCGACGCGCCGTTCGGGGGCGCGCATCCCCCAGGCGGGAGACGCCCCGGCGCCGGGCTCCACGACCGTCCGGTGGAACTCGTGCCCGCGCATCCGGGTGCCCGCCGCCGCGAGCACGCTGTCGCCGAGCGCCACCGCGTCCCGGTAGCCGAGGGTGAGCCGCTCGTCCATCCGGGCCACGGCGTCGATCACCCCGCACATGGGCCGGCCGTCGAGCTCCCGCGCCAGATACAGCAGCCCGGCACACTCGGCCGCGACCGGCGCCCCGGCCGACGCCAGTTCCGCCACCGCCCTGCGCAGCGGCTCGTTGGCGGACAGCTCGGGCGCGTACACCTCGGGGAACCCGCCGCCGATCACCAACCCGCTCGTTCCGGCGGGCAGTTGCTCGTCATGGAGCGGATCGAAGGGCACGATCTCGGCACCGGCGGCGGTGAGCAGCTCGGTGTGCTCGGCGTAGGAGAAGGTGAACGCGGGGCCGCCGGCCACGGCGACCACCGGTGCCTTCCGGTCCCGGCCGACCACGTCCAGCCCGTCCGGCGCCTGAGGACGAGGCCGTTCGGGCCGGAGCGGGGGGCCGGGGGCGGCGGCCCCCAGGGCCTCGGCCGCGTCCCAGGCCGCACCCGGCACCGTACCGGCACTGCGCGCCAGCGCGATCAGCGCTTCCAGGTCACAACCGTCGGAGACCTGCGCCGCCATCGCCGCGACGGCCGCGACCGCCTCCGCCCGCCGCTCGGCGACCGGCACCAGACCGAGGTGCCGGGACGGCGTGTCCACCTGCGGCGCCCGCCGCAGCACCCCGAGCACCGGCACCCCGGCGGAGTCCAGCGCGTCGCGCAGCAGCTCCTCGTGCCGGTCCGAGGCGACCTTGTTCAGGATCACGCCCCCGATCCGCACCTCGGGATCCCAGGAGGCGAACCCGTGCACCAGCGCCGCCACCGACCGCGACTGCGACGACGCGTCGACGACCAGCACCACCGGCGCCCGCAGCAGCTTCGCCACCTGGGCGGTGGACGCCAGTTCCCCCTCGCCCGCCGCCCCGTCGTACAGCCCCATGACCCCTTCGACGACCGCGATGTCGCATCCCCGCGCGCCGTGCGCGAACAGCGGACCGACCAGGTCGGGACCGCACAGGTACGCGTCGAGGTTGCGGCCCGTGCGCCCGCTGGCGAGCGCGTGGTAGCCGGGGTCGATGTAGTCGGGCCCGACCTTGTGCGGGGACACCCGCAGCCCGCGCCCCGCGAACGCGGCCATCAGCCCCGTGGCGACGGTGGTCTTGCCGCTGCCCGAGGAGGGCGCGGCGACGACCAGCCGGGGAACGGACGTCCTCACCACTCGATGCCCCTCTGGCCCTTCTGGCCGGCGTCCATCGGATGCTTGACCTTGGACATGTCGGTGACGAGATCGGCGAAGTCGACCAGTTTCTCGGGGGCGTTGCGCCCGGTGATCACGACGTGCTGAGTGCCCGGCCGGTCCCGCAGCACCGCGACGACCTCGTCCGTGTCGATCCAGCCCCAGTGCATCGGGTACGCGAACTCGTCGAGCACGTACAGCTTGTACGTCTCGGCGGCGAGGTCGCGCTTGACCTGTTCCCAGCCCTCCCGGGCCTTGTCCTCGTTGTCCATCTGGGCGTCGCGCTGGACCCAGGACCAGCCCTCGCCCATCTTGTGCCAGTCGACGCTCCCGCCCTCGCCGGAGGCGCCCAGCACGCGCAGCGCGTTCTCCTCGCCGACCTTCCACTTCGCCGACTTGACGAACTGGAACACCCCGATGGGCCACCCTTGGTTCCAGGCGCGCAGCGCCAGCCCGAACGCGGCGGTGGACTTCCCCTTGCCGACGCCCGTGTGCACGACGACCAGCGGCCGGTTACGTCGCTGACGAGTCGTCAGACCGTCGTCCGGTACGACACTCGGCTGTCCCTGCGGCACTACGCGGCCCTCCTCTGCGCGTCCTTCACCACGTCCTTCACCAGCCCGGCGATGCTGTCCGCCCGAAGCTCGTCCAACGTCACCGCCGTACCGCCCAGTTCACCCGCGAGCTTCCCGGCCAGCCCCAGCCGCACCGGCCCGGACTCGCAGTCCACGACGACCGAGGCGACCCGCTCCGCCGCGAACAGCCCGGCCGCCCGGGACGCGAGCGGCAGCGGCTCGGGGCCCCCGGTGGCCCGTCCGTCCGTCACCACGACCAGCAGCGGCCGCCGCGCCGGGTCCCGCAGCCGTTCCACCCGCAGCACCTCGTGCGCCTTCAGCAGCCCGGCCGCGAGCGGGGTGCGCCCGCCCGTCGGCAGCGACTCCAGCCGTGCCGCCGCCGCGTCCACCGAAGAGGTGGGCGGCAGCGCGACCTCGGCGGCCGACCCGCGGAAGGTCACCAGCCCCACCTTGTCCCGCCGCTGGTAGGCGTCGAGCAGCAACGACAGCACCGCGCCCTTGACCGCGCCCATCCGCTGCCGGGCCGCCATCGACCCGGAGGCGTCCACGACGAACAGCACGAGGTTGGACTCGCGCCCCTCCCGCACCGCCTGCCGCAGATCGTCCCGGCGCACGAGCAGCCCCGGCCCCGAACGCCCGCGCGCCCGCTGATGCGGAGCGGCTGCCTGCACGGTCGCGGCGAGATGCAGCTTCGTCAGCGTGCCGCGCGGCCGCCGGGCCCCGGTCGTGCGCCCGTGCTCGGTCCGCGCCCGCGAGCGTCGTCCGGCGGCGCCCCGGCCTATCCCGGGCACGCTCAGCGCCTTGGTGCGGAACGGCTCGGCGGCCCGCACGGCGGACCGTTCCGTGCTTCCGGAGGCCTGCGGCTCCCCGCCCTCGCCGGCCTCGGGCCGGGCCGACGTGTCACCGCCCTGCGGACCTGACTCCGGGGACGGCTGCCCGCCACCCCCGCCGCCCGGGCCGTCGGGGTCCGGATCGTCCTCGGGGGACTCGCCCGAGAACTCCTCCAGCGTCTCGTCGAGCTTGTCCTCGTCGAGACCGGGCGCGTCGAACGGATTCCGCCTGCGCCGGTGCGGCAGCGCCAGCAGCGCCGCCTGCCGCACGTCCTCGGCGAGCACCTCGGTGCGCCCGGCCCAGGCCGCCAGCGCGGTGGCCGTACGCGCCATCACGATGTCGGCCCGCATGCCGTCCACCTCGAAGGCGGCACAGGTCGCCGCGATCTGCCGCAGCGCACCGTTACCCAGCCGCACCGAGGGCAGCAACTCGCGTGCCGCGACGATGCGTCGACGTACGGCCGCCTCCTCGCCCGCCCAGCGCGCCGTGAAGCCGGCCGGGTCGTCGTCGTACGCGAGCCGCCGCCGTACGACCTCCACCCGCTGGTCGGGTTCCCGAGAGGCGGCCACCTCGACGGTCAGCCCGAACCGGTCCAGCAACTGCGGCCGCAGCTCGCCCTCTTCGGGGTTCATCGTGCCCACGAGCAGGAACCGCGCCGCGTGCCGTACGGAGACGCCCTCGCGCTCGACGTACGAGGCGCCCATCGCGGCCGCGTCCAGCAGCAGGTCGACCAGATGGTCGTGGAGCAGGTTGACCTCGTCGACGTACAGGATCCCGCGGTGCGCGTCGGCCAGCAGGCCGGGCTCGAAGGCCTTCACGCCCTCGGCGAGCGCCCGCTCGATGTCCAGGGCGCCGACCAGCCGGTCCTCGGAGGCGCCGACGGGCAGCTCGACCATCCGGGCGGGGCGTGGCGCGCCCCCTCCCGCTTCGTGCGGCCCGTCCGGGCAGCCGGGGTCGGGGGAACCGGGGTCGCAGGAGAACCGGCACCCGGGGACGACGTCGACCTCGGGCAGCAGTGCGGAGAGGGCACGTACGGCCGTGCTCTTCGCGGTGCCCTTCTCGCCGCGCACCAGCACACCGCCGACCGCCGGTGACACGGCGTTCAGCAGCAGCGCGAGCCGCAGGTCGTCCTGGCCGACGACGGCCGTGAACGGGAACGGGGTACTCACTGGTCGTCGCCCTCCAAGTCGCCTTCGAGCTCCAGATAGGTGGCGCGCAGCCGCTCCAGCGTGTCCGCGTCCGGCTCCGCCCACAGCCCGCGGTCCGCCGCCTCCAGCAGGCGCTCGGTGATGCCGCGCAGGGCCCACGGGTTGGACTTCTTCATGAAGTCCCGGTTCTCCGCGTCGAAGACGTACTCGGCGCTGAGCTTCTCGTACATCCAGTCGTCCACGACCCCGGCCGTGGCGTCGTAGCCGAAGAGGTAGTCGACGGTCGCCGCCATCTCGAAGGCGCCCTTGTAGCCGTGCCGGCGCATCGCCGCCATCCAGCGCGGGTTGACCACCCGGGCCCGGAAGACCCGGTGGGTCTCCTCGCCCAGCGTGCGCGTCTTCACCTGGTCCGGTACGGCCGAGTCGCCGACGTACGCCTCGGGGGAGGCCCCGGTCAGGTGCCGCACCATCGCGACCATGCCGCCGTGGTACTGGAAGTAGTCGTCCGCGTCGACGAGGTCGTGCTCGCGGGTGTCCACGTTCTTGGCGGCGACCGCGATCCGCTTGAACGCCGTCTCCATGTCGCCGCGCGCCGCCCGTCCGTCGAGCCCGCGCCCGTAGGCGTAGCCGCCCCAGACGGCGTACACCTCGGCGAGGTCGGCGTCCGAGCGCCAGTTCCGGGCGTCGATCAGCGGCAGCAGGCCGGCGCCGTACGCGCCCGGCTTGGAGCCGAAGATGCGGGAGGTGGCGCGCCGCCGGTCGCCGTGCTCGGCGGTGTCCTCGTCGGCGTGCGCGCGGACGAAGTTGCGGTCCGCCGGTTCGTCCAGCTCGGCGACCGCCCGTACCGCGTCGTCGATCAGCCCGACCACGTGCGGGAACGCGTCCCGGAAGAAGCCGGAGATGCGGACCGTGACGTCGATGCGGGGACGGCCCAGTTCCGCCAGGGGCACGATCTCGAAGCCGGTGACCCGGCGCGAGGCGTCGTCCCACACCGGGCGGCAGCCCAGCAGCGCCAGGATCTCCGCGATGTCGTCGCCCTGGGTGCGCATGGCGGACGTGCCCCACACCGTCAGTCCGACGGACGTCGGGTAGGCGCCCGTGTCCTGGAGGTACCGCTGGACGAGGGAGTCGGCGAGGGACTGGCCGACCTCCCAACTCAGCCGGGAGGGAATGGCCTTGGGGTCGACGGAGTAGAAGTTGCGGCCGGTCGGCAGGACGTTGACGAGCCCGCGCGTGGGCGAACCCGACGGGCCGGCCGGGACGTAACCGCCGTCCAGCGCCTTGAGGATGTGCCCGATCTCGTCCGTCGTCCGCGCCAGCCGCGGGACCACCTCGCGGCAGGCGAACTCCAGCACCGCGACGGCGTCGGGGAGTTCGGTGCCGAGGAGGTCGCGCACCAGCGCCGGGACCGCGGCCGGGTCCCAGCCGCGCTCCTCCATGCCGAGGGCCGCCCGGCGGCAGAGCTGCTCCAGCAGGTCGATCGCGTCGGCCGCCGTCCGGGCCGGGCCCTCGACGAGGTCGGTCAGCTCGACCGGGACCTTCACGGCCGCGCCCGGCTCGGCGAGCAACTCCTTCTCCAACAGGCCGAAGTGCTCGGCGAGGGCGGCACGCAGGCCGGGCAGCGCGTTCGCCGCACCGCCCCACACCTGCGAGGCGCGCAGCACGGCGAGCACGAGGTTCACCCGCGGCTCGGCCTCCGGGCCGCCGCCCAGGACGTGCAGCCCGTCGCGGATCTGCACGTCCTTGATCTCGCAGAGGTAGCCGTCGATGTGCATCACGAACTCGTCGAAGTCGCCGTCGTCCGGCTGCTCGTCGACGTGCAGGTCGTGGTGGAGCTCGGCGGCCTTGACCAGCGTCCAGATCTGGGCGCGGACGGCCGGGGCCTTGGCCGGGTCCAGGTCGGACACGAGCGCGTACTCGTCGAGGAGTTGCTCCAGCTTGGCCAGGTCGCCGTAGGTGTCGGCGCGGGCCATCGGCGGTACGAGGTGGTCGACGACGGTGGCGTGACCGCGCCGCTTGGCCTGGGTGCCCTCGCCGGGGTCGTTGACGATGAACGGGTAGACCAGGGGGAGTTCGCCGAGGACGGCGTCGGGCGCGCAGCCGCCGCTCAGCCCGAGTCCCTTGCCCGGCAGCCATTCCATCGTGCCGTGCTTGCCCATGTGGACGATCGCGTCGGCGCCGAAACCCCCCTCCGATGTCGCGGCCTCCAGCCAGCGGTAGGCGGCCAGGTAGTGGTGCGACGGGGGCATGTCGGGGTCGTGGTAGATCGCGATCGGGTTCTCGCCGAAGCCGCGCGGCGGCTGGATCATCACGACGACGTTCCCGAACCGGAGGGAGGCGAGGACGATGTCGTCGCCGTCGACGTACAGCGAGCCCGGTGGCTCGCCCCACGCCTCCAGCATCCCGTCCCTGAGCGCGGGGTCGAGCCGGTCGAACCAGGCCCGGTAGTCGGCCAGCGGCACCCGCGCGGGCGCCGCGGCCAACTGCTCCTCGGTCAGCCACTCGACGTCGTGGCCGCCGGCCGCGATCAGCCGGTGGATCAGCTCGTCGCCGTTGTCGGGGTGCCCCTCGACCGCGTATCCCGCGTCCCTGAGCGCGTCCAGGACCCGTACGGCCGAGGCGGGCGTGTCCAGCCCCACCGCGTTGCCGACCCGCGAGTGCTTGGTGGGGTAGGCGGTGAAGACCAGCGCGAGCTTCTTCTGCGCGTTCGGGGTGTACTTCAGCCGGGCGTGCCGTACGGCGATCCCGGCCACCCGGGCGGCCCGCTCCGGGTCGGCGACGTAGACGGGCACCTCGTCCGGGCCCTGCTCCTTGAAGGAGAACGGCACGGTGATCAGGCGTCCGTCGAACTCCGGGATGGCGACCTGCATCGCCGCGTCCATGGGGGAGAGGGCGGCGTCGGACCCGCTCCAGGCGGCGCGCGAGGAGGTGAGACACAGGCCCTGGAGGACGGGCACGTCGAGGTCGGCGAGCGCCCCGATGTCCCACGCCTCCTCGTCCCCGCCCGCGGAGGCCTGTGAGGCGTGGGTGCCGCCCGCCGCGAGGACGGTGGCGACGATCGCGTCGGTCCGGCCGAGGATCCCGTACAGCCCGGGGTCGGCGTCGCGCAGCGAACCGCAGTACACGGGAAGCGCGTTGGCTCCCCGCGCCTCGATCGCCTCGCACAGGGTGTCCACGAAGGCGGTGTTGCCGCTGAGTTCGTGGGCGCGGTAGAAGAGCACGCCGACCGTGGGCCGGCCCTCGACGAGGGCACGCTCGCCGTGGACGCCGTACCCGGGCATCCGCTGCGGCCCGTCGAAGCCCTCACCCGTCAGCAGCACGGTGTCGGACAGGAACCGGGCCAGCTCCGTGAGGTTCGCGGGGCCGCCCTCCACGAGATAGCGCAGGGCCTCGGCGACCACACCGGCGGGCACCGACGACTCGGCCATCAGCTCGGCGTCCGGCACGGACTCCCCGCCCAGCAGCACGGTCGGGATCCCGGACGCCTTCAGCACGGCCAGCCCGTCCTCCCAGGCCCGCTTCCCGCCCAGCAGCCGTACGACGGCGACGTCCGCGCCCCTGATCAGCGCGGGCAGCTCCCCGGCGACGTCGACCCGGGTCGGGTTGCCGATCCGGTAGGGGGCGCCGCAGGCGCGGGCCGCCAGCAGATCGGTGTCGGCGGTCGACAACAACAACACTGTGCTCATGCGGGCGCTCCCGGGGGGATGAAGGGCAGTCCTTGCGGCGCGCCGGACTCGATGAGCCGCCACAGCGCGTCCGTGTCCGCGTGCTGTTCGATCAGGTCGCCGAGCAGGTCGAGCTGCTCCTCGCGCAGCGCGGCGAACGAGGTGTCGGGGGCCGGCACGAAACGGCGGCCCGCGGCGGCCGCCACCTCGCGCAGGAACGCCCGCCGGAACCCGTCCGACTCCAGCGAGCCGTGCCAGTGGGTGCCCCAGACGGCGCCGGCCCGGCAGCCGTCGAGGGGGTGTCCCTCGCCGTCGGAGAAGAACGGCTCGCCGCCGGTGACGTCGGCGACCCCGTGATGGATCTCGTACCCCTCGACGTGCTCGCCGAGGGCCTCGCCGACGGGCCGGGTGAGCGTCTTCTCACGGGCGAACCGCACCCGTACGGGCAGCAGACCCAGCCCGTCCACGTGCCCCGCGCGGCTCTCCACCTCGTCCTCGATGTGCTCGCCGAGGATCTGGAAACCGCCGCAGACGCCGAGCACCGGCCGGCCCTCGGCGGCCCTGCGGAGCAGCGCGTCCGCGAGGCCCCGCCGCCGCAGCCACTCCAGGGCCTTGACCGTCCCGCGGGTGCCCGGGACCACCACGAGGTCGGCGTCGGCGAGTTCCTCGGGCCGGTCCACGAACCGCACGACGACGCCCGGTTCGGCGGCGAGCGCGTCCACGTCCGTGAAGTTGGACATCAGCGGGATCGCGCAGACGGCGACCCGCAGGACGTCCTCGCCGACGGGGGCGGTGACGGCGGACTCCCGGACGGCACCCCGCAGGGAGACGCGCAGCCCGTCCTCCTCGTCGATGCCGAGGCCGTGCCGGAAGGGCAGCACGCCGTACGTCCGCCGCCCGGTGAGGCCGTGCAGCATGTCGAGCCCGGGTTCGAGCAGGGACACGTCGCCCCGGAACTTGTTGACGAGGAACCCGGCGACCAGCTCCTGGTCCTCGGGAGCGAGCAGGGCGACCGTGCCGAAGAAGGAGGCGAAGACACCGCCGCGGTCGATGTCGCCGACGACGAGGACGGGCAGTCGCGCGTTGCGGGCGACGCCCATGTTCACGATGTCGGTCCGGCGCAGGTTGATCTCGGCCGGGCTGCCGGCCCCCTCGCAGATCACCGCGTCGTACGTGCTCCGCAACTCGGCGAGGCAGTCGAGGACGGTGCCCAGCAGCGCCTCCTGCCGCCCGCCGTGCAGCCTGTTCCCGGGGGACGGGCCCGCGACCCCGCCGAAGAACCCGCGCGCGGTCATCTCGCCCACCGGCTTGCCCATGAGGACGACCTGGCTGCTGCGGTCGCCGCCGGGCTTGAGCAGCACGGGGTTCATCAGCGCGGTCGGCTCGACGCGGCAGGCCTGGGCCTGCATCGCCTGGGCCCGCCCGATCTCCGCGCCCTCGCGGGTCACGAACGAGTTGAGGGACATGTTCTGCGCCTTGAAGGGCGCGACCTTGACGCCCTGCCGCACCAGCCACCGGCAGATCCCCGCGGTGACGACGCTCTTGCCGGCGTCGGAGGTGGTGCCGGCGACCAGGAGACCACCGTTCATCAGTCACGTTCCTTCACGAGGAGTCGCGCGGCGGCGCAGACGCCGAGCGCGAGCCAGCCGACGCGCCGGGACAGCCGCACCGCCCGGTCGATGTCCGAGGCACGGACGGCCCGTCCGTGGGCACCGTTGAGCACGGGCCGGTGCTCGACCCGTCCGGCGTAGGAGAGGGTCCCGCCGAGCCGCACGCCGAGGGACCCGGCGAACGAGGCCTCCACGGGACCGGCGTTGGGACTGGGATGCCTGGCGGCGTCGGCCCGCCAGGCCCGTACGGCGCCGCGCGGATCGTCTCCGGCCAGGGCCGCGAGGGCGGCCGTGAGGCGGGCCCCCGGCCAGCCCGCGGCGTCGTCGAGCCGGGCCGAGGCCCATCCGTAGCGGCGGTAGCGGGGCGACTTGTGGCCGACCATGGCGTCGAGGGTGTTCACGGCGCGGAAGCCGATCAGTCCCGGCACCCCGCCGACGGCTCCCCACACCAGCGCGCCGACGACGGCGTCGGAGGTGTTCTCGGCGACCGACTCGACGACCGCCCGCGCTACGCCGTCCGCGTCGAGGGCCTGGGGGTCCCGGCCGCACAGATGCGGCAGCCGGGCGCGGGCGCCCGCGACGTCCCCGGCCTCCAGGGCGCGCCCGATGGCGCGGGCCTCCCGGGCGAGCGAGGTGCCCCCGACGACGGCCCAGGTGGCGGCGGCGGTGAGGGCCACGGAGGCGGCGCCGGAGGTACGTACGGCGCGGGCGGCCACGGCCCCGAGCGCCACGGCGCCGCCGGCGCACACCACGGTGTGCAGCGCGCCCTGGCCACGGTGGTCCCGCCACAACGCCCGTTCCACGGCCGCGGCCGCGCGCCCGAACAGTGCGACCGGGTGCCCGCGGCGTGGATCGCCGAGGAACAGGTCGCCCAGGAGGCCCGCGGTGGCGCCGTACGCGAAGACGCGATCGGCACGCACCGGCTCAGCCGATCGTGGCGGTACCGGGCAGTGACCTGGTGCTGAGACTCAATCGGCAGCCGAGCATGGCGACATGTCCTCACTCAGGGTGTCCACGCCCTGGTTCGACGAGACCGACGGCGAGAGTTCCTGGCTCCCGGGGATTGCTACCCCGGTCACAGTGGCGGGACCGCGCCGGATTCGCACCGGCTTCCTCTTGTGTCGTCGTAGATGGCTCCGGAAGTCCACCACGGGCCCTGAAGGGCCGTCAACCTGCTCTTGACCTGGGACGGAGGAGTGTGTGAAGCCCCACACACGGCGGGCGGCGGGATGGGCGGGCGACGAGTGGGAAGCGCGGCCGACGAGACGGGCGGGCAACGGGAAGCGCGGGCAACGGCAAGGGCGGGAAGAACCCGTGGGTTCTTCCCGCCCTTGGCGAACGGTGTGCCGGATGGCGGCGGGTCAGGCGACGATCAGCCAGATCCCGTAGCCCACCGCGGCCGCGCAGGCCGCGAAGCACGCGTAGGCGCCCGTCACCGCGAGCGCGGCGCCGCCGCCCTGCGCGGAGGCCCGCTCCTGGCGGGAGAGACCCATGATGCCGAGGGTGAACAGGGCCACGAGACCCACGGTGACCACGAGGCTGACGCCGAACACGGAGCCCAGGGCTGCCCAGTCGATGTTCATACCGATGCTTCCTTACTTAACCGGGTGCGCGGGGCTCAGGCGGCGGTCGGCGGGACCGACGCCGTCGCCGGGTCGGCGGTGACCATCGGGGCGGCGGCCGGGGAGGGGATGGTGGCCGTGAGGTTCTCGGTCACCGTGCCGGTGGGGGGCGGGGCCACCATGGCGATCGCCTGGGTCACCACGCCGGCCGGCTCCTCGGAGGCGGTGACGCTGTTGTGGTCGACGGTCTCGCGCCGGGAGACCTTCCAGATCGCGGCGCTGGAGGCGATCAGGAAGACGGCGACGGCCGCGGTGCCCCAGTCGCCCAGGTTCGTCACGGACTCGGCGAGCGCGCCGACCAGGCCGGCGGCCGGCAGGGTCAGGCCCCAGGCGACGAACATGCGGGTCGCGGTGGACCAGCGCACGACTCCGCCCTTGCGGCCGAGGCCCGCGCCCATCACGGAGCCGGAGACGGCGTGCGTGGTGGAGAGGGAGAAGCCGAGGTGGGAGGAGGCCAGGATGACCGTCGCGGCGCTGGTCTGGGCGGCGAAGCCCTGCTGCGGCTGAAGGTCGGTCAGGCCCTTGCCCATCGTGTGGATGATGCGCCAGCCGCCCAGGGAGGTGCCGAGCGCGATGGCGAGACCGGCGGAGAGGATGACCCAGACCGGCGGGTCGGAGTCGGGCGCGATGGCGCCGCCGGCGACCAGGGCGAGGGTGATGATGCCCATCGTCTTCTGCGCGTCGTTGGTGCCGTGGGCCAGGGAGACCAGGCCGGCCGAGGCGATCTGGCCGGTGCGGTAGCCCTTCGCGGCGGCCTTGCTGTCGGCCTTCTTGCCCAGGGTGTAGGAGAAGCGGGTGGCCAGCATCGAGGCGACGCCCGCCACGATCGGGGCCGCGACGGCCGGGATGAGGACCTTGGTGACCAGCGCGTCGCCGTGGACGGCGCCCACGCCGGCCGAGGCGACGGTGGCTCCGATCAGACCGCCCATGAGGGCGTGCGAGGAGCTGGACGGCAGGCCCACCAGCCAGGTCAGCAGATTCCAGAGGATCGCGCCGACCAGGGCGGCGAAGATGACCTCGGGTCGGATGCCGGTCTCGTCGACGAGACCCTTGGAGATCGTGTTGGCGACCTCCACGGAGAGGAAGGCGCCCACGAGGTTGAGGACGGCCGACATGGCCACCGCAACCTTGGGCTTGAGTGCACCGGTCGAGATGGTCGTGGCCATCGCGTTGGCGGTGTCGTGAAAACCGTTCGTGAAATCGAACGCGAGTGCGGTTACCACCACAATCGCGAGGATCAGCGAGAAGTTTTCCATTTACCCAGGCAATCGTTCGAAGTCATTGGTGCGATGAACGTAGGCAACCTGGGTGAACGGAAGGTGAACTGAGACGGGCTTTGTGGTGTCGCCAACAGGAGAATGACACTCCGCTTGATGCTACCGATACGTACCCCGCATGACCGGTCACCCCAGGTGAGCGGCCTGGTGTCGCAACCCCGTCGGACCGTCGGTCGGGATTCCGGCTTGCGGCGGGCCGTCGCCGCCGTCGTATGCCGACGGACCCGAAATGGCTACGCTGCGTGATCGGCGGCCTGTCGGCGTCGAGCCTGGCAGGATCGCGACATGACTGAGCGGCGGCACGACGGGCAGGGTGCGCGGGGCGCCCGGAACACAAAGGGCATACAGGGCGACCCGGGCGGCCGGGGTGTGAGCGAGGACGAGGCGCGTGCCTGGGACGCGCTTGTCGCGACGGCCCGCCGGACCGTCTCCGACGGACTGGTCGTCGGCACCTCGGGCAACGTCTCCGTCCGGGTCGGGGACACCGTGCTGGTCACGCCGTCGGGCGTGCCCTACGACCGGCTGACGCCGGACGACATCACCGGGGTCGACCTGGCGGGCCGGCAGGTGCTCGGCAGCCTCGTCCCGACCAGCGAGCTGCCCATGCACCTCGCCGTCCACCGCGCCGGCGACGCCCGGGCCGTGGTGCACACCCACGCCGTGCACGCCACGGCCGTCTCCACGCTCGTGCCCGAGCTGCCGACGATCCACTACATGGCCGCGGCGCTCGGCGGGCCCGTCCGGGTCGCCCCCTACGCGCCCTACGGATCCGAGCGGCTGGCCGAGAACGTGCGCCTGGCCCTGGTGGACCGCACCGGCTGTCTCCTCCAGAACCACGGCACCCTCACCCACGGCGCCACCCTCGACCAGGCCTACGACCGCACGGCACAACTGGAGTGGATGTGCCGGCTGTGGCTGACCGCGTCCTCGGTGCCGGGACTGGCGCCGCACCTGCTGACGGCCGAGCAGGTGGCGGAGGCGGGGGAGCGGCTGCGGGGGTACGGGCAGCGGGCCTGACGGTGCGGGTGGGGCGGGCAGGGTGCGCGGTGCGCATGGGACGGCCCGCGCAGGCGGCCCGCCCGGCGTACGCACGGCCCGCGCGGCGCGCACGGCGGACAGGTGGCACGCACGGCGTACAGGTGGCGCACACGGCGCACGCGTGCCGCGCGCGGCGTACGGGTGGCCGGGGCGTGCCTCCGGCCCCGTCCCGGTACGTCACTCCTTCCCCGGCTCCCACTGGCCGGTCGTCCGCACCGCCCCGACACTGAACGGGTGCACCCTGTCAAAGCGACGGCCGCCGCCGTCACCGCAGTGGTAGGGGCCGGGGCCGCCGCGGTGGCCGCCGGCCGGCTCGCCAGCGACGCCGCCCTGAAGGCGCCGGCCGGCCGGCCCCTGCCCACCGAACCCAGGCTCACCGTGCACGGCACCGCCGCCGGACGGATCACCCTCACCAGGGACCTGGCCTCGCTGCGCCCCGGCACCTACGGCCTCGCGGGCGACGGCTCCCACGCCGTCGTCGGGCCCGTCGTCGACGCCGCCGCGCTCTCGGCCGACACCGTGGTGCGCCGCCTGGAGCGCGTCACCCACGGCACCCTGAGCCAGGGCGACAAGGTGTGGCTCACCCCGAACGTGTACGTCGGCAACCCGGGCGCCGCGCTCGGCCTGGAGTACGCCGACGTCGACATCCCCGGCGAGCTCGGCCCGCTGCCGGCGTGGTTCGTCCCCGGCGCCCGCGACACCTGGGTGATCGCCGCCCACGGCCTCGGCACCACCCGGGAGCTGGCCCTGAACGTGATGGAGTTCCTGCACCGCCATCGCTTCTCGGTGCTGGCCCTCTCCTACCGCGGCGACCTCGGCGCGCCCCGCCCGCAGGACGGCCTGAACCACCTCGGCGAGAGCGAGTGGCGCGACCTGGACGCCGCGATGCGCTACGCCGTGCGCTACGGAGCCGAGCGCCTCGTGCTGTACGGCTGGTCCACCGGGGCCACCATGGCGCTGCGCGCCGCCGCCCACTCGGGGCTGCGCGAGCGGGCCGTGGGGCTCGTCCTGGACTCCCCGGTGCTGAGCTGGGAGACCACCCTGCGCTCGCTGGCCGCGGCCCGCCGCACCCCGGGGCCGCTGCTGCCGCTGGCCGTGCGTGCCGCCGAGGGCCGCACCGGCATGAACAGCGCCAGCGACGAGGAGCCCGCCGACCCCGCCCTGCTCCGGATCCCGGCGCTGATCTTCCACGGCCCCGAGGACGCGGTGGCCCCCTGGGCCCTCTCCCGTCGCCTCGCCCGGCGCCGGCCCGACCTGGTCACCCTCCAGACCGTCCCGGGTGCCCCGCACGGAGCCATGTGGAACGCCGACCCGGCCGCCTACGAGGAGGCTCTGCGGCGCTTCCTGGTCCCCCTGATGTGACCGGTCCGGTCCCCTGACGTGGCCGTCCCGGTCCCCCGCCGGGACCGGACCGCGCACCGGTCGCGGACCGGCCGACCTGCTTCCGTTTAAAGCCGTACCACTGGCCTGATCGCTCCCGTCGACCCCCCTCGCGGACGTGTGCGTTGGCCAGTCCCGTAGCCCGCCGTGACATTCCGTTTGGGTTTTCGGACGGTCAACCGGAAGACTGCACCCGTGACGTCCCGTATCCCGCGCGACTCCAGGCTTCGACTCGTCCGCCCCCGACCCCTGGCCGCCGCCCCCAGAGCCGTGAACCAGCGGCGCCCGCGCCGCCCCGCACCCCGACCTCCGGAGGGCACGCCGGCCCCCGCGGAGCTGGCCAGAATGGCTCGCTCCGGTCTGGCCCCGGCCGCCCGCGTCGCCCGCTGGGCCGACGCCGCCCTCGGCCCCGGCCGCGACGGCGCGGCCGTCGACGGCAAGGCCACCCTCGCCGACGCGACCGCCGACCGGGCGGCCCTGGAACTCGGCCTGACCGCGACCGAGGTCCGCGCCGACTGGGACACCGCCCGGCTCGCCGGCCTCATCGAGGTGCACGGCGACAGCGCCCGTCCCGGCTGGCGGCTGCGCGCCTGGGACCGTGACGACAGCGCCGTCCTGCGCGGCTGGGTCGCCCTCTTCGACGCGTGGTCGCTGGCGTGCCCGGAACCCGCGGACCATGAGCCCTCGACCGTCGCCGAGGTCGTCTCGGCCATGCCGCAGGTGCTCTCCTTCCTCCAGCTCTCCGCCGGTCCCGTACCCGTGACCCAGCTCCTCGACCTGCTCGCCCAGCGGGTCACCGAGCTGCGCACCGAGCGCTGCGAGATCCCCTACGGCCCGCAGGCCGTGACCGGCGCCGCCGCCGTCCCCGCGGGGGCCGCCGTGGCCGCCGCGACCGTTGTGCCCTCCGCCGACGCCGACCCGGCGGAGCCCGCGCAGGAGGCCGAGCTCGCCCCGCTGCTCGACTGGGCCCTGCACGCCCTCGCCTCGGTGGGCGCCCTCACCTGCGGCGCCGGTCAGGCCACGCTCACCCCGCTGGGAAGCTGGGCGGTCTGGGTCAAGCTGGAGCAGATCTGCGTCGCCGCGCAGAGCCCCGCCGGGAACATCGAGCAGGCCGCCGAGGGAATGCTGCGCGGCTGTGCCCAGCTGCGCCCCAACGCGGCCCGCGCCGAGTACCGCGCCTGGCTCGCCGCCCGCCCCGTCGGCCGCGCCGTCACCGACCTGCTGGCCGCCGCCCGCGGCGAGGACGCCCTGCTGCGCGGCCTGGCCTTCGAGGCGCTGCGGGTCGTCGGCGCCCCCGCCGAGCACGACGTCCGCTCGGTGGTGGACGAGCCGGCCCTGCGGCCGTACGCCCTGCTCTGGCTCGCCGAGCACGACGGCGTCGACCCCGAGGACGCGCACGAGGTGCTCACCCGGCAGGAGGCCACCTGGCTGTGGGTCGACACCGCGGCCGCCGTGGCCGACCACGGCGAGGCCCCGATGCTGGTCCGGCATCTGGAGTCCGCGGTGCAGCCCACCGTCCCGCAACTGCTCGACGAGGTACGCGCCGTCGGCCACCCGCGCACCGTGCAGGTCCTCGTCGCGCTCGCCGCCGCCCACCCGGACCCGGCGCTGGCCAAGGCCGTCCGCCGGGCGGCCTTCCAGGTGCACACCGGAGGGAACTGACCCGGAGGAACCGACCCGCGGGAACGTCGGCCGCGGCGGACCGCGGGGACCGTTCCGCGGCGACCCGATCACGGCGAACCGGCGGGAGACCCGGGCAGAGCCCCGGCCTCCCGCCGACTGCCGGTGCCGGTCGTCAGGACGGCAGCTCGGGGGCGTACGTGCCGAAGCTCCAGATGTTGCCCTCGATGTCCCGGGCCATGTAGTCCCGCGAACCGTAGTCCTGGTCCGTCGGGGGCATCAGGATCTCCGCGCCGTGCTCCACGGCCCGCCGGTGGTGGGCGTCGACGTCGTCCACCAGGACGTACACCCCCGCCGGGCCCGCGCCCTTCATCGCCGTGTCGAAGACGCCGCCACGGCCCTTCGAACCCAGCATCACCGCGCCGTTGCCCTGTACCAGCTCGGCGTGCATCACCGCGCCGTCCTCGCCCTCGTACACCGACAGCTCCAGGAACCCGAAGGCCTCCGTGAGCTGCCTGAGTGCCGCCTTCGCGTCCGTGTACAGCAGTGTCGGACAGATGCTCGGGCGTCCACCGCTCGTCCCCGTCATGCCGGCCTCTCCCTCGTCGTCGCCGCCGGAAATCAACCTGCCGCCCAGTCTCGCAGCGGCCACTGACAACGGACCCGCCCCGCCGCACCGGAAGGCGGAGCGGGCCGGATGTGCCGAACGTCACGCCACGCCACCGCCGCGCCACCGGCCCCGTATACGTCCTGGTGGACGCCGCCGCCGTACGCCCGGTCCGCCGCCCGATCGCAGAAAAAGTGGTTGCACGGCCCCGTTAGACTGACGTCATGGCCATTCTCCTCGCGCATTAGACGGCGGGAACGTCCTCAGCCGCCCACCCGCCACCCTTCCTGCCCTGGAGCCTGTCCGTGATCTCCGCCTCCGGTATCGAGCTGCGCGCCGGTGCCCGCATCCTCATCGAGTCCGCCACCTTCCGCATCACCAAGGGCGACCGCATCGGCCTGGTCGGCCGCAACGGCGCGGGCAAGACGACGCTCACCAAGGTCCTCGCGGGCGAGGGCATCCCCGCCGGAGGCACCATCGCCCGCTCCGGCGAGGTCGGCTATCTGCCGCAGGACCCGCGCACCGGCGACCTGGACGTGCTGGCCCGCGACCGCATCCTCTCGGCCCGCGGCCTGGACACCCTGCTCCGCAAGATGCGCGACAACGAGCAGCGCATCGCCAACGGCTCCGGCGCGACCCGCGAGAAGGCCCTGCGGCAGTACGAGCGCCAGGAGACGGAGTTCCTCACCAAGGGCGGGTACGCCGCCGAGGCCGAGGCCGCCACCATCGCCGCCGCGCTCAATCTGCCCGACCGGGTGCTCGGCCAGCCGCTGCACACCCTCTCGGGCGGTCAGCGCCGCCGTATCGAGCTGGCCCGGATCCTGTTCTCGGACGCGGACACCCTGCTGCTCGACGAGCCGACCAACCACCTCGACGCCGACTCGATCGTCTGGTTGCGCGACTACCTGAAGACCTACCGCGGCGGCTTCATCGTGATCTCCCACGACGTCGACCTCGTCGAGACGGTCGTCAACAAGGTCTTCTACCTGGACGCCAACCGCGCCCAGATCGACGTCTACAACATGGGCTGGAAGCTCTACCAGCAGCAGCGCGAGGCCGACGAGAAGCGCCGCAGGCGCGAGCGGCAGAACGCCGAGAAGAAGGCCGCCGCCCTGAACGCGCAGGCCGACAAGATGCGCGCCAAGGCCACCAAGACCGTCGCCGCGCAGAACATGGCCAAGCGGGCCGACAAGCTGCTGTCGGGCCTGGAGGCCGTGCGCCAGCAGGACAAGGTCGCCAAGCTGCGCTTCCCGGAGCCCTCGCCGTGCGGCAGGACCCCGCTGATGGCGGAGGGCCTGTCGAAGTCGTACGGCTCCCTGGAGATCTTCACGGACGTCGACCTGGCCATCGACAAGGGTTCCCGCGTGGTGATCCTCGGTCTGAACGGCGCCGGCAAGACGACCCTGCTCAGGCTGCTGGGCGGCGTCGAGGTCCCCGACACCGGCCAGGTGGTCCCGGGCCACGGCCTCAAGCTCGGCTACTACGCGCAGGAGCACGAGACCCTCGACCCCGAGCGCACCGTCCTGGAGAACATGCGCTCCGCGGCCCCCGACCTCGACCTCGTCGAGGTGCGCAAGACGCTCGGCAGCTTCCTGTTCTCCGGCGACGACGTCGACAAGCCGGCGGGGGTCCTCTCCGGCGGCGAGAAGACCCGTCTCGCCCTGGCCACCCTCGTGGTGTCCTCGGCCAACGTCCTGCTGCTCGACGAGCCGACCAACAACCTCGACCCGGCCAGCCGCGAGGAGATCCTCGGCGCGCTGCGCACCTACAAGGGCGCGGTCGTCCTGGTCACGCACGACGAGGGCGCGGTCGAGGCGCTCCAGCCGGAGCGGATCATTCTGCTGCCCGACGGTGTCGAGGACCTGTGGGGCTCCGACTACGCGGATCTCGTCGCCCTCGCTTGATCGAATGTCTGATCCACGGCGTATGGATCATTCGGCCGATCCGTGATCCATCATCTGCGTGAGATCTCCTCGTATCGAGGTGTGTCCTACATCCATTTCACGGCCGATCCCTTTGTCGACAAGGGATCGGCCGTTGCGCGTCCCTGACCTGGCACTTCGTGAAACAACCCGTTTGGGTGCATGGATGCGATCGGATGGAATCAGAGATTCCGCATGTGGGGACGCACTCCTGTCGTCACAAGCCTGTCGTACGGACCTTGCCGAATGGGTGGCCATCGGGCCCGGGAGGGGTGATCATGAGGAGACCAGAGCGCACTTCCCATGAGGAGGCACGGGTGGCCGAGACTCTGAAGAAGGGCAGCCGGGTGACCGGCGCCGCGCGCGACAAGCTCGCGGCAGACCTGAAGAAGAAGTACGACTCCGGTGCGAGCATCCGGGCGCTGGCCGAGGAGACCGGCCGCTCGTATGGCTTCGTACACCGGATGCTCAGTGAGTCGGGCGTCACGCTCCGTGGGCGTGGTGGGGCGACGCGGGGCAAGAAGGCCGCTACGTCCTGACCCGGGCGGCCCACCGGCTTCGATGGTGGCCACCCGGTCGTTCGGCTGATCGACCGGGTGGTTACTGTGCAGTCACTTAGCTGACCGCTGACTGACCGCACTCATCGGAGGCGTCCATGGCTTCGCCCGACCAGGAACTCGTCCCCCTGCTCGACAAGGACGGCGTACGGCTCACCGTCGACGACGCGCTCGCCACGGTGACGCTGACCAACCCGGCCAAACGCAACGCGCAGAGCCCCGCGATGTGGCGTGCGCTCGCCGAGGCCGGCCGGCTGCTGCCGGGCTCCGTCCGCGTCGTCGTGCTGCGCGGCGAGGGCAAGTCCTTCTCCGCCGGTCTCGACCGGCAGATGTTCACGCCGGAGGGGATCGAGGGCGAGCCGTCCTTCATCGACCTCGCACGCGGTGACGACGCCGAACTCGACGACGCCATCGCCGGGTTCCAGGAGGGCTTCACCTGGTGGCGGCGCAACGACATCGTGTCGGTCGCCGCCGTGCAGGGCCATGCCATCGGGGCGGGCTTCCAGCTCGCGCTCGCCTGTGACGTGCGCGTCGTCGCTGACGACGTGCAGTTCGCCATGCGCGAGACCTCGCTGGGCCTGGTGCCGGACCTGACCGGCACCCATCCGCTGGTGTCCCTGGTCGGCTACGGCCGTGCGGTCGAGATCTGCCTGACCGGCCGGTTCGTGACGGCCGAGGAGGCGGTGAGCTCCGGGCTCGCCAACCTGTCGGTGCCGGTGGCCGACCTCGACGCCGCGGTGGCGGATCTGGCCGCGGCGCTCCTCGCCGCGCCCCGGGACGCGGTGATCGAGACCAAGACCCTGCTGCGCGGGGCCGCCGACCGTACGTACGACGAGCAGCGCGGCGCGGAGCGCGCCGCCCAGGCCCGCCGACTGCGGGACCTGGCCGGCCTCGGCGAGTGAGCCCGGGAGCTCCGGACGGCTCTCAGCCGACCACGGTCACCAGGACCGTCACCGTGGGGTGATCCGGCAGCGCCTCGCCCACCGCCGTACGGACCGCGCGGGCCACGTCCAGGGCCCGGTGGCCCGCCCGCACCGCGATCTCCACCCGTGCGTGGCGCCGCGGCAGCGCGCCCTCGTGCGGCGGTTCTCCGGTCTGCGCCGAGGCGTGCGTCGAGAGCTGCACCGGCGACCAGCCGCCGAGCGCGCCGGTCAGCCGCTCCACCCCCGGAACACCGCGCGCGGCCGCGGCCGCCCGCTCCTCGTCGGGCGTCGCGGCGCGACCGGCCGTGGGCGGCTCCGGCAGACGTACGGGGGAGGGCTCGGGCGCCTCCTCCAGCAGGCCCGTCACCCGCAGGTCCACCTCGGTGACCGCCAGCCCGAGGCGCTCGGCCGCCGCGCCCAGCGTCGCCCGTACGAGTGACGCCGTGACGGGCAGCGGTCCGCTCAGCGTGGTCGCGAAGTCCGCCGTGACCCGCAGCGGGCCGGGCGGCGACGCCCCGGGCGGCGGCGGCACGACCGGCTCGGCCGCCTCCCCGGGATCCGCCAGCGCGATCCCCAGCGCACCCGGGTACACACCCGGAACGCTCTGTGCCGCGCGCCTTAGCCACGCCTCGGCCGCCCGCTGCGTGATCCACGCGCCGTCACCCGGGCCGCCCAGCGGCAGCAGCCTGCCCAGGCGCAGCTGATCCCGTACCGCCCGCCCGATCCGATCCGCCGTCATTGCTCCAGCCTGCCCCATCACCAGGGCGGCGGCGGGCAACCGCGCTTACCGTGGGGGAAGGACGAGGACCGGAAGGACGTGCGGCGATGACCGACATGACGCAGCAGAACCGGACGCAGAGCCCCGAGAGCACGGCCGAGCCGTCGGTCCAGACCCGCAAGACCACCAGGCGTGGCGGCGGGGACCCGGCGACCCGGGGACGCACCACCATCGCCGACGGGGTCGTGGAGAAGATCGCCGGGATGGCGGCGCGGGACGTCCTCGGCGTGCACGCCATGGGCGGCGGTCTCAGCCGCACCTTCGGCGCCGTACGGGACCGGGTGCCCGGCGGGTCGAAGTCCGCCGTGACGCGCGGGGTCAAGGCCGAGGTCGGCGAGGTGCAGACCGCGCTCGACCTGGAGATCGTCGTCGACTACGGCGTGTCGATCGGCGACGTCGCCAAGGCCGTGCGGGAGAACGTCGTCGCGGCGGTGGAGCGGATGACCGGCCTGGAGGTCGTCGAGGTCAACATCGCCGTCAGCGACGTGAAACTGCCCGAGGAAGAGGACGAGGAGCCGGAGCCCCGGATCCAGTGAGCCAGGGCCGTGAGCTGAGGAGCGCCGCATGAACATGGCCGTGGTCGGCATGATCGCCGGGATGGCGTTGGGCTTCGCCGGGTACTTCGGCGGGTTCGGCGCGTTCCTGCTGGTGGCGGCGCTGGGCGCCGTCGGGTTCGTCGTCGGCCGGTTCCTGGAGGGGGACCTGGAGCTCGGCGACTTCTTCCGCCAGCGTGACGACCGGCGACGGTGACGTCGGTGAGCGAAGGGACCGTCGAGGGCGGCGGACGCCCGACCGTCGTCCCGCCGGGCGAGCGCGGCGCGACCCGGATCGCCGACCGGGTGGTGTCGAAGACGGCCGCCCAGGCGGCCCGCGAGGCCGTCGGACCGCTGCCCGGGGCCGCCGCGCCCCCACAGGCCACCGTCGTCGTCCACCACGACACCGCCCGCGTCCGGATCCACCTCGAACTCGGTTATCCGGGTGATGTCGCCGCCCGCTGTCGCGAGGTGCGTCGTCATGTGGTCGAGCGGGTAGGCGCGTTGGTGGGAATGGAGGTGCCGGAGGTCGCCGTGCACGTGGAACGGCTGCATCCGACCCCGGCACACGACGTGGCACAGGGGAGGACGCGATGAGCGAGCCCCAGGGCTCCGAAGGCACCACACGACGACTACCGGTCATCGAGAAGGACGACCCCGGCGACCCCGGCGGCCCCGGCACCGGACCCGGCCGGTCCGCCCCCGCGGTCCCCGACCCGCCGCCGGCGACCGACGGCGCGGGCCACCGCTTCTGGTCGGCGCGCCGGATCCCGGCGGCCGTCGTCGCCGTCCTCCTGGCGGTCGTCGCGGGCGCCTTCCTCTACGACATCGCCGCCGTGCGGGCCGGCCGGCCCGGCATGCAGTGGCGCCGCTTCCTGGCCGGGGAGCTGGCCCGGCGGCCGCTGGACGACACCTGGGTGCTGGTCGGCGCGGGGGTCACCGCGCTGCTCGGCCTCTGGCTGCTGGTCCTGGCCGTCACGCCCGGCCTGCGGGCCGTCCTGCCGATGCGGCAGGACCGCCCCGACGTCCGCGCGGGACTGCACCGGGACGCGGCCGCGCTGGTCCTGCGCGACCGGGCCATGGAGGTCGCGGGCGTGCAGTCGGTACGGGTACGGGCCCACCGCCGGCGGGCCGAGGTGCGCGCGGTCTCGCACTTCCGCCCGCTGGACGAGGTCCGTGCCGACCTCGACACGGTGCTCGCCGAAGCGGTCGGCGGCCTCGGACTCGTCCGGCCGCCCGCGCTGTCGGTGCGGGTGCGGCGACCGGGCCGGAAGGGGTGAGCGCGATGCTCAGGACCGTCAACCGGGTACTGATCGGTCTCGTCGGCCTCGTCCTGGTGCTGCTCGGCGGCTCGGTGCTCGCCGTCGCCCTGGGCGCCGCGCCGCCCTCCTGGTGGATCCACCAGGGCCCCCACGACGTGCTGCTCAGCGTCGCCGAACGGACCCGCCGGCAGGGCGCCGGCTGGTGGTGGCCGACGGTCCTGGCGGCCCTCGCCGTCCTGGTCCTGCTCGCCCTGTGGTGGCTGATCGCCGTGCTGCGCCGCCGTCGGCTCGCCGAGGTCGTCGTCGACACCGGTGACGGCGAGGAGGCGCTGCTGCGGGGGCGGGCCCTGGAGGGGGTGCTGGCCGACGAGTCCGGGAACATGGACGGCGTCCAGCAGGCCCACATCCAGCTGACCGGGCGGCGCAGCGCCCCCGCGGTCCGGGTACGCCTGCTGCTGGAGCCGCACGTCGACCCGGGCACGGCCCTGCACCAGCTCACCGGCCAGGCCCTGACCCACGCACGCGACTCCGCCCACCTCGCGGCCCTGCCCGCCGAGGTACGCCTGCGCGCGGCCAGGCACCGCGCCACCAGGGTGGGCTGAGCACGCGGCAGCGACGGCGAACCGGCCGCACGCGGCAGTGAGCCCGCCCTGGGTGTACGGACCCGCGGGGGGGGGGGGGGGGGGGGGGGGGGGGGGGGCGCGCGGGGGGGGGGGGGGGGGGGCGGGCCGCGGGGGGGGGGGGGGGGGGGGGGGGGGGGGCGCGGGGGGGGGGGGGGGGGGGGCGGGGGGGGGGGGCCGGCGGCGGGGCCCCCCCCCCGCGGCGGGGGGGACGGCGGCGGCCG
>NZ_JBVJMD010000062.1:0-41228 GCF_055584385.1 Streptomyces sp. NPDC104096
GCAGAGGGGCCTACACCCTCCTGCCCGATGCACCAAAACCATTGGCAGAAAGCGGGTTGACCTGCAGAGATAAGCCTTAACTCCGCGGCATTGGCTCTCATGCTCATGAGTTGAGACGTCGAACACCTCCCTCAACGGCACGGGAGCCCTGTCCGTTGCGCACCCCGACCTCACACCGCCCCGTCACTTGATCAGTGGCCACGCCGAAAACGCTCAGTGATGCTTGGTGCGCGGACGATGTCCGCACCGGACAGGAGTAATGATCATGGGACAGCTTGACGGAAAGACGGCCGTCGTCACCGGAGGCAACAGCGGAATCGGGCTGGCCACTGCCAAGCGATTCGCGCGCGAAGGCGCCCACGTGTTCATCACCGGCCGCCGACAGGAGGCCCTCGACGCCGCCCTGGCCGAGATCGGCCACGGGGCCACCGCGGTAAGGGGCGATGTCGCCGACCTCGGGGACATCGACCGCCTCTACGCAGCCGTCGCCGAGCGGGGGCAGTCCATCGACGTGCTGTTCGCCAACGCAGGTGGCGGCGAATTCGCCGCTCTCGAACAGGTCACCGAGGAGCACTTCGACTCGACGTTCAACATCAACGTCAGGGGAATGCTCTTCACCGTTCAGAAGGCCCTTCCGTTCCTCAGCGACGGCGCGTCGGTGATCCTGACCGGATCGACCGCGGCGACTTCAGGCGGGGCCGCCTTCGGCGTGTACGCCGCATCCAAGGCCGCAGTCCGTTCCCTCTCCCGCACCTGGGCCAACGAACTCAGCGGTCGGGCCATCCGGGTCAACACCCTGGTACCCGGGCCGATCGTCACGCCGGGTATCAACGGACTGGCTGCCGACGCCGCCGAGGCCGCGAAAATGCGGGACGCCTTCGCCAGCCAGGTGCCACTGGGCCGGATGGGACACCCCGACGAGGCCGCTGCCGCCGCTCTGTTCCTCGCCAGCAGTGAAAGCAGCTTCGTCACCGGATCAGAGCTGTTCGTAGACGGCGGCCTCAACCAGATCTGACCGCTCCGGAGCGTGTGCGCAATCTCGGTGCGTTATTTGGTCCGTACTGCGTCGTCATGAGTTCACCGCTCACCGCGCGAGCAGGTTTCATTACGCAGCTGCCACGACACCGGCCCAGGTGAAGCCGTGCCTGCGGTCCGGCGCGCGCTGCTGTCCAGGTGTGCGTGATCCGGCCTGGTCGACGTCGCCCACCATCCTGGCGGGCGCCTCCGCGGCGAGCCGGTCGGCAGTCGTGGCGGCGTCGGCCGCCCGCAGGCGCGGCAGGCCGGGGCTGTAAAACGTTCGGCCCTGTCTCACATTCGGTGGTGACAGGCAGTCACGAGCACGGGGACTGGCTGCACCAGTGGGACCAGTTCATCACCCGCAACCTCTGACCGGCCGTGGGCACGCCTCGGGCCCGGACCTTTGGCGAGAGGTCCGGGCCCGACGGTCGTGAAGGGGCGCTGTCCAGCTGTGCCATCTCATGACATTGGCTCCTCGCGGCCAGGCCCGGCGGCGTAGGACGTGAGGCGATCGGCGAGCGCGGTGACGAGGTCGCGGAGTTCATCGGGGCGCTCGATGACGAACGGCCGGTCCAGTGAGGCGAGTACCGGGGGCAACCAGTCGAGCCGCTCCGCCCGCAGCTCGACGCGCAGCCAGCGCTCGGTCGCGCAGTCCTCGCCGGCCGCGGACTCGTGCTCCCCCAGGCTCGCGACGCTGGCCGGAAGGTGGGCGCGGATCTGCTCAACCGTCCCGTGGATCCGCAAGGTCACCTCATGCCGGTACTCGGCCGTGGCGAACCCTGACAACACGCGCTGCGCCGGACCGGGACCCACGGGTGCTTCGAATGAGCCGGGCAGGGTCCGTGCGTCTGCGATGCGATCGAGCCGGAAGGTTCGGTCCTCGCCGGTCTGGGCGTGCTTGCCCGTGACGTACCACCTGCCCCCATGGGCGACGATCCCGTACGCGTGCAGGATGCGTTCGCTGCGCCGTCCGCCGCGGTCGGTGTAGCGGATCGAGACCGGTCGGTGGTGGCGCACCGCATCGGCGATGGTGAGCAGGACCCCGGCGTCCGGGGTGTCGAACTCGCCGGGCTGATCCGTGAAGGCGAGAGCTTCCAGGAGTGTGTCGAGCCGACGGGCGAGGTGCTTGGGCAGCACCCGCCGGATCTTCGCCGATGCCGTCTCGCTTGCCGTGCGCTCCGTCGTCGTCAGCCCTGCCCGGCGGCCGGCGACCAGGCCGAGCAGCACGGCCAGCGCCTCGTCGTCGCTGAGCATGAGCGGAGGCAAGCGGTACCCGGGGGCCAGCCGGTACCCGCCGTAGCGGCCGCGCACCGACTCCACGGGCACATCCAGGTCGATCAGCTGGTCCACATACCGGCGCACAGTGCGCCCCTCGACGCCGAGACGGTCGGCGAGCTCGGTCACAGTCCGGGTGCCGCCCGACTGCAGCAGCTCCAGGAGTGTCAGCACGCGGCCGGTGGGTCGAGACATGGTGGCAGCCTAACGCGAATACAGGACCGATTCTGTCCACTATTTCTCCTAGCCTGCGACGAGCACGCTTCCAGCACGGCCAAGGAGATTCCCATGGACTTCGTCTCGATCCGCATCATCACCAGCGACGTCGCACGCCTCGTCGACTTCTACGAGCGAGCCACAGGGGCGCGGGCGACGTGGGCCACCGAGGACTTCGCCGAACTCAAGACCGCGGGCGCCACCCTCGCGATCGCCGGCACCCGCACCGTCCCGCTGTTCGCCCCGGGCTCTGCCCGCCCGGCGGACAACCACAGCGTGATCACCGAGTTCCTCGTCGACGACGTGGACCGCGTTCACCAGAACCTGACCGGCTTCGTCACCGACTTCGTCAACGAGCCCACCACGATGCCCTGGGGCAACCGGTCGCTGCTGTTCCGCGACCCCGACGGCAACCTCGTCAACTTCTTCACCCCCGTCACCCCGGCGGCCATCGAGAAGTTCACACGCTGACGCCACACACAGCCGCGTTCATGGGGAGCCCTGGGGTCCCAGGGCTCCCCATGAACGCGGCCACCGAGTCCAGGAGCGCCACCAGCAGGGGACATCGCAACGCACCGCTGTCCCCCGAAGGACGCCTGCGCTTGTGTCTGCGGGGCGACGCCGAACGCCCGATCCCGCACGTCGCTGCGGGAGCCGGGACCTCCCGCCGCTGCCTGGCCAAGTGGTACGCCCGCCGGCGCGCCCACGGCGAGAACGGACTGCTCGACCACTCCTCCCGCCCCACCACCAGTCCCGCCCGCACCCCCATGGACATCGCCGACCTGGTCGAGGCGCTGCGGCAGCAGACCAAGCACGGACCAGCCCGGCTCGCCGCCGACCTACAGCGACTGTGCGGGGCCATCCGCCACGAGCACGACAGGGACAGCTGAACGGCTCGTGACCGACCATGCCCGGAGGGAGCCTGACGGCTGACGCCAAGCAGCGTCCAGGTCTTCGATTGCGCTGGGCTATGTCTCGCACCTCCGTACCAAGCCGTCGTCGGTGACCTCGTAGACGCTCATTTCGAGCAGGCTCCGCACTGAGGGCGGCACCCTCAAGGCGTGGAACACGGAGGAGGACGGCACGACAAGGGCATAGTGGGTGCCTGGGGTTGTTTCGGTCATGCGGCGCAGAAGCTGTCCGTAGGCGATGTCTGCATCGGTGCCGGGTTCCGTGGTCCGCCCCTTGGCCTCGCCGACCAGCCGCTGAGCGCCTCGTACGGCTTCGATGTCGGTGTGGGGATCTGTGGGTGGGACTGGAGTCCAACCCTCTGCCACCAGCCATCGCCGGAAGGCGTCGACGACTCTGTCTTCGTCGCTCGCCCAACTGGCCTGCGGTGACACGCCCGTTCCCTGTGCTGCTGCGAGAAGGCTGCGAACCGCCTTGAGGTCGGCCTTGTGGTCCCTGCGGTGCAGTCGGCCCCGGCTGTTGGCGTCCAGGTCGGCGGGCCGGATCACCAGCAGGCGCAGGCCGTGGGCGGGGATCTCCGCGTCGCGTCGTGCGTCGTAGAGCGCCCGCTGCTCGCTGCGTTCCACTCCACTCACCGTCAGGCGCCCGGGCTTGTCGAAGAACGGCGTGGCCTGGTCGTGCTGTATCTCGCGGTACTCCACGACAAGCTTGTGCTCTGGCCAGTAGCTGTCGACCGGCAGTCTGGTCCGCCGCCCCGCGGCTCCCGGATCTCCGAGCAGCCACTCGAACCGGTACTCGCGAAGGCCCTGTTCGCCGAGGGCCTCGTCACACAGATCGAGCACGTACGCCTCGTCGCTGTTCTCTCTCCCGCCCATGTACCGAGATGCTGCCACGAGCCAGTGCAATCGATGCTCATGCTGCGCCTGGAACGACAGTTGCCGACGCCCTCACACGCCACGGCACGGCCCCCGCCGCCTGAGGCGTCGCCGGGCTTCGATCGGTTGTCGGCGGTGAACAGGTCTCCGGCCGGCCTTGCCGTGCCAGCCGCAGGGGTTTCGCGCTGCGGTGCCGCCGAGTTCGTCGCACACGCCGAACGTCTGGGGCCCGTCCGCAGTGTGCGGACGGGCCCCGTGATCGAGCGCCGGGCAGGCCCTGCACCTGCATTTCCCCGCGGGAAGCGGGGCGTCTTTCCTTGGACCACCAACGCGGCACCGGGACGCCGGAGTTCGGCGACCAGCTCATGGCCGATCATGGCCCATGGGTGCGCACGGAAGTGATGATCACGCCGACTATCGGGCGGTGGCGCGGCTGCGGCTGCGGCTGCGGCTGCGGCTGCGGCTGCGGCTGCGGGGATCTTCTACGCCGCCTGCGCCGAGACGGCGGCGTGGCCGTCGCCCGCCTGGTGCTCGGTCACCGGCGGCCCTCCTGCGCGGGGCGCCCCAGACGGAAGCGCGGGTGGGGTGCGGCACGGCCGGTGGCCAGGTCCGCCGCCAGTGCGCCGATGAGCGGGGCGAACTTGGCGCCGTGGCCGGAGCACGGAGAGGCGATGACGAACGGTCCGTGCCGGTCCAGGACGAAGTCCTCGTCGGGCGTGGTGGTGTAGAGGCAGGTGGCCTCGGCCACCGGGTCCGGATCGAGGCCCGGCAACCGGTCACGGACGAAACCGCTCACCCGGCTCCGCGACGACGCGTCGACGACCCCGCTGCGCGTACGGGCGGTGGTGGGCGTGCCCCGGTCGTGCTCGGCGACCTTCACCGCGGGAGACGGGCCCCCGTCGGTCCCGGACGGCAGCCCGTAGAGCTGCAGCTCTCCGTCCCAGACCAGGGTGGGCCACTGGACGTCCGGATCGCGCTGGCGAAAATGGAAGACCTGCTGCTGGGTCACCCGCAACGACGGCAGGGTGACGGGCAGTCCGAGTTCGGGCAGCCAGGCTCCGGCGGCGATCACCACCGTGTCGGTGACGGTCTCCTGGCCCGTGTCCGCGTGCAGCAGCACCCGCCCGTCGGGCAGGACGTCGATACCGCTGACCCGGGCGCCGAGGACCACCGTCGCCCCGTGGTCCATCGCCCGCCGCACGCAGGCCCGCACGGTGGCGTCCGCGTCGACCACGCCGGCGTCCGGGTGGTACAGCACGGGTCCCGTGACACGGATGTGCGGCCAACGTTCCGCCGCGGCTCGCGTACCTAGGAGTTCATGGGGCACGCCGGCCGCGCCGAGCAGCCCGGCGATCGCCTCCGGGCTTCCGCGCTCGGCCATGTCCAGGCCGCCGGTCTTGCGCAGCAGGCGGGTGGAACTGTCGTCTTCCAGTTCCCGCCACTGTTCCTCGGCCTGCCCGGTCAGCCGGATGTAGAAGGGGTCCTTGTACGCCCGCCGGAAGATGCGTGAGCTGCCGTGCGAGCTGCCGCGCCGGTGCCCGATGTCGTAGGCCTCGATCAGTGTGACCTCATGGCCACGGCGTGCCAGTTGCCAGGCGGTGGCCGCGCCCATCAAGCCGGCGCCGACGACGGTGATCACAGTCCCTCCTCAGGAACCCGGTTGGTACCGGCGAGCGGGACGCGGAGTGTGGTCGCGGACTCGACGGCAAAAACAACAACATTCTCCGGTGTCACGGACGTGGGCGGGACCGCGGACCCGGATCACCGCACCGCCGGGCCCGGTGGCTTCCGACGCGTGCTTTCGGCTTGTGGTGCGGCGTGGGGCGGCGAGCGCGCGGGCCGCGATCTTCTGTGGTCCGGCCGGTTCCCGGCGTCGTAGGACCGGCAGGCGGCGGTGGAGGAGGAGCGGGGCCCGGTCGGGGCGTGGAGCCGCAGGGGCCCGGAAGGCCGATCGCCCCGTACCGCCGCGTAGGGGCGCAGGAGGGCGTTCGAACGGGGCACGTCGCTCCGAACCGTCGCCGTTCGTTCCCGGATCAGCCCGGAACTGGACGCGTCATGAGAGCACGGGTGTGCGAGGAGCGCGAGGGGGTAGGCACATCAACCGGAACGATTGCTTCCGCACCGCTGCGCGACCCGCATCGCACGGTGATCGCGTAGGCCGGGCGGAGCCAGGAGGAGAAGAGCATGAAGTTGACGCGACGGATCACGAGCGCAGTTGTTTGTGCCGCGTTTGCCGGCGGCGTTGTTGTGGCTGGTGGCAGCTCTGCCATGGCGGCCACTTCAGAGGCGGGCGAGCATCACCAGGTCTCCGTCGCCACGGCCGGTGGCAAGGGACACGGGACAGCGCAGCAGGCCGCAGATCCGTGGATCGCCGGACAGCTCGCGGACTTCTACCCCTCGGCGGCCCACCGGCTGGCGGTGTTCGATCCGTGGGTCAAGGACCAGTTGGCCCTGTCACGACCGGGCCAGTGAGGGCGGCGGGTTGTCCGGGAGTTCCCGGTCCACCCGCGGCGATCGCCGAGCTGCCTGAGCGACCGTCCCTGGCGCCCGGTCGCTCGGAGTGAGGTAACGCAGGCGCGCTGTCAGGTCGCGCCGGGCCGTGACCGGTGTGGCCGCACAGCCGGCGGGGGCGACGTCGCGATGCGGGCGGACGGTCGCGGGCCGCCACCCCGGTTGCAGACCTGTTACGGAGGGCGCAGATACCTCACCTCAGGGTGATGCGGACCACCTCTCACGGTACGGCGCCAGGAACGTGGTCAGCGCCGCCCGGTGCACCCAGGTCCTGGCCGTATCGCCGACTCGCGTCGGTGACCGCGCGGCGGACCGGGCGACGAGGCATTCCCCGGGGACCGACGAAGGCTCGACGAGCTCGCCACATTCGTCGTCGCCGTCGACCAGTCGCCGGCCGTGCCGAGCCGTGCCGGCGCTTCGGATACCGAGTTGCGGTCCGTGGCCCGGCTCGCGTGCACCACGTCGGCGGACACCCTCGCCCGAGGCCGACGGGCACAGGCTCCGCACGACCTTCCCGACGTCGCCGCCGTCGCCGCCGTCGCGCAGAGCGTGGAGAAAGCCCGGCCCGGCCGTCCGCTCTCGTGGGCCTGGCTCCTCACGGCAGCAGGCGGTGCTGGGCGGCCTTCGCCACTGCGGCGGCCCTGGTCTGCACGCCCAGCTTGGTGTATATGCGGCCCAGATGGGTCTTGACCGTGGCCTCACTGAGAAAGAGGACCCGCGCGATCTCCCGGTTGGTGAGGCCGCCGGCCAGCTGGCCGAGGATGCCCCGTTCCCGTTGGGTCAGGGCGGGTCCAGGCGTGCGGATCCGGGACATCATCCGATCGGCGACGGTTCCCGACAGCACGGTGCGCCCGGCGGCGGTGTCCCGGATCGCGGCGAACAACAGTTCCGGTCGCTCCGCCTTGAGCAGGTATCCGGTGGCGCCGGCCGCCAGGGCGCGGGCTATGTCGGCATCGGTGTCGAACATCGTGAGGACCAGGACCTGCGGTGCAGGTCTGCCGCGCGCACCGGGCGCGGCGGTGGCGACGATCCGTCGTGTCGCCGTCACCCCGTCCGTGCCGTCGCCGAGTTGGAGGTCCATGAGCACCACGTCCGGCCGCAGGCGCAGGGTCATCGCCAATGCCTCGTCCCCGCTCGCGGCCTCACCGACAACATCGATTCCTTCGGTGCTGGACAGCAGCGCCCGCAGTCCGGCCCGTACCACGGCGTGGTCGTCGCAGAGAAGGACACGGACGGTGGCGGGTTCGCGGGCGAAGTCCGTGCCGGTCGGTTCGAGGTCCTCGGCATGGCTGGTCGGAGCCGATCCTTCGGCCCTCTGGCCGTGTTCGGGGCTCTGCGGGAATCTCATGGTGTCTCCTCTGCCGGGAGCGTGCTGCGAGCGGCGGCGCCGTCGTACGGTCCGAGGGCCACGGACATGGTCACGACCGTTCCCTCACCGTGTGCGGACTCCACGCGGAGTGTTCCTCCGGCCCGTCTCGCCCTGCTCTCCATCAGGGGAAGACCGTGGCCGCGTGTGCGGGCCTCGCGGCGGTGCGGGATACGGCCCGGCTCGAAGCCGCGGCCGTTGTCGGCGATGTCGACGCAGACGGAGTCCTCTGAACAGGTCAGCGTGATGACAGCCCGGGTCGCCCCAGAATGCTCCCGTACGTTGGCCAAGGCGCCCTGACTCACACGAAGCAGCGCTGTCTCGACCGCCTCGGGGAGGTTCCCGGGTGTGCCGTCCAGCCGGAACTCGACGGCCGGGCCGGACGCGGGCTCCCCATCGGTCCCCGGCACAGCAGGCTGCTTGGCAAGTGCGCGCATCGCGTGCACCAGAGTGTTCCCATCGAGATCGAGCGGGACCAGGTCGCGGACGAACCGGCGCACCTCCGCCAGCGCGCGGCCCGCGCTCGCGGCGGCCTCGCGGATGTGTTCGTGCGCGGTGTCCGGCGCGATGTGCCACTGGCGTTCGGCGGCCTGCAGCAGCATCTGCTGGCTGGACAGGCTCTGGGCGAGGATGTCGTGAATCTCGGCCGACAGCCGCTGCCGTTCCTCCAGAGCACCGGTGCGCCGCTCGTTCGCGGCCAGTTCACCCCGGGCGCGGACCAGGTCGTCGATGAGCAGGCGCTGCCGGTCCGCCAGACGCCGACTGTGCAGCAGTACGGCTGTGACGACGGTCCCGAGGGCGACCGGGGCGATCACCAGGTTGGGGTTGAACAGGCCGCTCGCCACACGGAGTTCGGAAACGACCACGAGGAGCGTCAGCACTGAGGCAAGGGGCAGCGCGAGCGGCACCGGCAACCGGTGCACACCGGTGAAGAGCAGGGGCATGGTGCACCATGTCGCGCTCGGTTCGAGGGCGAGCAGGACCAGCCAGACGGCGAGCAGCATGCCCAGCCGAATCAGGTGCCGGGTGCTGGGCCGCTCGCCATGCCAAGGCGCGGGCGCCCAGATCGGTCCGCTCAGGTGGAGCACGCCGAAGACGAGGAAGAGCGCGAGACTCCATCCGGTATGGCCGTCCGGCCCATCGTAGGTGAGCAGCCGGCCGATGGAACCCGCGAGCAAGAGAACGAACGCGGCCTGCATGGCCACCTCGATCCACCACCCGTCGGGATCGGCACGTCCCAGAACCGAACCGTCGTGCTCCGTCACCGCTTGTTCATCCTTCTGCGCAGACCCTTCGCCACGGGTCGGTTCTCACCACGTCTACCGGCCACCCGGGTCCGGTGCATCATCCGATCGGCTGACATCGGCATGGCCTCTCCCGAGTCCCGACCGATCCATTCGTCCAGCGAACGCGAACCCGCCGCCGACGAGACTGCTGAACAGAACGACGTACAGCACCTCCCAACTGCTGTCCCACCCCCCGGCTCCCTACTGAAACGTCTCCCGCATGCACATTTCCTTCCTGCTCCACAATGCCTATGGCATCGGCGGCACGATCAGGACGACATTCAACCTCGCCGCGGCGCTGGCGGAGCACCACGATGTGGAGATCATCTCGGTGTTCCGGCATCGCGACGTGCCCTTCATGGGCGCACCCGCCAAGGTAGGCCTTACCCCTCTGGTCGACCTGCGCGCTGCCTGCGCCGACTACGACGGCGACGATCCCCGCAACACCCAGCCCGCCAGGGTCTTCCCGCGCGCGGACGGCCGGCACACGCAGTACAGCCGCCTCACCGACGAACGCATCGGCCAGCACCTGAAGAGACTGGACGCCGACGTGATCGTCGGAACCAGGCCCGGACTGAACGTGCACATCGCGCGCCAGGCGCAGCGCGCCGCCATCAGGGTGGGACAGGAGCACCTCACGCTCTCGGGCCACGGCTTCCGGTTGCGCCACGAGATACAACACCACTACCAAATGCTGGACGCCCTCACCACCGTGACCGAAGCCGATGCCCGCGCCTACCGGCGACTGGGCCTGCGCGGTGTGAGAGTGGAGGCGATACCGAACAGCGTTCCCGCCGCGTCTGTGGAACCAGCTGACGGCACCGGCAAGTTCGTCGTAGCGGCGGGTCGGCTCAATACCGTGAAGCGATATGACCTGCTCGTCAGAGCCTTCGCCCAGGTCGTCACCGCTCATCCGGACTGGCAGCTGCGGATATTCGGCAGTGGAGACACCACCGGCAACGAGAGACACGCCCTGTCTGTACTGATCCGCGATCTCGGACTCAGCCGCCACATCTTCCTCATGGGGCAGGTGAACCCCCTCGAACCGGAGTGGGTGAAGGGCTCCATCGCCGCGTCCACCTCCGACCGGGAATCGTTCGGCATGACCATCGTCGAGGCGATGCGCTGCGGTCTCCCCATCGTCGCCACGGACTGTCCGGTCGGACCACGCGAGATCATAGAAGACGGTGTCGACGGACGCCTGACAAGCCCGGGAGACGTGGACGGCATCGCGGCTGCGCTGCTCGAACTGATCGGCGACGACAAACTCCGGCGTCGCATGGGCGAGGCCGCCTTGAGGAATGCGGCCCGCTTCGACCCGGCACGCATAGCCCAGCGGCACCTGGACGTCTACCAGGGCCTGCTGCGGCGCGGTCCTGGACGACGCTCGCTCGGCTTCGTACGGCAAACCGCGCACCAGGCGGTTACCGACTCACTCGACACGGCACACGGGCTGCGTTCCTTGGCCCGCGGTGTCCTGAAGAAGTGCCGCACCGATGCGGAAGACAGATGCCGGACTCGACTACCTCGCCGGCTCTGATCAGTGCCTGTGTCCCATCCTGTTGCCGCAGAACACGGCGTCCTGCGGCTGGATGGTGATCGGGCTTGCCGTTCGGTCGAGCGTCGATGGACGCGGTGAGAAGAACGTCGAGGTGGTAACTCAGCGCCGTGTCAAAGCTGATGTCGGCATCCCGGTGCAGCCCCATCACGGCCGCGAAGACGGCGCCCGCGCTGCAACTGACGCCGACGGCTGCGCCGACCAGCAACTGTCAAGACCTGTGGATCTCCGATTGATCGCTAACGGTTGTCGCGGGGGCAGACGTGGCGAATTCGGTGATCTGGGCCAGCGGCGGTTTCCAGCTCTGCGCGGTGGCCACGATGAGGCAGGGGGCGTCGAGCGCGATCGGAACCCACGACTCGATGGACTGTTGCCCTCCTGGGGTCGGCGCCCCAGAAGGGATGGCCGACTGGCAGCGAAGACGCTGGGTGTCCAACCGGCGTGCGGACGCCGCACCTTGGACATAGGCGGCATCTCCGATGCAGAACGGCTCCGCCCCGGCTTCTGACAATCCCAGGGCGGAGCCTTGACGACGAGGTCGTCCATCCGAGCCAGGCGATGTCCAGGATGGGACCGGTGGTGCATGGCGCGGTTGGCGAAGTAGGTCATGGAGAGCTGGCCGACGGACGCGATCCGGATGTCCTCGCCCTCTGGATCCGAAGGGTGACCACCCCAACGGGAAACCGGCTCGCCCCGCATGTTCCATGATCGGTTGCGGTGCGGCCCCTCAAGGACTTCACATCGTCAAGCTTGAAAGAGAGCCGAGGGCCACTGCCCCGACGCGTCACTCGAAGAGTTGTCTCGGGGTGTAAGAAGATGAGTCCACCACGTAAGCGATGAGGTCACTGAAGGTGTGGAAGAACATGTTGTCTCCAGCACCGGTCCACCAGTAATGCTCTGCCGTCCTGCTACCACCGAGCATCAGGACACCCGCAGATCCGTCAACATTGACGAAGACAGGAAAGACTTGGGTGGCAGACGGCAGGCCAACCTCGTCCAGTGGACCGGTCTCCAGGACCATGTCGCGGAACATCAAGGCCAGTTGGCTCCGCTCCGGATCCTCCCAGTCACGGCATCCCATGAGCGGCATCGTGATCCGAAATCCGTCCAACCCGTCCGTCAGGGACAGAAAATTCCGGTACTCCGGATCCAGCGACTGTCCCGCTCTGGCTTCCAGTGCCTCGATCTGTGCAGACGTCCCCGGGGGCCTCAGTGCGGGCATTTCCTCGGGATCCAAGGGCGAAGAAGCGAGATACTCGCGTGTCCTCGCGCGCATCAACTCACCGATGAGCATCCACATTTTCATGATTTCACTCTCGCTTTGCAATCAAAATCAGCTCTCGGCGCCGGTATCCGCCTTGAAGGCGGCCTCGGGCGTTGCCGCCGGCGTAGGCTCGCATTGCTCCGACGGCGGTGGTATCAGGCAGGACCGATGAGCGGTCACGGTGCGTTCGACCGCGTGGGCCAGGTCAGCAGCCCGCCCGACTCACAGGTCCGCGAAGGGGTCCGTTGACTTGCCGGTCCAGGGATCCACTCCCTCATCCAGAAGCCTTTCCTCGTCCCTGAAGTTCAGAAAGCGGGCGCTACCCCGGCTCCACAGCGTGGTGACGCTGAGCGGACACTCATCAAAGTCGGAACGCAGGACGCGCAGGATGAACTCCGCCATACCGCACTCGTAAACGGCCCACCCTCCGCCCTGACGTGCCCACACTGCCACTGGCCAGCGCTCCGGGTCAGGGTCCGAGGTGACCCAGCACAGCGCGTCAGCCCCGTTCGTCTGACCCCAGACGACCATATCCGCCAAGCCGGGCCGGAAACCGGGGCCGGCATCTTGCCAGTCGCTCTGTGCAGACTGAGCGCCGGCCTTCTTGTGTCCTGACATTCGGTCTAGAGGGTGAACGTCGGGTCTGCTCTTCGACTACTGAGAAACCCGCAGTTCAGGTGCCTGGAACCCGTCTGGGGCCGTCTCGGGTTTACAGAGCCGGTGTGCTGGCGCCCGAAGGTCACGAGCAGTCGAACCAGTGCCCGATGGGGCGCTCAGGACAGGTACGGCACTCGAAGATGTAGACACCGCCGGCGTCGCCCAGGTGCAGTCCGGCAGGATTGTGGGCGTTGTCCTTCCATCGTCGGCCGCCCGGTTCGCTCTCGTCGGCCCGGTCCTCCTCGGGAAGCCACGTGCGCCAGGACTCGCCGTCGAATTCCCAGCTGGACACGGTCAGAAGGTGCTCCATCCGGCTGCCGCACCCTTCACAGTCGGGCCATACCGGTTCCTGATCCCAGCTCGGATAGCCACCCAGTTTGATCCCGGGGGCCTCCGCAAGGTGGTAGGAGTAGTACAGGCCGGTTTCGGCGAGCAGTGCGTCGAAGCGGCCTCTGAGCACGTCGTAGACCTCGTCCGGCAGGTCCCGACTCGGGAACTCGGTGACTTGCTCGGGGTGGACCACACAGGGGGCCGGGTACCAGTCCTCGTCCAGCCCAGCCGCTGGTGCCGGGGTCGGCAGTACGTCGCCGACGGCACCGGAGTCCCGCCAGTAGACCTGGGGCAAGGGGTAGCAGAACTCGCCGTGGCCGTAGGGGCACCACAAGACCTGCAGCAGGTCCGTGCCTTCGGGAAAGGGCACGCCGGGCGCGTCGACACAATGGACCTGGACGATGGGAACCATGGGCACAGGGGGTTCCAGCCGACTCGCGGTGTCCATGGCGTAGTGCTCTTCCCGGCACACCGGCCACGCCTCCTCGGCAGGCCAGAGCAAAGGACCTCCGACAGAACTGTCCTTACAGTCCGGAGAACCGGGACGCGGATGCAGCCGGACGGACTGACGGCGGAAGGGGAGCAGCTCAGGAAACAGGCTCTCCACGTCCACCGGATGGTTGGGAGTGTGACGGGACATGCGCAGGACTCTAGAACTCCCCTATGACAGTCGGCCCGCCAGGGGCATGACGGCTGCGCTTGTCGCCCCATCGGACCGGTGCAGGGGTCTGGGCTTACGGCCGGCTGACCGTGAGGAGTGACTTGATCGCGCGGCGCTCGTCCATGGCGGCGTAGGCGTCGGCGATGTGGTCGAGGTCGGTGGAGTAGTCGAAGACGCGTCCGGGGTCGATCGTTCCGTCCAGGACGTGCTGCAGCAGCTCGGGGATGTAGTGGTGGGCGGGGGCGACGCCGCCCTTGATGCCGATGTTCTTCCAGAAGAGGGTCTTGTACTCGAACTTCTCGTAGAGCGGGACGCCGACGGCGCCGATCATGCCTCCGGCGCGGACGATGCCGGCGGCCGTCTCGATGGACTGGTCGGTGCCGACGCATTCGAGCGCGGCGTCGACGCCGGCGCCGTCGGTGAGACTGAGGACGGCCGTGACGGCGTCGTCCCCGCGTTCGGCGACGATGTCGCCGGCGCCGAACTCCTTCGCGAGAGCCTGCCGGTCGGCGTGACGGCTGAGCGCGATGATCCGGCCGGCGCCGAGGAGCTTGGCGGCCAGCACGGCCGACAGGCCGACTGCGCCGTCACCGACGACGGCGACGGTGTCGCCCTGCTTCACGCCCGCGCTCACGGCGGCGTGGTAGCCGGTGCACATGACGTCGGAGAGTGCGGTGAAGGAGGCGAGCTGGGCGTCGGTGAACCCGTCGGCCGGCGCGGGGACCTTCACAAGGGTCGCGTCGGCGTAGGGCGCGCGGACCTTCTCGCCCTGTCCGCCGTCACTCTCGCCGTCGCCGAAGGCCCCTCCGTGCTCGCAGTTGGACTCGAACCCGGCCCGGCAGGCGGGGCAGGTGCCGTCGTTGTAGGTGAAGGGGGCGATGACGAAGTCGCCGACCGCCAGGTTCTTCACGTCCTCGCCCACCGCCTCGACGACGCCGACGTACTCGTGGCCGATGCTGCCCACCTTGTGGGGGTTGATGCCTCGGTAGTACCAGAGGTCGGAACCGCACACGCAGCCCCGCACGACGCGGACGACGGCGTCGGTCGCCTCCTGGACGGTGGGGTCGGGGCGCTCTCCGAGCTCGATGTGCTTCTCGCCCCGGAAGATGGCTGCCTTCATGACTGTCTCCTCAGATGTCGGATATCGGGTGTCGGGAGATGTGGGCGTGACGTCGCAGGTCCGCGCGGACACGCTCGGGTTCTGCCTCCGGCCGCGCTCCGGGCCGGTCGCGGGCACCGTCCAGGTCGCCCGGCCGGTCGGGATCGGCTGCGAGGAACGCGCCCGGCCAGTCGGTGACAGCCGGGCCGTCGGCCGAGAAGACCTCCACGGTCCTGCCCCTCGCCGACGGGGTCAGCAGGGCCTGGACGATCGTCTCGGCGACGTGGCCGCGGCGGACGGGCCCGTACTCGGTCAGGTCGCCCTGGCGCAGGTCCACCCGCTGACGCGGGCCGCTCCCGGCATCGAACCAGCCGGGCCGGACGATCGTGTCCGGCAGGCCGCTGGCCCGCAGGAGGCGCTCACCGCGTCGCTTCCACCCCAGCAGCTCCCGCGACTGCCCGCCGGTCGCCGTGACCCCGATCGAACTCATCAGCACCACGGGCACGCGATGTCCGTCCAGTGCGTCGAGCACCGCGGGTACGGCGCCGTAGTCGACCGCGGCGTAGTCGCCGGACCCGTAGGGCGCACCGTGGGTCATCACGACGGCTTCGACGCCGGCGACGGCGGCGCGCACGGCCGTCGGGTCGGCCAGCTCGCCCGCCACCACCTCGACGCCGCTGGGCAGCGACCGCCGGGCGCGGTCGGGGTCGCGGGTGAGCACGCGCGGCAGGCGACCCAGCTCGAGCAGGCGGGCGGCGACGAGGCGTCCGATACTGCCGGTGCCGCCGATGATCAGGATGCTGTTCATGTCCGAACGGGCCGGCTGTGTGATGCCTTCAGCCCGGTGAAGGTCGAGCCGTCGATCACGAACCGGTAGCGGACGTCGGAGGCGTTGATCCGCTCGTAGGCGGTGTTGACGTCCTGTGCGCCGATCAGCTCGATGTCGGCGGTGACCTGGTGCTCGGCGGCGAAGTCGAGCATCTCCTGCGTCTCGGCGATGCCGCCGAACAGGGAGCCGGCGCAGGAGCGCCCGTTCTGCAGCAGGGGGAAGACGTCCAGTGGCATCGGCTGCGTGGTGACACCCACGCTGATCATGGTGCCGTGCAGACGCAGAAGGCCGAGGTGGTCCGCCAGTGAGATCGGCGCGCTGACGGTGTTGAGGATGAGGTCGAAGGTGTTGGCGAGCTCGGTGAAGGCGGTGCCGTCGCCGGTCGCGGCGTAGTGGTCGGCGCCGAGGGCCGCGGCGGCTTCGCGCTTGCTTTCCGACCGGGACAGCACGGTGACGTCGGCACCCATGGCCTTGGCCATCTTCACGCCGAGGTGGCCCAGGCCGCCGAGGCCGACGACCGCGACCTTGGTTCCGGGACCGGCGGCGAACCGCTTGAGCGGCGCGTAGACGGTGATGCCCGCACACAGCAGCGGCGCGGCGGCGGCCGGGTCGAGGGTCTCGGGGACGCGGACGACGAAGTCCTCGGGGGCGACGATCGTCTCGGAGTAGCCGCCTTGAGTGTGGGCGCCGGGCTCGGCGGGGTCGGGGCTGCCGAAGACGAGGGTGTGGCCCTTGAGGCAGTACTGCTCCTGCCCGGCCCGGCAGTTCTCGCACTCGCGGCAGGAGTTGGCCATGCAGCCGATGCCGACCAGGTCGCCGACCTCGTGGCGGGTGACGGCGGAGCCGGTTTCGGTGACGCGGCCGACGATCTCGTGCCCGGGCACGAGCGGGCTGACCGGGAGCGGGCCGAAGGAGCCGTCGACGAAGTTCATGTCGGAGTGGCAGATCCCGCAGTACAGGATGTCGAGCCTGACGTCGTGGGGGCCGACGTCACGGCGCTCGATGGTGACGGGGGCGAGCGGCTGACCGGCCTCGTGGGCGCCGAACGCGCTGACGGTGGTGGACATCGTGGTTCCTTCTTGCAGGTCGTACGGGGTGAAGGTCAGGCTTCGGGGATGGCGCGGCCGTAGTCGGCGAGGGTGACGTTCTCGGGCTCGGGGCCGCCGCGCCTGCCGGTCTCCAGCGCGTCCAGGGCCGACAGCTCATCCGCGGCGAGGTCGAAGTCGAAGACGTCGATGTTCTCGGCGATGCGGTGCCGCTTGATGGACTTGGGGATGACCGAGCGGCCCTGCTGGAGGCCCCAGCGCAGGAGCACCTGCGCGGGGCTCTTGCCGTGCGCGTCGGCGATGCGGGTGACGGCCGGGTCTTGAAGGACGCTTCGGCGGTCCTCGCCGTAGCCGGGGTAGAAGGTGATGCCCCCGATGGGGGACCACGCCTGGTCGAGGATGCCGTGGGCGGTGTCGAAGTCGAGGACGGCGCGCTGCTGGAAGTAGGGGTGGATCTCCAGCTGGTTGACGGCCGGGACGACATCGGTGGCATCGAGCAGGGCGCTCAGGTGGTCGGTCATGAAGTTGCTGACGCCGATGGCGCGGACCTTGCCGTCGGCCAGGAGCTTCTCCAGCGCCCGGTAGGCGTCGAGGGTCCGGTCGAAGTCCGAGGGGAGCGCCTGGTGGAGGATGAGCAGGTCGATGTGGTCGAGGCCTAGCTTGGCGGCGCTCTTGTCGAAGCCGTGCAGGGTTTCGTCGTAGCCGTAGTCGCTGATCCAGATCTTGGTCTCGACGAAGATCTCGTCGCGCGGGACGCCGGAGTTGCGCAGGGCCTGGCCGACTTCGCGTTCGTTGCCGTAGGCGGCGGCGGTGTCGATGTGCCGGTAGCCGAGCTCCAGCGCGGCCGTGACCGCGGCGATCGTCTCGTCGGGCGGGGTCTGGAAGACGCCCAGTCCGAGGGCGGGCATCTCGACGCCGTTGTTGAGGGTGAGGGTCTGCATCACGTAGTCCTTTACTTGCGGGACGCCCGTACGGGCACGATCAGGGTGAGGACGGCGGCGACGGCCAGGGCGAGCAGGACGGCGGAGCCCGTCAGCGCGGTGGCGGAGCGGGCCGCGATGTCGGGGGCCGCGTGACCGGTGGAGACGGTGGCGGCCACGGCCGTCAGGACGCTCAGGGCCAGTGCGCTGCCGATCTGGTGCACGGTGTTGACCAGGCCCGAGCCGGCCCCTGCGTCCTCGGGTGCGACGCCGTCGACGCCGCTGGAGGTCATCGGGGCCAGCGCCAGGCCCTGGCCGGCGCCGATGATCACCATCGGCAGGGCCACACCGGTCAGGTAGGGGGTGTGCAGGTCCAGGCGGCTCAGCCAGGCCATGCCCACGGTCGTCAGCGCGACCCCCGCGGCCAGGACCCGGGGCCTGCCGAACCGCTCCAGCAGCCGGGGTACGCGGACCGCGAAGACGAAGTTGACCAGCGTCATCGGCAGGAAGGCCAGGCCGGCCTGCAGAGGCGTCCAGCCGTAGACGCTCTGCACGAACTGCGCGGTGAAGAAGAAGAACCCCATCATCGCGCCCATGTAGAGCATCCGGGTGACGTAGGCGCCGGACCGCTCGCGGCTCGCGAACAGCCGCAGCGGCACGATCGGCTGCGCGGCCCGCCGCTCCGCCCCGACGAACAAGACCAGCATCACCGCGCCCGACGCGAGGGGGAGCCAAGTGGCCGGTGCCGTCCAGCCGTGGTCTGCGGCGTTCACGATGCCCCAGACCAGCGCGGTCGAGCCCGCGGTCGCCAGCAGCGCACCTGCGATGTCGAAACGGCCCCGCCGGCGGGCGGTCTCGGGGAGGAAGCGCACCGCCGGCACCATCATCACGATGCCGATGGGGACGTTCAGGAAGAACCCGGCCCGCCACGAGATCAGGTCCGCGACCAAACCTCCGACGACCAGCCCGAACGCCGCGCCGAGGCCGGCCACGGCGCTGTAGGCGGCCATTGCCCGGTTGCGGGCCTTGCCCTCCGCGAAGCTGCGCGTGAGCAGGGAGAGCGCAGACGGGGCAAGAACGGCGGCGCCGACGCCCTGCAGCGCCCGGGACGCGATCAGCCACCAGGCGCTCTGGGCGGCGCCCACCAGCAGCGAGGCCAGCGAGAAAACCACCAGCGAGTACAGGAAGACCTTGCGGTGGCCGAAGAGATCACCGGCGCGCGCTCCCAGGAGCAGCAGCCCGCCGAAGACCAGTACGTAGGCGTTGGTGATCCACGACAGGCCCGTCTCGGAGAAGCCCATGTCGGAGCGGATCTGCGGCAGCCCGGTGAACACGATCGAGTTGTCCAGGATGACCATGAAGTAGCTGACGCAGATGATCGCGAGGATCAGCGTCGAACGGGCCGGGCCGCCGGGGGAACGCCGCGCCCGGCGGCGCGGGGTGGTGGTCCTGTCGCCGCTCGGCCCGCCCGGACGGCTTGAGTCGGCGACCGGCCCGGCGGGGGCGTCGCCGGTGTCGTGGGTGGCTGCTGTGCGCACGGTCTTCCTCGCGTCGATCGGGAGTGCGGCCCGATCCCGGGCCGCCGGTCTGTGGCTTCTCCCAGGTAACGGCACCTCGCGGGGGCAGTGGGAGTCACTGCTCTTCCAGGTACTGGCGGTACCTCGCAGGCCTGTCCGGGCCGACCTACCGTGGAGGAGCCGGCACACCGAGCAGGCCGATCGAGAGGAGTCCGCCGTGCCCCTCCACTCGAGGTCGGGTCCGGCCCGGCGGTCGACGTGACTAGCCCGGTCAGAGCCGGGCCCCCGTTCCCGGACCGCTGTGCCGGCCGGCGTTCGGGCGACGCCCGAGACGGGCTTCCGCCGTGACGGCTCGCGCCGGGAGCTGTCCGCCGAGGGCGCGACAGTCAAGGACACCAGGAAATGAGCATGACCGACCACACCAAGAAGGACGTGGCCGCCGAGGTGCGGGAGTTCCTCAGCACCCGGCGGGCCAGGATCACCCCCGAGCAGGCCGGGCTGCCGGTCTACGGCGGAAACCGCCGTGTCGCGGGGCTGCGGCGCGAAGAGGTCGCCCTGCTGGCAGGCATGAGCGTGGACTATTACATCCGCCTGGAACGCGGCAACCTCGCCGGCGCCTCGGACTCGGTCCTCGAAGCCCTCGCGCACGCCCTGCAGCTCAACGAGGCCGAACGCACCCACCTCTACGATCTGGCCCGCGCCGCCAGCCCGTCCGGCAGGCGGCAGGCGGTGACCTCCTCGCGCGTCCGGCCGACGATCCTGCGGCTGCTCGACTCGATGACCGGCGTGCCGGCGTTCGTCCGCAACGCCCGCTTCGACATCATGGCCGCCAACGCCCTGGGACGAGCGCTGTACGCGCCTCTGTTCGACTCACCGCTGTTCGCGCAGCGCGGGCCGGTCAACAGCGCCCGCTTCCTGTTCCTCGACCCCGCCAGCCAGGACTTCTGGGTCGACTGGGACAAGGGCGCCGACGATGCCGTCGCCTTCCTGCGCACCGAGACGGGCCGCGCGCCGCACGACAGGGCCCTCACCGACCTGATCGGCGAACTGACCACCCGCAGCAGCGACTTCGCCCGCAGGTGGGCACGGCACGACGTGAAGTTCCACCGCTCCGGCCTGAAGAACCTCCACCACCCGCTCGTCGGCGATCTCGCACTGCCCTACGAGGCGATGGAACTGCCCTCCGACCCCGGCCTGCGCCTCAACTTCTACACACCCGAGCCGGACTCCCCGGAACAGCAGGCCCTGAACCTGCTCGCGAGCTGGACGACCACCGGCACGGTCGTGCCCTCCGGCAACGACTGACCCCCACACGAAAGAGGAGAACCACTCCATGCAGTACCGACCCCTGGGCCGTACCGGCGTCCAGGTCAGCCCGCTGTGCCTGGGCGCGATGATGTTCGGCCCCTGGGGCAACGAGGACGAGACCGACTCCGTACGGATCATCCACCGCGCCCTCGACGCGGGCATCAACTTCGTCGACACCGCGGACGTCTACTCCGCCGGCGTCTCGGAGGAGATCGTCGGCAAGGCGCTGAAGGGCCGTCGCGAGGACGTCTTCCTGGCCACCAAGTTCTTCATGCCCATGGACCAGAACGACCCCAACCAGCGTGGCGGCTCGCGCCGCTGGATCATCCGCGCGGTCGAGAACTCCCTGCGGCGGCTCGGCACCGACCACATCGACCTCTACCAGGTCCACCGGCCCAGCCCCGACACAGACGTCTCCGAGACCCTCGGCGCCCTCACCGACCTCGTGCGCCAGGGCAAGGTCCGTTACATCGGCTCCTCCTCCTACTCCGGCTCGCAGATCGTCGAAGCCCAGTGGACCTCGCGCGAGCGGAACCTGGAGCGCTTCGTCACCGAGCAGCCGCCCTACTCGATCCTGGTCCGCGGCATCGAGGAGGACGTCCTGCCCACCGCACGCCGCCACGGCATGGGCACCCTCACCTACAGCCCACTCGCCGGCGGCTGGCTCTCGGGCCGCTACCGCAAGAACGCCACCGAAGGCCCCGCCTCCGCAGCCCGCCCCCAGGCCCGCTTCGACATGAGCACCCCCGCCAACCAGCGCAAGCTCGACGCCGTCGAACAGCTCGCCGTCCTGGCGGAGAAGGCCGGCCTTTCCCTGATCGAACTCGCCGTCGCCTTCGTCATCAACCACCCCGGCGTCACCTCGGCGATCATCGGCCCGCGCACCATGGACCAGCTGGAGGCGTTCCTGCCCGCCGCCGACGTCACCCTGTCCTCCGAGGTGCTCGACGCCATCGACGGGATCGTCGCACCGGGCGTCACCGTCAACCCGGTCGACAACAGCTACGGCGACTTCGAACTCCGCGCCGACCAGCGGCGCCGCTGATGCGTCCCACCCTGACCGGGGCCGGTTCCAAAGCTGAGCGCCGTAGTCGGCGAGGGGTGCCAGGTAAGTGGTTGTCTCTCTCCCGGTCGTGTGGCCGCCCAGGTCGAGCGGAGCGGTGAGTTAGGGACGGATACCGGAGTGGGCGGGTGGCGCGGAGGGAACTGCCGGTGCCCGCATGGGCTGGACATCGGAGGCCGCCGACCTGGGAACTACTGCGGGTCAGCACCGTCCTCCCAGGACCCCAGAGCTTCCCTCTCGCTTCGCTCGAGCCATTCGAGATACCAGGTGCGGAAGTTGTGGCGGCTTCCGTGCACATCGACGAACGGTACGTAGGGCGGATTGGTCCCAACGTCCCGGTCGCGGAGTTCTCCACGGTGCGGGCCGACGATGATGAGCCAACTGGTCATCCCGCACCCGTTGTCGCTGATGAGGATCGCGCCCCGATCACGCTGCTCGTGCCAGACCCGGTCTGCGGCGTCGCCGAAAACCTTGCAGTAGTCGTCGAGGTAGTCGTCGTCCTCGTCGCGGGTGGTGGGCTCGCACCCGGCAGCACGAAGGGTTGCCAGTTGTTGGTCGGCCCATTCTTCCGTCTCCACGAAGGGCTCGCTCGGGTCCAGCGGAACGGGGGCGCCGTCTTCCCGGACCCAGCCCCATTTCCCGTCGACCCGGCGCAACGATGTCAGCCCGAATTCGGGTCCGGGTCCGCCCGCGCCGGCCTCCGCCAAGAAGGTGCGGTACTCCTTGGGGAGTTCGACTCCGTATTGGGCCTCGACCTCGGCGATCTCTGCCGCAGTCAGGACCGGCTCGAAGACGGGGTGCTGGGGAGGCCCCCAGCCGCGTGTCCGATGCCGGGCCTCCACCAGCGCGATTACACGTTCCCGGACCCCCGACCAGCCCGTCTGTGTGTCCACGGCTCCTCCTGTCAATGGCGAACACGGACGTTGGTCCATGCCACTGACAACGGAGGTTCGCCTTTGGTGTCGCCGGAGTGGGTAACGGCGAAGGGGCAGCCGCGACGCCGCTCCCGTCCCATTCGCTCTTGAGTGGTGTTCGTCGGCCTCGCTTCACTTGGCGAGTGAGCACGTGAGTTGGCGGGGCCGAGTGGCAGACCTGGCGGGCAAGGCATCGAAGCAGGGCCGACCGGTGACTCCGCCACGGTGGCCGATGGGTGGCGATCAAGCTGTCAGTGGCTGTCCTTAGGGTCAGCCCCATGACGAATGACCTGGTTCAGGATTCATGGAACCGCATCGACGAGTGGCTGCGCGAACACGCGCCCCGCACTTTCGCCACGCTTGGGCCGCCCGCGGGACATGAGGAGATAGCGGCAGCGGAGAAGGAACTGGGCGTCGCCTTCCCTCCCGACCTGATCGCGTCACTTCTCCGGCACAACGGGGCGCTGGACGGGGCGGAAGCCTTCCGGTTCAGCACACACGACCGACTGCTCGCAGTGAGCGAGATCGTCGGGGACACCGAGTTCATGCGCGGCATCGTCGAGGATCTGGACGAGGAGGAGGCCGAGTACTACTGGAGCCACGCCTACCTGAAGTTCGGTTCCTACGGGGCGACGGCCGACGGTCTCACGATCGACTGCCGCCGTGGGCAGGACTCCTACGGTGCGATCGGACGGTTCTTCGACGAGACCGGCACCGATTTCGGGCGGGCCGACTCACTGGGTGGATATCTGGCGGCGCTGGCCGACCAGCTTGAGAGCGGCCCGGCCGGGGGCGCCGTCACGTTCAACGGCCGACTGTTCTGGGAATGGGCCCGGCCTCCCCGCCCGGAGTGGGGCAGTGCCGACGATCCCCTTCCCGGGCCGAATGCGCAGTTGCCGGAGCTGGACCTGTCCTGCAGTCCCACCGAAGTCCTCCATGTGGGCCTCCTGGACGGGCTTGAGGAACTCGGTGCGCTGCTCGCGGTCCTGCCGCGTGAGCAGGTGGCCGAGGCCGCGCGGAAGCAGCTGCGCAGAGTGGCCGTCGAAACGGGCCTGAACAAGTACCCGGAGATCGAGTCGGCCCTGGACGCGTTGGACCGGGGCGAAGCCCCGCCACGGCCGGAACAGGCCGGCCCGCTGGCCCTGCGACTGCGCACGGTGCTCGTCCAGGCGAACATCCACCGGGACGACCACCGCAGGTGGGCCGCGGAGAAGATGGCGCACGGGATCTGGGGCTCGCCCTACAGGTCCGTGTGCGAGAGTGCGAGCATCCGCAGCCACCTCACCGTCGACTGGCGTGCAGATCTGCATGCGGACCTGGGCAACCCGCCCCTGCCACCGATACCTGACGATCGCTTCTGGGGAACCCTGCGCAACCCCGCCATCGACTCCGGCTGGTACGCAGCTCAATACAGCCCCAGTGCCGACGAAGGCGGCTTTCACGGCGCCGATGCACTGTGACGGCGAAGCCCCGCCTGCGGGCATCCCGGCGGGGCGGCTGTCGGCAAGGTGTCGTTTCCTTCGGCAAGATGCCGGTTGCGTCGGGACTCCTTGAGATCGTCAGCTAGGGCCTGTGTGATGTTGTGATCAGCTGGCGGCCTTGAGGAGGTCGTTGATCCAGACCATCGCGGCGCGGAGATGGAGGCCGGCGAGGCAGCTCTCGGGCGACTTGTCGTATCGGGTAGCGATGCCTCGCCAGGCCTTCAGTTTGCTGATCAGGCGCTCGACGGCGTTGCGTTCCTTGTAGAGATCGACGTCGCGGCTGACGGGCCGGCCGCCTCCGGCGCCCTTCTTCTTCCGGTTGGCGGCCTGGTCCCTCTTCTCAAAAATGACCGCTTCGACGTTGCGTCTGCGCAGGTAGGCACGGTTTCCGCGGGACGAATAGGCCTTGTCCCCAGCGACCGCACCGGGCCTGGTGAAAAGACGGCCGACAGGCAGCCGGACCCGCACCCTTTGCAGGACGGGGACGAACTGTGGACTGCCGGACGCGCCGCCGTTCGGCCTGTCCGTTCTGCTCCTGCGCACCGCCCCCTTTTGCCGGGCCCGCTCCTGCTCCCGCGCGGCCTCCTCCAGCACCCTCATGAGGTCATCGCTCACCCGCGTCCCCGCCGCGTCTGCCCACTGGACCGGAACCGCCAGATCACTCCCTCGAACTGCTCTCGCAGCCGCTCGGGACAGGGGCCGTACTCACCGATCGGCAGGTACGGCTCGATGAACTCCCACTGATCGTCGGTGAGTTGCCTGCGAGTCACAGCCAATGTCCTACCGGGTCCCACCACCCGAAGAGGGAAGAACCCACCAACTGATCACAACATCACACAGACCCTGGTACCTGCCACTGGCAGTCCCCTGCAGCAACGGCCGTCTCACCACACTCCCTTGAGAGGCTTGGGGACGTCGTACGCGTGCGGGTGCCGTGCGCGTCAGCCGTTCTGCCCGGTCGGCCGCAAGGTGACGTGGTTGATGTCCACGCCCGCGGGCTGGTTGACGGCGAAGACGACGATGTCGGCGATCTGCTCGGGGGTCATCGAGGGGGCCGCCTCGGGGGTGCCGCCGCGTTCGTCCCAGAACGGCGTGTCCACCACGCCCGGCGCGACGACGGTCACACCGACGCCGTCCTTGCCGACGAGCAGCCGGGTGTTCTCGGCGAGCGCGTGGGCGGCCCACTTGGTGACGGAGTACAGGTTGCCGGGGGTGTTGCGCACCCCCGCGACCGAACCGATGATCACGATCCGTCCCTTGGACTCCCGCACGTGCGTCAGGGTCTCGCGGACCAGCAACGCCGGACCGAGGACGTTGGTGAGGACCATGGCACGCATGTCCTCGGGCGCGTGGCTCTCGAGGTTGCCCGGCAGCGAGAAGCCCGCGTTGGCGATGACGTTGTCCAGTCGGCCCCACGTGCTGGTCACCCTGCTCACCGCGGCGGCGACGTGGTGCTCGTCGGCGGCGTCACCGGTGATCGTCAGCAGCCGCTCCCCCGCCGAGGCGGAGTCGGCGAAGGCGGCCAGCTTGTTCGCGTCACGTCCGGTGACGGCCACCCGGTGCCCCTGCTTGAGCAGGGCGAGGGCGGTGGCGGCGCCGATTCCGGTCGAACCACCGGTGATCAACGTGACGGGTTCCACGGGACTGCCTCCTCGGCAACGGGGTCATCGGGAGGCGCCAGGTTCCCGGACGCCGGTGAACGCGAGGTGACACGCGGACCGGCCGTCTCCGGGCTGTGGCGGCTTCCGGAACGCCTGAACGATACCCGGAGAACTTGCGCCGGGACTGAAGATCGTCGGACCGCGCCTGTCCAGCGGGACGCGGACAGGCCATCGGAACGACTCGGGCGGTGCCCGCACTCGTCGTGCGGGCACCGCCCGGAGCTGTCGACGGCGAGGAAAGCGAAAGAGCTTGTTTCAAAGGGAGTTGAGAAGGAAGCCCCTTCATGGCCTCGCCGTCGGCAACGCTAACACTCAGCCCGGGATCAGGTCACGCAGGTTTTCCAGGGTGATGACCTGCGAGTCCGGGTGCAGCCCTTCGGGACGTTCGAGACCGATGTACATCACGGGCTCGTCCGGAACCGGCCCGCCGTCCAGCAGATCCACGGTCGTGGTGTCGCCGGACATCAGCTCGGTCAGGTACCGCACCGTCAACTGCTCACGCTCCACGATGGCGCGTACCACCTTGGACACCGACATCTGGTTCTCCTCGACCCGGTTGGCCGACGAGATGCCCTTCAGATAGAGGTGCAGCCACTTCGCGCGCCAGCGGCCGTCGTCCCCCCGCCCGAACACCAAGGGCAGCGCCACCCGACCCGCCCCGCGCAGCTCCGACTTCATCCGCACCGTGCGCGGCTCGAACGGCCGGCCCTTCTGCTGGCCGTCGCGCAGCATGAAGCCGAAGAACGACTCCTCGACCTCCTCGAAACCCTCGCCCGCGTAGATGTTGACCTGCGGAACGATGAAGGTGCTGCGGACCCGGTCCAGGGACAGGTCGATGAACTCCGAGGCCCCGTCGGGCGCCTCGGTGACATCGCCCGAGTGCCGGCCTCCGACAGCCGTGAGGGATGTGTAGGAGAGCCAGGAGTCGGTGCTGTAGTCGGCGTGGAGAAGCAGCGCCGAGAGGTCGTAGTCGGTCCGCTGCTCGGTCTCCTTCCAGTACACGAAGAAGCGCAACTGTTCGCCGTCGACCGCCGAGAGTGAACCTCGTGGCAGTACGCCGAGCCCGGCCGCGGTCGCCCTGCCGCTGAGCGGGAGGGCCACGTCGAGGACATCGGGGTCGAGCAGCAGCCGACGGGGCGCCGGGAGTCTGCGGCGCATCTCGGCGTCGAGGGCGCCGACGAGGCGATCGCGGTCGGCGGCCGCGACGGGCGGCCGGACGTCGGGGGCGACCCAGCCACGGCCTCGACGGTTGACGAAGACGCGGGGTTCGTCGGTCTCCCGCTCCCGGTTGTGGAAGTGCTCGCGGACGGAGAGCACGACCCGGCCGGAGACCTCGGGAGCGACACGCACAGCGGCGGCCACCACCGCGTCCCGCTCCTCGTCCGTGGCGATCCGCAGCAGGAGGTCCAGGGCACGGAACAGTTTGCCCGGGGCCGACTCCAGCAACCGCAGCGCACCGCGGACGTCGAAGTCGTCGAGCAGCTTCTCCAGACGGCTGTCGAAGGACCGCGCCGCCTTCTCGCCTCGCGCCACGGCGAACGCATCGGCGGCGTGCGGCCAGCGCGGGTACTCGTGCGGGTGCAGACGCTCACCCAGCCGCTTGAACGGCTCACGGTGTGCGTGTACGTCGGCCAGCTTGGCGGGGTTCGCCGCGACCACGGCGTCGAGGCCCGCGAGCAGGGCACGGCGCACCGGCCGCGAGAGGGCCCGGAACCGGGTCGGCTCCCGCAGCGTCACGTCGCCGCCCGACAGCGCGCAGGCCAGCCGCAGCACGTCGGTGACGGTGTCCAGCAGGAGGTCCGCACCGATGGCGATACGGGCCTCGTTGATGACCGCTCGGTTCTCCCGGACCGGGATCGACTCCGGCTGGGGGCCGAGCGCGCACCGCTCGGCGAGGGCCCTGAGGTCGCGCAGGTCATCCTCGCCCAGGGGAGTCGTGCTGCCCGCCAAGGCCAGGTAGAGGGCGGTGAGTTCTTCGTCCAGGTCCCGGCCGAGGTGCAGGACGGTGACTCGGTCGCCCGCCGAGGCGACCAGCTCGTCCTGTGCCGCGATCATCTCCTCGTAGGTGTGCTGGTAGCGGCCGTACGTGGGGAGGCTGAGCAGATCCAGCGCCCCATCTGCCAGCTGCGTCAGCACTGTCCCGCGCGACTTCTCGTCGCCGATCGCCTGCGCCACGCACTGCATCCAGAACTCTTCGGTGTCCGGCACGTTCGCCGGGAAGTCGATGAAGTACGAGTTGTGCCGGACGTGGTCGCCCCCCATCTCGCTCACGGTGCGCAGCGTCCGCCTGGCGAGGTGCACGACCGCGGCCTCGGACAGTCCCGACAGCCGCTCCAACAGCTCTGCCGAGAGCTTGAAGCCCACGGATGTCAGCGCCGCGTCGAACTGCCGCGCGGCGCCGGCCCCGTCCCCGGTGGAGCCCTTGGGCGAGGGGAGGCGGTGAGTGTGCCGGATGACCAGCGATTCGAGACTGTGCGCCATTCGGGGATGATCGCAGAGGTGTGAGAGCGGACGCACTGGAATTCCAGCACCATGATCACCCCTGCACCCCGGGGTGGCCGCGTGGCGTCGGCGTGGCCGGCTTGACCCACGGAGTCCGGGACCGCAGAGCCGGGGTACGGCGCCCCTGGCCGCCGAGCACGCCCGCGCGAGACACCCGTTCGGGAGACGCCGGGCAACCCTGACCTCGGGCGGCTGCCTGCCCGACCACGCCCGGCGGCCCGCAGCTCCCCTGTCGCCCTGCGGTCCAGGGCAATGCCCGAGGATGGATCCATGGCAGAGGGCGAGTACGACATCGCCCTGAGCAAGCAAGACCTGCGTGAGGTCACCGCGTTCGCTGCGGCGTGTGCGGAAGTGGTGCTCGAGGTATTCGAGGCCGATCAGCCTGACGACGCGCGTCCTCGAGACGCCATCGGGGCCGCGTGGGAGTTCGCCCGGGGCGGTGAGCGAGGGAAGTCTTTGCGCGACACAGCGTGGGCAGCCCTCAAGGCAGCCCTTAAGGCAGCCAAGAGTACGGATACTGCGGCTGCGCGCGAGGCAGCAGGGGCAGCTATGTCTGCGGCAGGCGCCGCCTGCTTGCATCCGCCGGCCAAGGCCACCCAGGTCAAGCACATTCTCGGAGCCGGCGCTCACGCGGCCCGGGCAGCCGAACTAGCCGAGGGCACCCTGCCTGGTCTTGTCCTCACCGATCACCTCCGTACCCGACTCTCCCTGGGCCCGGCGTGGGTCCCCTTCCGAGTACGGTGGCCAGGAGGAGCTGTCCCGTCCCCGCGATGTGTAGGCAGTCCGGCCCTTGTGCAGACCCTGAACTCGTATTGCTACGGCGAAGGGACAAGTAGCAGCACGTGACCGCCGCGATGGTCAGATCCTGGCCGCGGCCGATCGGAGTTTCGCGGACACCTGGCTGGTGTGGACCGTGGCGTGCCGTCAACGACGGTCATATTTCGAGCGCGTTATGGCGTGTGGTTTTCGGCGCCGGGGCCCGTTGGCAGTGGATGTGCGCGGCCACTACACGACGTTCCATTCCTCTTGGGGCAGTGAGTGCCAGAGGTCGAGCCATTCGCGCAGCAGGAAGAGCGGTCGGGTCAGCATGATGTCGCCGGCCCGTTGGGAACGGATCGCCAGGCCGAGGTCGGTGCAGATCGGGTCGCCTGCGACGCTGTAGGACAGTCGCGCAATGCGGCGGAGAAGCCAGTCCTCCAGCCGGGACGGTACGCAGCCCGTCAACGGCACGTCGTCGAGCCTTACTTGGGGGCCGTCGAGCGCGTTCACCGCCACGCATCCCAGGCGGTCGTCTCGGAAAAGGGCTCTGACAGCGGTGGCGGCGAAGTCGGCGTGGACAAGCTGTTGCCGCCCACCGTCGTGGGAGTGGGACGTTACCGTCGGCTGCTCGTCCAGGGCGTCGGTGATCTCCTCCAGCGTCATGCCGAAGTGCAGCGGGCCGACTCCGACAAATGGCGTGAACGTCCAATCCGAGCGCTCCTCACCTCGCGCGATCCGCCACGGCCCCTGATATCCCGGTTGTCTTCCCGGGACCGCGACGGGTTCCTCGGGTACGGGCTCAGGCGGGGCCGCAGGCTCGATCGCGGTCCAATCCGGGTGCCAGCGTCCGGGCAGTTCCTGGGCCGCGGTGTCGAGCGGCTGCTCGGCCAGCCAGCTGATCGCCGCCTCCTGGCCTTCGTCCCACGGGTCCTCGGCAACCCCGCCTGCCTTGGCCAGGGTTGCGCGGCGTTCGTCCTCTGCCGCGATGAGGCCTTCGACGTCCTCGCCCCATGCCGCCAGGCGCTCCCGGGCGATCCATCGGTAGTAGGAGTCCGCGCTCGTGGCCAGGACGTCGCGGACGAGCGGCATGTGGCGCGGTATGGACGGGGCGAGTAGGGGATCGGCGAGCAGCAGGGCGGTGGCGGCGACGGCGGCCTCCTTCACCCGTGGATCGTCGTCCTTGCAGAAAGGCGCGACGTGGGAGTGGAGCGCCGGCCGCGCTGCCCGTGCCGCGGCAAGGTCCTGCGGTGCCCGGAGCTGCTCTGTGGCGTCCATACGGACGACGTCCGCGAACGCGGCCACCCAGTTCAGCAGTTCGGCGCGCAGTGGTCGCTCGCCCGCCCTGCGCTCCCATCGGGCCACGACGAGGGTGCGTGGATCGTCGAGCAGGGTGGCGATGACCAGGGCCGCTGGGGCAGTCGCGGGGAACACGCGCCCTCGATTGAGAAGCAGCCGGTACAGGTTTCCCACTGCCCTCACCCGATCTGCTGGGTCGGCAGCGAGCATCGCGGCGAGAACGCCCGACGTGTCGGGCACGCTGTGCCGACCCGTGCAGACGTGCGGTAGCTCCTCCCCGTCGGTACGGGTGAGTTTTGCGCGTGCTCCGGACGGCAGGGTGTCGGCGGAAGCATCCCAAGGTCGTGTGGGGGTCTCGTGATTCACGTCCGCAGTGTTCCAGCCGGATCCGACGTCTGCGCTGCCGGTTCCCGGCACCGGCGGGAGATGACACGAACCGATCCGCCTGATCCGCTGCTCGACCCGACTCCGCCTGGCGTTGCCGGGTCCGATGCTCAGCGTCGGCCCGACGGCGATGCCGAACACAAGCCGGCCCGCCTGCTCGTGTCGGGCAGTGCAACCCGCGCCTCGACCGTGGGTCCACCCCGGCGTGCAGAGATCAGCACGGCACAGGGGCGCCGGCCGGCCGAGGACCGTCGGACGCTCGCCGGTCCCCGGCGCGCCAGGCTCCTTGCGGGACTGTCCCTCGGCTGGTCGGCGGCCGGGCCGCAATGGTCTTTTGCAGTGCCGGGTATCAGCTGCTGAGGTCGAACACGCCCCACGCGGTGAACGGCTCGGCCTGGACGTAGATCCTGCTTCCCCGGCCGACGACCCGCCGACGGCCGGGAAGAGGGCCACCGGGCAGGGTGAGCAGACCGACGTCCGTCGGCTCGACCGATGTCTCGGTGAGCTCTGCGTTAGCGAGTCGGTTCCGCTCCTCGCCGTAGCCGCCGTAGAAGGCGACCCGCTCGCCGTGGACGGTCACCGCACAAGCGCCCCGTACGCGGTTCGCCCACACCCTCACCGGCCGGCCGGCGCGGTCGGGGCGAATCTCGACGAGCGGGAAGTCCGTGTAGGGGCACGCCCAGGCGGCAGCGCCCGACACGTTCAGCGCGTAGCAGTCGAAGAGACCGGGGATGCGGGCGCCGTCCGACGTCCAGGCGAGCCGGCCCCTGGCGCCCCAGCGGCGGAAGAAGGCGCGGGCTCGACCTCAGCCGGAGAAGTCCGCGGGCATCGCCCGCCACGAGATCCCGCCCGTGACCAGGTGACGGATCACGTCCAGCAGCTGTTGGTGACAGTGCCCCTCGGGCAACCCACCCCTCCCCCAAAGCCAGGCCGGCACCGGCAGCAGAGGCCGGGCGGCCGCCCGTTCCGCGTCCGACATGTCCGAGGGATACCGGCGTTCCCGGTCCCGGTGGCCGACCGCGTTGCCGTACGCGTGCGCGAGGTGATCACACGATCGTGCAGCCGCGTCGGATGGGAGGGGTTCGGAGGCGCACAACAACGGCAGCGGGGCCACCCGGCACTGCTCGGTTGGATTCGCGTCCTCGAGCTACCGAGAGGCCCCGTCTTCCTACGCGTACGACGGGAAGATCCCCCGGCGAGAAACCTGTTCGACCCGCACGTTCCATGATCGGTTCAGATACGGCTTCTCACGAGCGGGATGTTCTGGCTACAGGCTGGTTGAGTGTTCGGGGCGGCGCGACAGCGTGCCGCCCCGAACTTTATGCATCAGGGTGTGGCGGCAGGGCAAGCCAGGCCTGCCAGGAGATCTCGCGGCCGATGAAGCGCGGCTGCTTGAACGGCCAATCCGCAGCGATCCACTGCGGCACCAGCACGTCCAGCGCCTGCTCGACCCCGCTGCCCACCAGCTCGTCCACCACCCACCAGGAGATCTCACCGTCCGCGCCGGCCTTCTCCGGCGGGTCGATGTAGACGCAGCCGAGCAGCGCGGTCTCCGCCGCGTCGAACAGTGCGTAGTTGAAGGACTGGTGTGCGGCGATCTCCTTCTCGTGCCGCAACAGGTCGGCCTGGTCGGCCTTGTAGGTCATAGTGGCCGCGGGCCAGCCCCAGGCCGGGCCGAAGATGGTCCACAGCCGCTCACGCGAGCCCATCACGGCCGGGTAGTCGAGCGGGGTGTCCGCCTCCCGGATCGGCCGCAGGTGCTGGCCTCCTGGTAGAGGTACCAGGACGGGGTGAACGAAGTCATCGGGAAGCCAGCTCATGGCACCCGACCGTAGCACCGCACGGGCGTCTGCCCTCCTGGATTTTCTCCCTACCGATGCGCTGACCGCCGTCGCGGCGCACCCAGGCTGAATGAACCGGACCCAGCCGCTGCGAGAGCAGGCTACGACTGCACCAACAGGTCCTCCTTGAGCACTCGCTGGCGTAGACAGTCTTCGGGCTACCGCGAGGCCCCTGCTGTCATGCCCAGCAACGACCGCGATCGCCCGATCGAGACTCCCGTTCGATCGGTAGACCCCATGATCGGTACGACAACGGCTTCTGAACGCTGCGTCTGTGCTTCAGGGTCCGAGCGGACCGCACGTGAGCTGGTAGGCCTCCTGGATCCAGGACTCTTTGGTCTGAGGGGTCACGCCGCAGGCCAGGGACACACTCGCGTGGCCGAACCAGGTGGTCACGCTGCCGTAGACGTCACGGTCGGGGCAGGTCACGGTGAAGCTCGCGTCGGCCACCTGGACTGCCTCGGCCTCAACGAAGTGCCCTGCGTGCCCGAGTGCGTCGGCCCTGACGGGGTGGCGTTGACGATTGGCGGACTCCGTCCCCGGAGCGGCCAGTTCCTCGACGTCCCACCGCTTGAGGCGCTTGGCGAGCGCGGCGAGGACCTGGTGCGCTGATACGCGGTCGTCGCTCGTGCTGACCTGGGGCACGATGTTGCGCACAAGCACCGGGTGATACGTCACCCAGCCATCGCTCTCACGGACGTCTACCACCGGCGAGACTTCGGTGAGTTGCCGCTCCCGGTGCACCGAGGTCCACCGGACGGCTCCACTCGCGCAGGACTGCGTGGACGCCGTGGCCTTCTTCTCGGCAGCCGTCGTCTTCTGCGCCGCCGGCGTCCCCGTTGCTGCCGTACAGGCCGCCACCGACGGCACCACAGCGCACAACAGCGCCACCATCAACCACCCATGACGTCGCGTCGTCCCACTGTGTGCCATTCGCTGTCGTTCCGCTCGTTCAAGTGCCGGGCCCAGCCGCTCCGGCAGTCGGGTCCAAGATCCGGGAGTCTGCGACTATAGGCCACCTGACCAGCGAAAACAGAGTCCGTGACGCAGTCGTAACGCACTCGCTCCGATGCCCCGGGACGCCTGCGGATCGCCGCGCCGGTGTGCTCGCCGAAGGCGGTGGAAGCTTGACGGGAAGGGTCCCTGGTCCGCGCGGACGGCCGTCGGGCAGGGATCCGCGGCAGTGCTCGCCGGCCTGGCGATGCTGCTCTACGGATTCTCAAATGGCTGACTCAGGCCGGCACGCAGACGGCGACGGCAAGAAGTCGGCTCCGAGAAGCTTGGCGACGCGTCCGTGGGCAGAAGCAAGACGAAGAGGACGATTCGGCTCGTCGGGAAGCGAAGGAGCCCGGTCGACCTGGTGCCCTCGACAGGATTCGAACCTGCGGCACCCGCTTTAGGAGCGGGATTGGGGGATCCTGGGCCTGACCTGGGAATCCCTGCCTTGGGGGGCGTAGGGCCGGTCGCGCCTTGGGGAACCTCTATTCTCCATGAGTCCCCGCCCGTTCTGGCACGGACGTGGCACGCTCCCCGGCCCCTCGATGCGAACTACGGACGGGACGGTCGCTGAGGTCTGCTCGGCTGGACAGACGTCATGCGGCACTGCTGGCAGTTGTCCCTGGCCGCGATGGCTGTTGTACCTCTGTGCTGTACTGCAGCGGCTCCGGAGCTGGCCGACCATCTCAGTATGCGGGAACCGCCTGCTCGTTCACTGTGTCAGGTCCAACTGGTACTGGAGGAAGGTGCGCATGAGGAAGCTGGTTGGTTCGCTCGGCAGTGGCCTGCTGGTCGTCGGGATCACCGCGGGGGTGTGGTGGAACTGGTTCCACGAGCCCTATGCCTTGGCCGACGCGCCCGAGGTCGACGTGACGGTGCGCGCGGAAAAGTCCACGTACCCCGACGTACAGGAGACGACGGAGGACGTCGACACTCTCGTACGGGTGTACGTCCAGCGGCTCAAGGACGGAGACGCGAACGGAATCGCCGAGTTGGCCGGGCCCGCTTACAGGCAGCCCGGGCCCATCGCGGCCGAGTACGTACGCGAGTACGGCCAGGCAGCGGGCGGTCCCGTCGAAGTCACCGTGCTGGAGGGAGTTGTCCCCTACTTCAACCGGGTGACGGTGATGTACGAACGAACCGGTCAGCGGCAGGGGCTGCTGCTGGTGAAGGATGACGGACACTGGTGGATAGGCCTCGGCGACGGTGACCCCGCGGCGGGCAGGTAGCGGCAACCGCGGAAGACGACCTTTGAGGTGCAGCCTCATCTTTATCAGGTCAATCATGGGGACCTGTCGACGCCGGTCAACGTGTGCTTTACCTCGGCTGGTCGGTCGCTGAGGTTCCGTCTCGATCGCTGTCGTCCGCGGCTGTTGGTGTCAGCCGCGGATGTCGCGGTCAGGGGCAGTCTTGGCACGGTCCCGCATTGCCGACCCACGCCCGTAGCGGATGGCCGCCAGCGTGAGCCCTGAGGCCAGGAGGCATCGCGTGATCGTGTCGCCTTCGATGATCAGAGAGATCAGAAGCGGTATCACGAGCACCAGGTGCCAACGCGGGTGGTTCCACCGACTGTTCTTGTCTGCCGTCTCGCCCCCTCGAGCGGCACCCGACGGCCCCGCCACGACGTGTTCTGACCTTGATCTATGGAGCAGCCAGGAAACGTTCGACCTTCTGTCGCAGGCCAGGCGGCAGGTCCGTCAACTCCGAGACGATCGCGCGAAGCTCTCGGTCGAGTTCGCAAGTCTCGGTCCAGACCACCGGGTTCCTGGTGAGTACTGCGGACAGCAGATCGCCTTCGTACATGTCCCCCTCCGCCATCGGGTTGTCCCGCAGCACCTCCAGCGCCAGCGGCAGGAGGTAGGGCAGTCCTATGTCCTGCCCGATCAACAAACGCATGTCCTCGACGGTCAGCCCGCCGACCGGCCGACGCCGCAGGGCATGCGCAGTGGCGACAAGACGGGTGGCGTCGGCCGGCGGGGCCGGCCAACGGTCACGTTCAAGCTCTTCAAGGGAGCGGTCACGATTCAGGGGTTGCCTCACCGGAGTTGTCGGTTGTCGGTTGTCGAGCAGAGGTGCCGGGCTGTCCTGGCGGTGCTGGCGGTGCTGGCGGGTGCGACGGTGACCGAGGTCGGGAGGGCGTGCCACTGGGCGGCCGATGGCTTCACGGAGTCGGCATTCCGCCCAAGAGCACGGTCACCACCAGGAACACCGGGATAGCCAAGGCCACGGCCAGCCCGGCAAGGCAGCCCCATATGGTCAGGCGCATGCTGGTTCTCGCGTAGTCATCGTTCTTCGGCACGTCCATATCCAACAGTGAGAGACGCCGACTCTCTACCCCAGGGGATGTGGACTCTCATGGCACGCGTGTGGCACGGCCCCGGACGCGACGAAGGGCCAGCCTGGGAGGAAAGCCCTCCTGAGCCGGCCCTTCGACCTGTGCCCCCGGCAGGATTCGAACCTGCGACACCCGCTTTAGCTTGTTCTTTGTCTTCCGGTCTCCCATGCCAACGCACCTTCGCGGATTGCCCTCGAAGCTTGATCACCCGTAGTTTCGTGCCATCGAGGATCGAGCAGCACAGGTGCGGGGGACAGAGCCGTGGACGAAGACCAGTGGCTGCTGCGTCATGGGCTGCATCCGGATGGGTGCGGCCTTGACGAGGTACGGGTGCTTCTGGGCGAGCAGACCCGGCTCGAACGCGGAAGCCAGGGGCACGGCGACACACTTCTGATGAAGCTCTGCTGCGTCCAGTTGTTCCACGCCGCTGTCCCCAACGACGTCCTTCTGATCTGGAACGCCAAGACGGCCAGTTGGGACGCCGACTGTTCCATCGACATCCAGCTCCTGTGCGGCAGCGGGCTGGAACGGACCAAGGCGTACCTTGCGGCGCACCCGACGCAGGCGAGCCAAGCGGCATTGGCACGCCTGCTGTACTGCGAAAAAGCGGGGGACTTCGACGGCTTCTCGCCAGCTGAGCAGTCTGCCGTGTACGCCGCGTACTACTCGTGATCCACCCCCACTCAGCCGATTGCCCTTCGCTGACAAGCGATCAGCAATGAAGGTCACAGAGACATTGGTCCTCGAACGGTGTCTCGAACTGGGTCGCTCACCTGGGGGTTCGCCGGACGTAGGGGCGGCCTTCGTCTGATCATGTGCTCCGACCAAGGTGCACGTGACCGAGACGAAGGCCGTGGGGGTGAGTCTGCTGCCTGATGCTGTTCGGGGGGATGCGTTCGCGGAGGCGTCACGCTTCCGGGGCGAGTTCTACGAGTGTCTGACCGCTCGGCGCGACGAGTTGTTCGAGCTGGCGGACGCGGTGCTGTGTGCGGACGGTGCGGTGAAGTCCCCGGTGGACTTGGCGCTGCTGCCCGAGCACCGCCGTGGGCACGGAGCGATGTACGGCGGCCTGAACCACGGCCGGATCGACACCGGCCGGCTGCGGACGGTGCTGGCCGGCCTGCCGCTGCCGCGTTTCGGCGGCGGGCGCCTGGTCCTGGCGGTCGACGTGTCGCCGTGGCTTCGCTCGGACGCGCCGTGCTCGGCGGAGCGCCTGTTCTGCCACGTCTACGGCCGTGCGAAGACCGCGTCGCAGTTCATCCCTGGCTGGCCCTACTCCTTCGTTGCCGCGCTGGAGCCGGGCGCCACGTCCTGGACCGCGATCCTGGACGCGGTCCGGCCGACGACGCGACCGCGATCACCGCCGTCCAGCTCCGAGGGGTCGTTGAACGGCTCGTCGCCGCGGGCCAGTGGCAGGCCGGGGACCCGAACATGGTGATCGTGAGCGATGCGGGCTACGACGTCACCCGCCTGGCCTGGGTCCTGCGCGACCTGCCGGTCGAGCTGGTCGGCCGGGTCCGCTCCGACCGCGTGATGCGGCTGCCGAAGCCACCGCGGATGCATGGTGTCAACGGCCGGCCGCCCAAGCACGGCCCGGAATTCCGGTTCACCAAGCCGGAGACCTGGCCCGAACCCGCGATCACCACCGTCACCGACACCACCAACTACGGCAAAGCCGAGACCCGAGCGTGGGACCGGGTCCACCCCCGGCTCACCCACCGCTCCTCCTGGCTCAACCACGACGGCGAACTACCCTTGATCGAGGGCACGTTGATCCGGCTGAAGGTCGAGCACCTGTCGAAGGACCGGGACGCCCCGCCGGTGTGGTTATGGTCCTCCAAGACCAGTGCCACCCCGGACGACGTGGACCGCTTCTGGCAGGCATTCCTCCGCCGCTTCGACCTGGAGCACACCTTCCGCTTCGCGAAGCACACCCTCGGATGGACCACCCCGAAACTCCGCACCCCGGAGGCGGCGGACCGCTGGACCTGGACCCTGATCGTCGCCCACACCCAGCTCCGGCTCGCCCGGCCGCTCGCCGCGGACCTCCGCCGCCCGTGGGAAAAACCCGCCGCCTCCGACCGGCTCACCCCGGCCCGGGTCCGCCGGGGGTTCAGGAACATCCGCGCCAACCTCGCCTGCCCGGCCCGTGTTCCCAAACCCCGAGGAGCCGGCCCTGGACGGCCACCCGGCGCCAAGAACAAGCACCGGGCGCCCCGCTACGACGTCGGCAAGACCGTCAAACGCCCCGAGACCCTCAAGGCCATCGGCAAGCCTGGAAGGTCTTGGTAGATAAAGAACAAGCTCAAGGTCTGTGCCAGAACCGAGAGAGGACGGCATGTGTCCGACCCCGATGAAAACTGGTCGATGTCGCAGAGCTGGTGATCGGTAGGTTGTGTCGTCGAACGTCGCCTGTGCGAAGGAGGAGTCGGGGTGGAAGAGCCAGAGATCACGATCAAGCTCACCCGCGACGAAGCGACGATCCTGGCGGACTGGTTGGAACGGTTGCAGACGACCGATCTCAGCAACACGGTCGACGATCCGGCGGCATGGGCACCGATCCATCGGATCGCCGGCCAGTTGGACAAGATGCTGCCCGCGCTGTTCTTCCCCGACTATGACGCGCGGCTGGAGGAGGCCCGGCGCCGCTTGCGTCCGCTCGATGCCGGGCCTTGAGGACTGAGCCGATCGAATCCCGCGACAGGACAGCACTGCGCGCGAACTCAGGCCAGCCCGTGTCGGCGTACACCTGATCCTCCCCACTCGCGTACGAGGGAACGCGGCCGGTTTCCGATGCGCTTTGATGCGCGACGCTCCCCGGCGCCGACCGGGCTCGCAGCCTGTCCTGTGAGCATGCACCGGATGCGCCGACCCCCGAGCCGGTGGCCACCGTGAAGCAGTGCGATCCGCTCCGGCGGCGCGGTCTCGGTCCAGGAGATCCACTCGGTGTAGTCCGTTCCGTCCGGTCCGTGCATCACGACGTCCCACGACCCGCCGATGCGGAACTCGAACGACCACGTGGTGGTGGTGAACCACGCCGGTCCCCACCACTGCGACAGGTGCCTGACCTCGGCAAACGTCTCGAACACCAGTCCTCGCAGGGCCTCGATGAGCCGGGAGATGACGACCTCGCGGTCGGCCGTCGCCGACTGCGCCACCGCCCCTCGTTCCGTCCCGCTCATCAGCTGTTCCTCTGCCCTGCCCTCCTGCACGTACGCGTCCAGCCGGTCGGGGCTCTCGTTCCAGAGCCGCTCGAATCCCCCGGTCCGCACCGTGGGCACCGCGACGATGCCATCGTCCGTCTCGCCGCTGTGCCGGGCCGAAGAAGAGGTCCTGGAGCCGGTAGCCGAACGCGCCGCCATCACGGATCCTGAGCTCATGTCCGATGCAGCATCCCGAGCCGAGCGGCGGATCGCGCTGGTCCGGGACGACGTGGCCGCGCGCCTGGCGCTGGCGCAGGAGTTCTACGCACAGGCCTGCGAGCCCCTGCGCCGGTACGGTCACGCCGAGCTGAGCTTTCTGCGGTGGTCCGCCGCACGCGGAGTGCTCGCCGCAGAGTCCGGTGCGCGCCCTGGCAGCGCATGGTGGCGTGCCGTGAACGAGGGGCTTCTCAGGGACAAGGTGGAGGCGCGTCTGCTGTGCGCCGGTGTGCCGGGAGAGGCGAGCGCCAGAAGCGTCGAGTATTGGATGGACTGCATCCGCAGGCCGTCACCCGCCGCCTGGTACCGCGCCCACAACGCCAGCATCGTCGCCGGCTACCTGCGCCACGAGAACCTGGCCGCGTTGGAAGCACAGGTGGAGCGGTTCATGATGAACGTCGCCCTGCTCCGCGTCCTGTTCACCCACGCCGTACTGGTGCGACCGCGGCTCATGCTGGGACGGCTGGCCCCGTTCGGGCCACGGCTGGTCGACCCCCGCTACGCGACCGTGAAGTGGTTCCTCGACCTCGGCCGGTCCTTCCCGCCGGTGTACCCCGTCACGCTGCCCACCGAGGACACCATCCTCGACGAACACGCCCTCGCCCGGATGCTCGACTACGGCGTGATCGCCCCCAGAGTGCCGGCGCTGTACGCGCTCTCGGCCGCGACGCTCGAAGAGCCCCGCCTGATGACCCTCCTGGACGCGGGCGTGCCGGCGTACGTCTGGACCAGGGCGGAACGCCCGCTCTGGTACGTCGGCAACACGGGCGCCCATCTGCGCCTCATCGCCCGCATGACCGGCGTACACCTACGATGGCCCCGCTCACCCGCCGGCCGCCGCAATGTCCCGCTGCACGGCTGAAGCCCACTGCCTCGGTCACCGGCCGCCCTGACCACGGCGGCCGGCACCGCCCCGGACGCATCCGTCCCCGCGGGCGATCTGGCACTCTGGTGGGGTGCACCCCACGCCCATCACTCCCGAGGCGCCAGACGCAGTGCGCAGTCCGCTCCTCACCCAGCAGTGGCTCGACCTCACCTTCATCCACTGGGCCGTCGACCCCGGAGACGTCGCCCCGCTGCTGCCGCACGGGCTCACCGCGGACACCTACGACGGGGTCACCTACGTCGGTCTCGTCGCCTTCCGGATGGAGAAGGTGGGCTGGCTACGGCTCCCCGGGGTGCCGTATTTCGGCTCCTTCCCGGAGACCAACGTGCGCCTCTACTCGGTCGACGCGCATGGCCGCCGCGGGGTCGTCTTCCGGTCCATGGACGCCTCCCGGCTCGTGCCGGTGCTCCTGGGGCGCCTCGGCTTCCGGCTCCCGTACCTGTGGTCCCGCATGGACGTACGAGCGCACGGCGACACCGTCACCTACCGGAGTGCCCGGCTCCGGCCCGGAACCTCCCGGGCGCGGAGCCGGATCGTCGTCACGGTCGGCCGGCCCATTCCGGAGCCTACGGAGCTGGAGCATTTCCTCACCGCCCGCTGGGGCATGCACAACACTTTCGCCGGTGGTACCGGCTACCTGGCCAATGACCATCCGCGCTGGCCGCTCCACCGCGCGGAGCTGCTCGACTGCGAGGAGAACCTCCTCGCGGCGGCCGGACTCCCGGCTCTCGGCGGGCCGCCGGTCAGCGTCCTGTACTCGCCCGGAGTCCCGGTACGCCTCGGCAGGCCCACCGGCCTGACACCCCGGATCCGTGTTCCGCCGACGGGGCCGGGGGAACCCCTGACCCCGGCCGGAGTCCCACGCGGGGACGGGTGGTGGCGGCGTGGTCACGGCCGCTGACCCTGGAGACCCTCACCCGGAGTGCCGATGCGGCGCAACAGGCCGAGCAGCCTGGAGCAGCCGTTCCCGGGTTCCGTCGGCCGACCAGCGCCGGTGGCGCTCGTAGACGGTCTTCCACGGCCCGTAGCGTTCAGGCAGGTCACGCC
>NZ_JBVJMD010000063.1:0-41191 GCF_055584385.1 Streptomyces sp. NPDC104096
GATGCGCGACGCCAAGATCACCCAGATCTACGAGGGCACCAACCAGGTCCAGCGCATCGTCATGGCCCGCAACCTGCCGTAACACGGCCGTACTTTTGCTCCCGGTGGCCCCCGTCCCTTGCCGGACGGGGGCCATCGGCGTACGCCCCGGACGAGGGCCGCTGAGGCCAGCCCAATGTCCTTGTATGTCAAGGATGTTGAAGCCTGCCCGGTGGTAGCTTGTTGACCTGGTTCACTCTGGGTGTCGAGGTCAACACCAAGATCGGTTGGTTCGGTGGCAGCAGCACGTCGTCCTTGCACCGCCGTCGTCGTCACGGCGCTTCCCGTCGAGTTCGGGGCCCTGCTCTCCCGGCTGGCGATCAGAGGTGCCGAATGGCGCGGCACGGAGTGGATAGACGGCACCGTCGTGCGGACGTACCTGCTGGAGGGCGATCACGCCGAGTGGACCGTTCGCCTGGCCCAGGTGGGGCAGGGAAACTCCGACGCAGGTCTGGTGGCACAGCGGCTCCTGCACTTCTACAAGCCGCACGCCGCGCTCCTCGTCGGCGTTGCTGGCGGACTGAAGGACGACATTGCACCGGGCGACGTGGTGATCGCCTCGAAGGTGTACGACATCGAGAGCGCGAGAGAGTCGGACCAGGGGCGTGGTGCCCGTCCCGGTGCGTACTACGCCTCGCACCCACTGGGGCAGACGGCAGTCAACGCCGAAATGCGAAGCAACTGCCACTTCAAGCCGATCGCCTCCGGCAACGTCGTGCTCGACAACGAATTCGGCGACATCCGGGAGCAGCTCGCCAGCACTTACCAGGACGCCGTGGCCATCGAGATGGAGGGCGTCGGCTTCTGCAACGCGGCGCGGCTCAGCCGCACGGAGGCACTGGTCGTGCGGGGGATCAGTGACAAGGCGGACGGTGGCAAGCGCGATGCCGACGCCGCGGGCGGCCAGCAGCACGCGGCCGAGAACGCGGCAGAGGCGGCACTCACCGTCCTCATGGAGCACAATCCCGAACACACGTACTCCGGTACCGCGCCACCCCCGGTGCAGCCTCCCCCACCCGGTCGGTATGACCGGGGTTCTCTTCCCGCCCTCCGCCGGGCGCATCGGATCACCGGCTGGTGGCGAGGCAGAACGGTGAGGAGCAGGGCGACACTGAGCCTTGCGCTGCTGGCCGTGCTGGTCTGGAGCATTCCGACACCGCCCTTCCTGCCCCGGTCGGACGGGCTCGACGGCGCCCGCCTGGCGGAGGTGCCCTCCACACTGGCGCCCTGCAAGGACGCGTCCGTTGTTCTGCACATTGCCGCCTCCGTGGACAAGTCCGAACCCCTGCGGCGGGCGGCGCGGGCCTACGGGCACCGGGCCAGCGGTGGACAGTGCTGGGGAATCCAGATCGACGACAAGAACTCCGGGGAGGCGATGCGGGCGCTGGTCGACGGCTGGAGCGAGTCCGACGGGCACAGGCCGGACGTATGGGCGCCGGCCGGGAGTTCCTGGCTCTCCCTGGCCCGTGCCGATGCGAAGGGGAACGACATGGACCCGTTCCCGGAGAAGGCGGATTCGATCGTGCAGAGCCCGCTGACCATCGCCATGCCGAAACCGATGGCCAAGGCCCTGAACTGGCCCGAGCGGCGATTCTCCTGGAGTGATCTGGCCCAATGGGCGCAGGACGCGGACGGCTTCTGGGCGCGGCGCGGCCATCCGGAGTGGGGCGCGTTCAAGCTCGGCAAGACTAATCCCGGGTACTCCACCTCCGGGCTGAACGCCACCGTCGCTGCCTTCTTCGCAAAGACTGGTACCAGCCGTGAACTGGGTACGGCGCACCTCGACAACAGTGCCGACCGCGCGTTCGTCAGGAGCATCGAGCAGGCCACGGTCCACTACGGCGACACCACCCTGACCTTCCTCTCCAACCTGCGCAGGGCCGAGAGCGGTGGGCCCGACCGGGCTATGTCGTACATCTCCGCCATCGCACTGGAGGAGAGCAGCGTGGCCGCCTACAACGCGGGCTACCCCTGCGGCGCGCTCAGCGAGCAGGACGGCTGCAAGCAGACCGACCCGCCGGACCCGCCGGACATCCCGCTGGTCTCGTTCTACCCGAAGGACGGAGTTCCGTTCTCCGACCACCCGTACATCAAGCTGAACTGGACGAAAGGCGCGAAGAAGACGCTGGCCGACGACTTCCTCGGTTACCTGCAGGATCCCCAGGTCTACGCCGAACAGTTCGCGCCCTACGGCTTTCGCACCCATGACGGCCGGGTCGTCCGGGAATCCAGCCTGCTGAGAAAGTCGGATGAGGTTCAGCCCAAAGCCCAGTACATCCGTATGCCGATGCCCCGGGGCGAGGTCCTCCAGCATCTGCTGGACATCTGGCCCACCCTGCGCCGCCGCGCCAACGTGCTTGTCGTCATCGACAACTCGGAGTCCATGAACGACGAAATTCCAGGAACCGGCGACACCAAGATCGGGCGCTTGAAGGCGGCGGAACCCAGACTCTTCGGCGAGTTCAGCGGCAACGACCGTGTCGGGCTGGTGAAGTTCTCCGACGCGGACGTCCTCGGCGGTGGACGTGACTACCGCGAACTGGTGCCGCTCGGCCTGTACGACGAGAAGCTGAAGGGCGGCACACGTGCGCGACTGCTGACCGAGAACGTCGAGAATCTGGAACCGGACGGCGCGACCGGCCTCTACGACACGCTCGACGCCGAGGTCCGCTTCATGCGCGACCACTACGACCCGCAGGCCATCAACGCGATCGTCCTACTCACCGATGGCCGCAACGAGGACAACGGGAGCCTGGCCAAGGACGAACTGCTCAGACGGATCGGCGACCCCGCAAAGCCTCAGATCCGGATCTTCACCATCGCCTACGGCAGTGACGCCGACGAGAACGATAAGCACGGCAGGACCGTGTTGCAGGAGATCGCGGACGTGACCGGCGGGCAGGCGTACGACGCGAGGAAAGCCGAGACGATCGAGCGTGTGATCACCAGCGTGATCTCCAACTTTTGATTCCGAATGCGTGACCGTCTACCAGGCAAGGAGCCCTGAAGCCATGACACAGCCCGATCTCCCCGCCGCCGAGGACGAAGGCGTCGCGCGCACCACCCGGCTGCGTACGGACGTCTCGCACTCGGCCCGTATCTGGAACTACTGGCTGGGCGGCAAGGACCACTACCCGGTGGACGAGGAGGTCGGCGACCAGATCCTCGGCTTCGTGCCGGCGCTGCCCCGCTCAGCGGTGGCGGACCGGGGCTTCCTGGCGCGGGCGGTGCGCCACCTGGCCAAAGAGGTGGGGATACGCCAGTTCCTCGACATAGGCACCGGCCTGCCGACGGCGGACAACACGCACGAGGTCGCGCAGCGGGTGGCCCCCTCGTCCCGGATCGTGTACGCCGACAACGACCCCCTGGTCCTCACCCACGCCCACGCGCTGCTCACCAGCACGCCCGAGGGCGTCACGGACTACATCGAGGCGGACGTGCGCGACCCCGAGACGATCCTCAGGGGCGCGGCGCGGACCCTGGACCTCGACCGTCCCGTCGCCATCACCATGCTGGGCATCATCAACTTCGTGATGGACACCGACGAGGCCGTGTCCATCGTCCACCGGCTCCTGGACGCCGTTCCCTCCGGCAGCCACCTGGTGATCTCCCACCCCACCACCGAGGTCGACGGCGAGGCCATGACCCAGGCGGTCGCGTACTGGAACAGCCAGGGCTCGGCCCCCATGACCCTGCGCAGCCGGGACGACCTGACCCGTCTCTTCGACCGCGTCGAACTCCTGGAACCCGGCATCGTCTCCTGCTCCCGCTGGCGGCCCGACGCCTCCGACACCAAGGACGGGGCGCCGGTGGAGGTCACCCACTTCGCCGGGGTGGGCAGGAAGCCGTAGGGCGTACGGCGGCACCGGCGGCCGGGTGTGCCGAGGCATCCGAACGAATGGCCTCGGCGCCGTCGCCGCCGCGTCGAGAGGTGCCGCGCGACGGCGGACGTCAGGATGTGGCATCGACCCCGACCGGGTCCGAGGGCACCCCACGGGGTGCCCTCACTCCGTCGCCCGGTCAGGCGAAGAGCGGTTCCAGGGCGCGCTCCAGGTCCGGTGCCTGACGGAAGTGCACGCCCTGCATGCCCAGCGCGGCGGCCGCCATCACGTTCTCCTCGGTGTCGTCCACGAACAGGCACCGCTCGGGGCGCGCGCCCGCCCGTACCGCGGCCAGCTCCAGGATGCGCGGGTCCGGCTTGGCCAGGCCCACCCGGGCGCTGCTGACGACGTGGTCGGCGAGGTCGGTCAGCCCGAGCGAGTCCAGGTCGGCCTCCAGGCCCAGGGTGGCGTTGGTGACCAGGACCAGCGGCACCCGGGTGCGGGCCCGGCGCAGCAAGGACACCACCGTCTCGTCGGCGTGGAAGGGCGACTCCAGCAGGGCGGTGCCCAGCTCCCAGGCCGTCGCCTCGGGGACCAGGCCGGTCAGGCCCTCCGTGATGGACTCCACCCACTCCTGCTCGGTGGCCAGGCCCAGCAGGACCGGCAGGTCGACCTCGGGGGCGAAGGCCACCTTCATCGTGGTGCCCTCGGCCAGCCCGGCGGCCCGCTCCAGCGCCTCCAGACCGGCCGGGTCGAAGTGCCGTATGACGTTGTCGACGTCGCACAGGACCGCGTCGAAGGGCGGTCTCGGGCCGGGGGGAGGGGTCGGCTCAGTCACCGGACACCGTGACCTTCTCGTCGTTGTTCAACTCGTTCACCAGCGTCTTCACCTTCGCCTTGTCCCAGACGAGGTTGCCGCCGGAGGAGCCCGAGATCGGCATGTTCATCGACGTGCCGTCACCGCCGTTGACACCCTTCATCGCGAAGAACATGGAGCCCAGGTCCCACAGGCCCATGTCCTTGTCGACGATCAGGGAGTCCAGGCCCGCACCCATGGTCGGGTAGAACTTGAACGGGTTGAGGATCGTCCCCGGGGTGGCCACCTGGTGGGCCAGCGCCGCGAGGAACTTCTGCTGGTTCTTCGTGCGCTGGAGGTCGGACGTGGCGAAGGCGTGCCGGGTCCGGACGAAGGCCAGCGCCTCCTCGCCGTTCAGCGTCTGCTCGCCCGCCTGGAAGTCGGCGCCGGAGTACTTGTCCTTGAACGCCTTGTCGATGGTGATGTCCACCCCGCCGACCGCGTCCACGATGCCCGCGAAGCCCGCGAAGCCGATCTCGACGTAGTGGTCGATGTGCAGACCGGTGTTGAACTCGATCGTGCGGACCAGCAGCGTCGGGCCGTCCTCGGCGTACGCGGCGTTCAGCTTCCGGTGCCGGCCCGTGCCCTTGAAGACCTTGCCGGACTCGGAGCCCTGGTACGTGGGTATCTCCACGTCCGAGTCGCGGGGCAGGGATATCAGCGTGTCGCCGTTGCTGCCCACGTGCAGGATCATCATCGAGTCGGTGCGCTTGCCCGCGGCGGAGCCGGTGTGCAGCGCCTTCTTGTCGGCGCTGGACAGACCCTCACGGCTGTCGGAGCCGACGATCAGGTAGTTCGTGCCCTCGCCCGCCTCGGGCCGGTCGATGACCGTCGACAGGTCGACCTCGCGGCGTAGCTTTCCGTCGGCCCAGAAGTACGTGCCGACGGTCGTGACCACCAGCACGCTCACCACGGTGATCGCCGTCCACTTGATACGGCGGCGCCAGTCCGGCCGGGGCCGCCCGTACCCGCCGGGGTCGTCCGGGCCGCCGGAGCCGCCACCGGGCGCGCCGTAGACATGGCCCGTGTTGTAGCCGCTGTCGTAGCCGTCGTCGTAGCCCTGGCCGTCGGTGTACGACGGCTGCTGCGGGACGCCGCCCCCGTACGGCGGCGCGGACGGGCCGGGGCCGTAGCCGCCGCCCTGACCGGGCGGAGTCGCCGGACCGCGGCGGACCTGCCGCATCACACGGGCGCTCTCGGGCTGCGCTCCGGCGCTGCCGCGTCCGTGCCGGCTGCCGCCGTTCTCGTCGGACCATCCCTGGGGCCAATCGCTCATGGGCCCCAGTGTGCCGGGACCCGGGGTGTGCCCCACAAGAGTCGTCGGAAAATCAGGGCCCGGCTGTTGCCAAGCTGACACAAATTCCCTGGATGTCGCCTCGGCATAGGGTGGGGGTCATGACAGACCAGGTCTCAGCAGCGGAATCGGGCACCTCGGATATCCCGGGCAAGCCGACCTCCGCGTCCCGCACCACCCTCAGCCACATCATGACCCACAATGACACCAACCTCCTGGGCTCGGTGCACGGTGGAGTGATCATGAAGCTGGTCGACGACGCGGCGGGCGCCGTGGCCGGCCGGCACAGCGGGGGCCCGGCCGTCACCGCCTCCATGGACGAGATGGCGTTCCTGGAGCCGGTCAGGGTCGGCGACCTGGTGCATGTGAAGGCCCAGGTCAACTGGACCGGCCGAACCTCGATGGAGGTCGGCGTGCGGGTCCTGGCCGAGCGCTGGAACGAGTCCACCCCGGCCACCCAGGTCGGCTCGGCCTACCTCGTCTTCGCCGCGGTGGACGCCGACGGCAAGCCGCGCCGGGTGCCGCCGGTCCTGCCGGAGACGGAACGCGACAAGCGCCGCAACCAGGAGGCCCAGATCCGCCGCACCCACCGCCTCGCCCGCCGTCGGGCGATCATGGAGCTGCGGGCCCGCCGGGCGGCGGAGGGCATCGAGGACTGATCCCGTCGGGGACCGGGCGCGTCGACGCCCCGGGCGTCCGGCGCGTCCGCGTCGGCCGTCCCTACGCGCAGCCCACCTCGTCCCCGCGGACCGCCCCGAACTCCCCCTGCCGGGGATCGTCCGCCCGCACCCTGCGCACCTGGCGGAAGTCCGAGCCGGCGATCACCTTCAGCACCGGCCCCTGGCCCCGCACCGCCCGCAGCTCGCTGCCCGGCAGGGCGACGGCCAGGGACTTCGCGGAGCGGTCCCAGCGTGGGTCGTAGACGACGACCGTGCGCGTGACCGTGCGCTCGGCGGCATTGACGGGACGCCGGGTGGTGGCGAAGCCGGTGGCGGTCAGCGCGGCGTCCACGCGCCTGCCGAGCCCGGCGGTGGCGGTGCCGTTCTCCACCTGCACCCGGATCTGCTGCGGGGCCACCGCCACCCGGGCCGCGGCGTGCCGGGGCGGCGGCCGGTGCGTGGCCAGCGGCCTGTCGTCGCGCAGCGCCCGGAAGAGGCGCTCGGACCTGACGGGGTCCCACTTCAGCGTGGAGCCGATGCCCTTGACCGCGTATCCCATCCGGCCGATGGGCACGGTGGTGAACTCCGACGAGGACGGCGAGAAGTTGCGCATCGCCCGGCCGAGGTCCAGCAGTTCGTCCGTGCCGAAGCCCTTGTCGGCGCGCACCGAGCCGAGCACCGCCCGTGTGACGTCCCGGAACCGGATCGGGTTCAGCAGCACCCCGGAGGACGTGGCCCGGTCCACCAGGGCTGCCAGGAAGCGCTGTTGGCGCTGCATCCGGCCGAGGTCCGAGGCGCCGTCCACGTGCCGGGAGCGGACGTACTGGAGGGCCTGCCCGCCCATCAGCGTGTGGGTGCCGGCCCGCAGGTCCAGTCCGGTGTAGGAGTCCTTCATCGGTACGGCGGTGCAGATCCGCACCCCGCCGAGCACGTCCACCGTCTTCATGAAGCTGGTGAAGTCGACCTCCAGATAGTGGTCGATCTTGACGTGGGTCATGCTCTCGACCGTGCGCACGGTCAGTTGCGGCCCGCCCTCCGCGTAGGCCGCGTTGAGCTTGATGGGGTGGCCGGCGTGCGGCCGGCCGGTGGTCCGGTCGATGTGCGAGGGCGTGTCGGCGTAGCTGTCGCGCGGCAGGCTCACCACGCTCGCCCGCTCCAGGTTCTCCGAGATGTGCACGATCATGATCGTGTCGGTGCAGTGGCAGGGGGCGCCGCCGAGCCGGTACTTGCGCCGCTCCGCCTCGGTGATCCGGTCCCGGCCGTCGGTGCCCACCAGCAGGACGTTCATGCCGTGGCCCGCGCGCGGGCGGTTCTTCATGTCCTTGAACGGGTCGACCCGGGCGATACCCGCGTCCAGGCTCGCGACCACGGAGTGCCCGATCCCGGCGGCGGCGAGCACCACCACCGACAGCGTGGTCACCGCCCGCATGGCCCAGCGCGGCCTCCTGCGCCGTACGGGGGGCCGCGGCGCACGGCGGGCCGGCTGCGGTCGGCGCCGTGGCCGGGCGGGGGAGCGGGTGGGGGTGGACAAGAGGGACACCTCCGGACGAGGCCGTACGCGATCCGTGAGCACCGTAGGCCCATACGATCTGCCGCCCGGGTCCGAGCACCCGGCGGCGCGCGCCGGTGTCGCCCGTTCGCGGTAACGTGAGCACCGATGAACGCCAAGTCCGACGTGCAGCTTCCCGCCGTTTCCGTGATCATGCCCGTCCTCAACGAGGAGCGGCATCTCCGGCAAGCCGTCCGAGCGATCCTCGCCCAGGAGTACGCGGGCGAGATGGAGGTCGTGATCGCCATCGGTCCGTCCACGGACCGTACGGACGAGATCGCCGCCGAACTCGTGGCGGAGGACCCGCGGGTGCACACCGTGCCGAACCCGACGGGTCGTACGCCCGCCGCCCTCAACGCCGCGATCAAGGCCTCCCGCCATCCGGTCGTCGTCCGCGTGGACGGCCACGGCATGCTCTCGCCGAACTACATCGCCACCGCCGTACGGCTCCTGGAGGAGACCGGCGCGCAGAACGTCGGCGGCATCATGCACGCCGAGGGCGAGAACGACTGGGAGCACGCGGTCGCCGCGGCCATGACCTCGAAGATCGGCGTCGGCAACGCCGCCTTCCACACCGGTGGACAGGCCGCCGCGGCCGAGACGGTGTACCTGGGCGTCTTCCGCCGGGAGGCACTGGAGCGGCAGGGCGGCTACAACGAGGAGTTCATCCGCGCCCAGGACTGGGAGCTGAACTTCCGGATCAGGGAGGCGGGCGGCCTCATCTGGTTCTCGCCCGAGCTGCGCGTGTCGTACCGTCCGCGCCCCAGCGTGAAGGCGCTCGCCAAGCAGTACAAGGACTACGGCCGCTGGCGGCACGTGGTCGCCCGCTACCACGAGGGCTCCATCAACCTGCGCTACCTCGCCCCGCCGACCGCGGTCTGCGCGATCGCGGCGGGCCTCGTGGTGGGCGCGGCCCTCACCCCGTGGGGCTTCGTCATACCCGGCGGCTACCTCGCCGCGATCGTCGCCGGGTCGCTGCCCGCGGGCAAGGGGCTGCCGCTGAAGGCACGGCTCCGGATCCCCGTCGCGCTGGCCACCATGCACATGTCGTGGGGCTGGGGCTTCCTCACCAGCCCGCGGTCGCTGGCCAGGAAGGTCATCGCGTCCCGGCGGCCGGCGGTCGTCGGCGCGGAGGCGTAGAGCCCGGGACCCGCGGCCTGAACGTACGGCTCGGCCCGGACCGCTCTCCCGCGGTCCGGGCCGACGTGTGTCCGGGGCTGCCGTCCTACCAGGTGTAAGCCGGGTCGACCTGCATGCACTGCGAGGTGTCGGACGCGTTGATCGCCTGCGCCGTGTCGGGCGTCTTGTCCTCGTCCGCCGGCGCCTTGTACGTCGTACCCGACCGCCAGTCCGCTCCCACCACGAGCGTGATCCCGGAGACGGAGGTGGACTTCTCCACCGCGCTCGCCGGGATGCCCAGCGCCTTCGCGATCCGCTCTGCGTCGCCCTTGAGGTCGGCGCTCGGGTAGCGGATCAGCGTGGTGGCCTCGGCCGTGGCCGCCGAGGTGTCCGCCTTGGCCTCGGTGAAGCCCTTGCCGGCCAGCAGCCCGGTCACCGCCTTCGCGCGTCCGGAGACCGGGGCCAGGCCGTCGGTGGCCGTGCCGTTGCGGACCTGGACCGCGATCTGGTCGTCCGCGGCGGCCGGATCCGCGGTCGCCGCCGGGGTGGCGGTGGCGGCGGTCTTCTTCTTGTCCTTGCCGTCGAGGGCGATGTCCTCGCGCACCATGCGGAACAGCTTCGTGGCGTCCGCCGTGGGCTTCACGCGCGCGCCGACGTATTCGTTCGGCATCGTCGTCATCGTGATGCGGTCCGTCGGGACCTTCTTGAGCTCCTCGGCCAGGTCGTACATCTTGGTGATGGTGCCCAGGCCGTCGTCGACCGTGATCGCCTTCGTGGCCGCCTCGGCGAGGCTCTGCAACTTGGTCGGGTTGGTCAGCTTCGCGCTGGCGCGCAGCTCGCGGACCATCGAGTTCATGTACATGTGCTGCGCCTTGGCGCGCGCGAGGTCACTGCCGTCCTCGAAGCCGTACCGGGTGCGCAGCCACTGGAGGGCCTGCTTGCCCTTGATCGAGGTGGTGCCCTCCTTCAGCTTCAGGCCCGAGCCGTGGCCGGTGGAGGTGTGCGAGAAGACGTTGGCGCTCACACAGACCGGGACGCCGCCTATGGCGTCCGCCATGGAGACCACACCCGAGAAGTCGATCATCATGAAGTGGTCGATGTGGATGTCGGTCAGCTTCTCCCACGTCGCCACCGTGCAGCCCGGACCGCCGCGGCCCAGCGACTGGTTCGTCATCACGGTCGTGGTGCTGGCCGCGTAGACCTTGCCGGTGTCCGGGTCCGTGCACTTGGGTATGTCGACCAGGGTGTCGCGCGGCATGCTGACGACCGACATGTTGGAGCGGTCGGCGGAGACGTGCAGCAGCATCTGGACATCGGCGAGGGGAGTGCCGCCGAAGGTCTCCTTGGCGCCGCCGAGCTTCTGGTTCTCCTCGGTGTCGCGCGCGTCCGAACCGATCAGCAGGATGTTCATCGCGGTCTGCCCGGCCGCGTTCGCCTTCGTGCCGGCGGCTCTGTCCTTCTCGTCGCCGATGTTCAACGCATCCTTGTGGATGTTGCCGTTGAGGTGGCGGTAATACAGGTATCCGGCGCCGGCCGTGCCGAGTATGACCACGGCCATCACCGTCGCCGACCAGCGCAGCACACGTCGACTGCGGCCGCCGGCCTTCTTGGTGCCGTGCTCACCGTCCCCGTGCAGTTCCTGCTCCGACAGTTCCTGGTCCGACGGCGTTCCCTGGCCCTGCGGCGTGAGCGACATCGTGTCGTCCACCGCAGACGCCTCCCCCCGCACAATGCTCTGTGCCAACTCCAGCCTCCCCACCCTGCGCCCGACAACGGGTCCGTCCCGCGTTCTAAGAGACGCGTGACGGACCCGTTAGGTCACTTGGCGCACTCAACCTTGTCCGCTGTGGACGTACTGACCGTGTCCGGCACCTTTGTCGCCGCGGTCAGGGATACGCCCGCACCCTTGAAGTCCTTGCCGAGAGTCAGCGTCATCGCGGGCAGACCTTGCGAGTTGGTCACGCTCTTGCCGGGCTTCATCGCGGATCCGGAGAGACCCATGAGCTTGGCGAGCTTGCGTGCCTGGTCGGCCTGGTCGGGCGCGTACTCCAGCGTTGTCCTGCTCAGAGCCGCCGGGGCGTTGCCCGCGTTCTCCGACTTCGTCACGCCCTCATCATTCTGCAGCCAGTTAAGCGTTTCCTGTGCGCTGCCCGCCACGGCCCCGCCGTTCAGGATCCGCACCCGCACCTCGGAGGCCGCGGACTGGGTGCCCTCCAGGCGCTTGGCGGCCGCGGCGGCCTCCTTGCTCTTGGCCGCCTTCTTCTGGGCCGCGACCTCGGTGAAGGACACGTCCTCCTGGATCATCTGGAAGATCGTGGGCGCCGTGGTCTTGTTGAGGACGACCGTGGCCTTCACCTTCTCGGCCGGGTTGTCGAGCACCGGAACCGTGGTGAACGTCAGGTTCTTGGGGTTGAGCTTGCCCATCTCCAGACCGAGGTCCTTGATCTTGCCGATGCTGTCGAGCTGGGAGTCCACGGTCAGCGCCTTGGTGGCCGCCTCGGCCACCTTCACCATCTTCGTCGGGTTGGTGAGGGTGGAGTTGGAGTTCAGCTTGCGCATCAGCGCACTGAGGAACTGCTGCTGGAGCGTGATCCGGCTCAGGTCGCCGCCGAAGCCGACGGCGTGCCGGGTGCGCACGAAGGCGAGCGCGGTCTCGCCCTGGATGTGCTGGGTCCCCTTCTTCAGGTTCAGGTGCGAGTCGGGGTCCTTGATGTCCTTGGCGAGACACACGTCGACCCCGCCGACCGCCGTGGTCAGCGTCTTGACCGCGTTGAAGTCGGCGACCATGAAGTTGTCCGGGGTGATCCCGGTCAGCTCGGTGACCGTGCGCATGGTGCAGCTCGGTGTCCGCTCGTCCTGGCCGAGGCTGGTGTTGAAGCGGACGCCGTCCGTGCCCTTGATGACCTTGGTGGTGCCGTCCGGCTGGGTGGTCGGGCAGTCCGGGACGTTCACGATCAGGTCGCGCGGGATGCTGAGCGCGGTCGCGTTCGTCCGGTCCTTGGAGACGTGCAGCAGGATCGTGGTGTCGGCGTGGCCGACGCTGCCGGAGTCGCCGTAGCCCTTGTTGCCCGCGCCGGTGCGCTTGTCGGTGCCGATGACAAGGATGTTGATCGCCTTGTCCTTGTTGAAGCCACCGGTGCTCGCGCCGTCGTCCGGGGACGACTGGATGTTGTTGTTGAGGTGCTGGATGTAGAGGTATCCCGCTCCGGCACCGGCGACCAGCACGAAGGCCATCGTGCCGCCGGTCCACAGCAGGACCTTCTTCGCGCGTGACTTCTTCTTGCCGGGCCGCCGTCCCCTCCGTCCGGGCGGCGGTTCCTCGGGCACGCCACGGCGACGGCGCGGTGCCGGGATCTCGTGATCCGGCACCCCCCTCTCCCGTCCTGGCGGCGCGGCGGTACGACTGCGCGCTGTGCTCTTGTCCACATCCGCGGCACCCGCTCCGCGTGGCGCGGATCGACGAGGCCTGGGAACCGCTGATTGCGGAGCGGAAGGAGCCAGTCGCAGTTCGTATTCGCCAGTGTTCGGATTGAGTACCCACTGGTCTGCGGGGTCGATGTTGTCCGCCCGCCCACGGCCTTGCGCGTCCACGGTTGTCCGAATCCTCCGTCGGGGCCACGCGGCGCCTTTCCCCCCTCGAGGCGCTCGGGTCACGGTCACACGGTGCGTGACCCGAGGCAGGACCTCGCGGGCCGGGGCACCGGGAGCGCTCACACTATCCGCCCAGTTCAACGTCAGGCGACGACGGTGACAAATTCCACGTTCCTACAAGCGGGCAATACGCCCATTTCCTTGAACTGGCGTTCGTAAATGTACGCCTGCTTGGCAAGCGCTTTACTCGCAGCTGTCCTCGGCGGCGGTGTGGCCCCGGAAAACGGGCGTGGCGAACGCGGGGTCATTCGGGTAGGAATCGCCAGAATTCTTCAAAGCGTTCCGGGAGACCCTCACCGGCGCGTCCTGGCGCAATCTCTCGAACAGACGTTCGGCTTCGGGCTCCACGAGCTGATCGCGGTTGGCGTCGTACACGTACGACCTCCGCGGCACGGTCAGGAACTGCACGCGCTTGACGGGGACGTCGCGCAGCCCGCGCACGAGCTCGTAGACACCGCGCAGGCTCGCCAGGTCCGGGTCGGTGGTGAGCGACGACGTCGCCGCGTCCAGCACCGGGTAGAGCTTGCCGGGATTGAGCAGTACGCCGTTGCTCCGCACCTTGTTGACCAGCGCGCCGAGGAACCGCTGCTGGCGGTCCATCCGGCTGGTGTCGCTGCCGTCGCCGAGCGACTTGCGGGCGCGGACGTAACCGAGAGCCTGCTCGCCGTCGAGCGTGACGCGGCCGGCGGGCAGCCTCAGCCTGGCCGCCTTGTCGGTGATGGGGCCCTTCAGGCACACCTGGACGCCGTCGACGGCGTCCACCATGTCCTTGAACCCGGTGAAGTCGACGACGGCGTAGTGGTCGACCCGGATGTCGGTGAGCTTCTCCACCGTGCGCACGGTGCAGGCCGAACCGCCCATCTGGAAGGCGTAGTTGAACATCGAGAACGTCGGCTCGGTGTGGCTGCCGTCCGGGCGCAGGCACGAGGGCACGTCCACCATCAGGTCACGCGGCAGGGAGACGGCGGTCGCGCTGCGCCGCCCGGCGGCCAGGTGCAGCAGGATCGTCGTGTCCGACCGCTCGGTCCCCGAGTCCCGCCCGTACTTCCCGTTCCCCTCCCCCGAGCGCGAGTCCGACCCGATCAGCAGGATGTTCTGCGCGCCGTGCACCAGCGCCGTGGGCCGTTCCCGGTCGTACCGGGCGAGTTCCGCAGCGGCCGCGTCGTCGGCCGTGATGTTGCCGTTCAGCTTCGCGTACACCGTCCACCCGGCCCCGACGGCACCGACGACGAGCACCGTCACCCCGACCGCCGCTCCCTGCAACCACCGTCGTCGCCGCCGCCGTATCAGCCCGCTGCCCACGGCGGTGGCCCCCGCCCCCGGCCCGAGACACCCCCCGGAGGCCCGAGCCCCGTCGGCGCACCGGCCCCGGACGTCTTCCGCCGCGTCGTCGGTCACGTCCGGGTCCACCCCCTCATCGCGTACCAGCGTGCTGCTCCTACGACCATGGCGCGGCCGAAGCGGCCCTGCGGTCGGGAGTAGCCCGAACGGGCGACATTCTCGGAGCGGGGGCAGAAGCCCCGTACGCCTTGGACGGACGGTGCTGCCGCCCCCTTCAGGGGCAGGGGCGCGCGCGGCTCGGGCGGGCGGTGCCGCCGCCCCCCTCCAGGGGCGAGGGGAACTGCGCGACCGGCCACAACGGACCCGCGGCTTCACCACCGGCCCCCAGAAAAGCGCCCCGAGCTAGCGGCCCGCGCGGACCGCCGTCACCCGCTCGCTCTCGACCCGCTTCGCCAGCCCGTCCTCCGACAGTTCCTCCAGGTGCCGGCACAGCACCACGGACCCGCCGCTCGCCAGCGCCGCGTACAGTCCGGCGCTCAGCCCCTCCCACGTGTCGTAGGGCAGCCCCGACAGCAGCCGGGCCCCGGGCCCGGTGAACCCCAGCTCGGCGGCTTCGTCCCGTGCCCGCGCCACGACCTCGGCCCCGGTGAACTCCGCGCCGGCCACGATCAGCGCGGGCTCCTCCGGGTCCACGGGCGCGTACGGCACGAACCGGTCGCCATGGGTCGGCACGTCCACCGCGTAGTCGGCGTAGCCCTCGGGGGGCCCCGGCAGGAAGCGGCGGCCGAGCGGCGCCAGCGACAGGGCGTACCGCTCCCCGCGGCACGCGAGCCCCGCCTCGAACCGCCCGGGTCCGGCCACGACGAAGTCCGCTCGCGCCGGGTCCCCCGACATGTCCGCGACGACGCCCACCGAAGAGCACGCCAGCAGCCACACCGCCGTCTGCCAGTGCGCGGGCAGCAGCAGCGCGACCCGGTCGCCCGGTTCCGCGGACAGTCCGTCCTGGAGGAGGTTGGCGGTCTTGGCCACCCAATTGGCGAAGGTGGCCACGGACAGTTCGACGCGTTCGCCGGTGGCGTCGTCGTAGAAGGTCACCAGGGGGCGCGAGGGGTCCGCGGCGAGCGCGGAACGCAGCAGGTCGGCAGGGGTGCGATCGGTGGCGTTCACCCGCGCAAGCGTACGCGGGCGGCGCGGCGGGCTCCCACCGGCGGGCCGGTCGCGGACCACCGGTTCGGCGGAACGGCGTCCGACGGGCCGTCAGTTCTCCGATGGACAGACATATATGACTATGTCCATGATCGGCGATATGCGTGGATTGCTTGCTTCTTCGATCGGTGTCACCTGTGCGGCCGCCCTCGTCCTGCCGCTGAGTCCGCCCGCCGCCGCGGCGCCCATGCCGGTGTCCGCGAGCTCGCTCCCGACCGGCGACGCGGCCGCCCCCGCCACGGCCCACATGGCTGCGGCCGACATGGCCGAGTCCGCCGCGGTCCGGGCCGGCGAGGCCGCGGCCGCCGCGTCGGACCTGCCCGGCAGCACCCAGTCGCTGCCCCTCGTCCCCCTCGCCCCCGACCGCCGGGGTTCCGCCACCCGCACCTCCGGCACCCTGGCCAAGGACCAGGGTCTGCCGCGCCGCGGCGTGCACCGCTTCTCCCTGGTCGGCGTCGTCTGGGACGACCCGGACGTCGAACTGCGCGGCCGCGTCCAGGTCCGCACCCGCGCGGTCGGCACCCGTGCCTGGTCCGGCTGGAGGAACGTCGACACGCACAACGGCGACCACGGCGCCGATCCCGGCACCGCCGAGCGCGCCGCGGGCCGGGTGCGGGGCGCCACCGCGCCCCTGTGGGTGGGCGATTCGAACGGAGTCGAGGTGCGCGTGCGTACCGAGTCCGGAGTCCACGGCCCGGCCTCCGCCCAACGGGCGGGCCGCGCCCCGCGCGCGGTGCTCCCGGCCGGCTCCCGGCTCCCCTCCGGACTGCGCCTCGAACTCGTCGACCCGGGGCGCGTGCATCCCGGGCCGGCCACCCGCGCCGTGCGGTCCGGCCCGCGCCACGTGCCGGTGGCCGCCCCGCGCGCCGGTGCCGTGAAGTTCCTCGTCCCGCTCGGACAGGTGGGCGCCGGCGCCGTGAAGTCCCTTGTCCCGTCCGGAACATCGGGTGCCGGGATCCGGGCGGCCGTCGCCGCGGCCACCGCGTCCGCCGCCAACGCCGACCTGGTCCCGCTCGGCGCCACGGTGATCCCCGCGCTGACCCGGCGGCAGACCGTGGACGAACTGCGCGCGCTGCCGGCCGCCGACCCGGCGCAGCGGCAGCGGGCGACGCCGTACATCGGCCCGCGCCCGCGCATCGTCACCCGGCTCGGCTGGGGCGCGAGCGAGGGGCTGCGGGAGAAGGGGTTCGTCTACACGTCGAAGGTCAAGGCCGCCTTCGTGCACCACACGGCCTCCGGCAACACGTACACGTGTTCACAGGTGCCGTCGCTCATCCGCGGTATCTACCGCTACCACGTCAAGAGCATGGGCTGGCGGGACATCGGCTACAACTTCCTCGTCGACAAGTGCGGAAACATCTACGAGGGGCGCGCCGGGGGAGTGGCGAAGCCGGTCCGGGGCGCCCACACCCTCGGTTTCAACACCGACAGCATGGGGATCGCGGTCCTGGGCACGTACGGCACCGCCCGACCGGCCGCCGCCGCGGTGACGGCCATCGCCCGGCTGACGGCGTGGAAGCTTGGCCTGTTCGGCGCCAATCCGAGCGGAAAGACATATCTGACGTCCGGCGGTGGCAATCTCTACCGAAAAGGTAAGAAGGTACGACTGAACGTGATCTCCGGCCACCGGGACGGGTTCGCCACGGAGTGCCCAGGGTGGCAGCTCTACGGCAGACTCGGCACGGCCCGCACGAACGCGGCCCGCTACCAGGGGCGCTGACGGCCGGAGCGCGTTCGGCGGGGCGCATTCACCGCCGTCGGGGGACAGCCGGGAACCAGGGACGGACACCGCGCGGCAACCGAAGAAGCCATCGAGACGGTCTGCGTACACTGGCCGGCCGAAAGACAGTTCGGCCGGTCCCGGCAGGAAGCAGAGACGACAGGTGACAGAAGCCATCCTCCTGGTCGGCGGCAAGGGAACCAGGCTGCGCCCGCTCACGGTGCACACGCCCAAACCCATGGTCCCGGCGGCCGGGGTGCCGTTCCTCACGCACCAGCTGGCGAGAGCGAGAGCGGCGGGCGTGGACCACATCGTCCTCGCCACGTCCTACCTGGCCGAGGTCTTCGAGCCGCACTTCGGCGACGGCTCGGAACTGGGTCTGCACATCGAGTACGTCACGGAGGAGGAGCCCCTCGGCACGGGCGGCGCGATCCGCAACGTCGCCTCCCGGCTGCACTCCGGCCCCGACGAGCCGGTCCTGGTCTTCAACGGCGACATCCTCACGGGCCTGGACATCAGGGCGCTGGTGGACACCCACGAGTCGACCGGCGCGGACGTCTCCCTCCACCTCACCAAGGTCACCGACCCGCGCGCCTACGGCCTGGTCCCCACCGACGGGACCGGCAGGGTCCTGGCCTTCCTGGAGAAGCCCCAGACCCCCGAGGAGATCATCACCGACCAGATCAACGCGGGGGCCTACGTCTTCCGCCGCTCGGTCATCGACACGATCCCGCGGGACCGCCCGGTCTCCGTCGAACGCGAGACCTTCCCGCAGCTGCTCGCCGCCGGCGCCCACCTCCAGGGCCTGGTCGACTCGACGTACTGGCTCGACCTCGGCACCCCGGCGGCCTTCGTACGGGGCTCGGCGGACCTGGTCCTGGGCCGCGCCCCCTCGCCCGCCGTCCCCGGCCGCTGCGGCGACCGTCTCATCCTGCCGACGGCCAGGGTCGCCCCGGACGCCAAGCTGACCGGCGGGACGGTGGTGGGCGAGGGCGCGTTCGTCGCGGAGGGCGTCCGGGTGTTCGGCAGCACGATCCTGCCCGGCGCCGTCATCGAACCGGGCGCCGTCATCACCGACTCGCTCATCGGCACCCGGGCCCGCGTCGGCCGGCGCTCCGTCCTCACCGGCACGGTCGTCGGCGACGGCGCGGTGGTCGGCGCCGACAACGAGCTCCGGGACGGCGTCCGCGTCTGGTGCGACGCCCGCATCCCGGCGGGCTCGGTCCGCTTCTCCTCGGACCAGTAGTCCCACCACCCCAGGGGGCGCCGCCACCAGGCCGCGCCCCACCCCCACCTCCCACGGGCGGCTGTGCCGCGCTCCGAAACCCGCGGGCGGCTGTGCCGCCAGGGGCGGCACGGGCGGGCGCGGGCGGCACCCCGTCAGCGCCGGGCCGCGCACCCCCCGGCCTCGGCACCAACCCCCTGTGCGGCCCGCCCCGGGGCACCTCACCCGGCCTCGCCGCGCCGCCACCCGGCCGCGCCACACCGCCAGGCCGCCGCCCCCTACAACCGCCCGATGTCCCAGTGCGGCATCTTCGGCGCGCGCCGCGCAGGAGTCCTCCCGCCCAGCAGAATCAGCCGTGCCGCCCGGTGCCGCTGCCCCGCGTACGGCTCCAGCAGCTTCAGCATCACCGTGTCGTCCGCGTGCCGGTCCCCGGCGAGCGCCCAGCCCACGATCCCCGGCAGATGCAGATCCCCGACGGTCACCGCGTCCGGCGCACCGTGGCTGCGCTGCACGGTCTCCGCCGACGTCCACGGCCCGATCCCCGGCACGAGCTCCAGCCGTGACCGGGCGTCCCGGGGCGGCATCCCGACCGCCTCCTCCAGCCGCGCCGCGACCCGCACGGCCCGCAGGACCGTCGACGCCCGCTTGTCGTCGACCCCGGCGCGGTGCCACTCCCAGGACGGGACGAGCGCCCAGGTCCGCGGCGCGGGCATCACCCACATCCGCCCGTCCACGGGACCCGGTGCCGGCTCCCCGTACTTGCGCACCAGCAGCCGCCACGCCCGGTACGCCTCGTCGGTCGTGACCTTCTGTTCCAGGATCGACGGGATCAACGACTCCAGCACCAGCCCGGTCCGGGTCAGCCGCAGCCCGGGCCGCCGATGCCGGGCGACGGCGACCAGCCGGTGCCGTGGCTCGAAGGCGGCGGGATCGTCCGCGGCACCGAGCAGCTCCGGCAGCCGGTCCAGCAGCCACTCCGCCCCGGGTCCCCACGCCTCGCCGCGCACCTCGGCGCCGCGCGCGGCGACCCGTAGCGTCCCGGGCCCGGCAGGCGTCAGACTGGCCCGCCACACGGACCCGTCCGGTGTCGTACGGAAGGTGGGATCCGCCGGGCCGCGCCGCAGCGGCCCCAGCACCAGCCCCAGATCGAGCGGCCCGTCCGGCACCCAGGTGCGCACCCGCCCCGGCGCGGGAGCCGGCCGCGGCACGCCCCCGGGCACCGCGACCTGCCCGCCGCGCATGTTCGTACGCGGGGGGCGTGGAGCGAATCGTCCTGCCACGGATGAGGTCCCAGGGGGTGCCGGAGGTGTTCATGGAGCCCGGGGCGTCGTACGGGAGCCGGGTGTCCTACGAGGGTAGGCGTTCGGCCGTCGTGATCACCGCACCTCGACGAAGGCCTCCGCGGTCCGCTCCGGCCGGGGCCTCGGCGACTCCGCCGGATGACCGATGGCGACCGCCCCCATCGGATCCCAGTGCGCGGGCAGGTCCAGCACCTCGCGCACCACGTCCCGGCAGAACATCGTCGAGGACACCCACGCGGACCCGAGCCGCTCCCCGGCCAGCGCCACCAGGAAGTTCTGCACCCCGGCCCCGGTCGCGACCACGAACATCTCCCGCTCGGCCCCGTCGCGGCGCGCGTCCCCGTACGTGTGCGACCCGTCCATGACGAGACACGGCACGGCGAGGTACGGCGCGGCGCGCAGCACCTCGCCGCGCCGCACCCGCTTGGCGATGGACTCCTCGCTCTTGCCGTCCCGCCGCAGGTCGGCGATCCAGGCGTCCCGCATGGCGTCCAGCAGCCCGGTCCGCGACCGCTCGGACTCCAGCAGCACGAACCGCCACGGCGTGGTGTGGTGCGGTGCGGGTGCCGTCACGGCCGCGGCCACCGCCCGCCGTACGGCGCCCGGGTCGACCGGCTCGTCCGTGAAGGCCCGTACCGTTCGCCGCTGGGTCACCGCCTCGCGGACCGCCTCCGACGTCCCGAGCCGGAACATGTCGTCACGCGCGTCGCGCACCAGGGCCCGCGCACCCTGGGTGTCGCCTCGGGCCAGCACGTGCGACAGCCCGCGCGCCACGGCGACCGGCAGTCCCGCGGCCTTGCCCTTCACCAGGTCACCGGCGGCGGCCAGTTCGTCCGCCGTCGCCACGACGGTGGCGCTGAGCGGGTTGCCGTGCCCGTCCGTGCCGCCGCGCAGGTCGTCGAGGACGCGCACCCCGGCGGCGCCGATGGCCACGTCCGTGAGCCCCGCGCGCCAGGGGCGCCCGAAGGTGTCCGTGATCACGACGCCGACCTCGACACCGAGGATGTGGCGCAGCCCGTCCCGTATCGACCGGGCCGAGGCGTCCGGGTCCTCGGGCAGCAACAGGACCGTCCCCGCAGGGGTGTTGGAGGCGTCGACCCCCGCGGCCGCCATCACAAGGCCCTGCCGGTTCTCGACGATCCGCAGCGCGCCGCGGCGCGCCACGACCCGTACGGTCTCGGCGTCGATCGCGGCCTCCCGGTCGCTCGCCTCGACGACGCGTCCCTCCGCCTTGGACACGATCTTCGAGGTGACGAGGAGCACGTCCCCGTCGGCGAGCCCCGGTTCCGCCGCGGCGATCAGCTTGGCGAGGTCGTCGCCCGCGGTCACCTCGGGGATGCCGGGCACGGCCCAGACCCTGAAGCCGTCGGCGGCCGCGGCGGGGGCCTCGGCGGAGAAGTCGCTCACGCCCCCCGCACCTCCTCGGCCATGTCCAGCGCCTCCCGGGCCATCCGCGCGGTCGCGTCGAGGCCGGTCATCATCAGGGGTACGGCGCGGCAGCGGATGCCGGCCGCCCGGACCCGCTCCACCACGCCCGCGTCCACGGTGTCGACGAGCCAGCCGTCGAGGAGACCCGAACCGTAGTGCTCGGCCACCGCGGCGGCCGTGGACTCCACGCCGACCGCGGCGAGCACCTTGTCGGCCATGCCGCGCACGGGCGCGTCCCCGACGATGGGGGACAGACCCACCACCGGCACCCCCGCGTCGGCGATCGCCTCCCGGATGCCGGGCACCGCGAGGATGGTGCCGATCGAGACGACCGGGTTGGACGGCGGGAACAGGACGACGTCCGCCTGGGCGATCGCCTCCAGCACCCCGGGCGCCGGCTTCGCCTGCTCCGCGCCGACCGGCACGACCGCCTCCGCGGGCACCGAGGCCCGCAACCGCACCCAGTACTCCTGGAAATGGATCGCCCTGCGCTCGCCCGCGCCCGCGGCGGGGTCGCCCTCGGGCAGGGTGACGGCCACGTGCGTCTCGACGCGGTCGTCCGTCATCGGGATCAGCCGCACGCCCGGCTTCCAGCGGTCGCAGAGCGCCGCCGTCACCGCGCTGAGCGGATATCCGGCGCCGATCATCTGGGTCCGCACGATGTGCGTGGCGAAGTCCCGGTCGCCCAGCCCGAACCACTCCGGCCCGACGCCGTACGCCGCGAGTTCCTCCTTCAGGTGGAACGTCTCCTCGGCCCGCCCCCAGCCCTGCTCCTCGTTGATGCCGCCGCCGAGCGTGTACATCACCGTGTCGAGGTCCGGGCAGACCTTCAGCCCGAACAGGTGGATGTCGTCCCCGGTGTTGCCGATGACCGTGATGTCCGCGTCCGGGGCGGCCTGCTTCAGACCGCGCAGGAACCGGGCACCGCCGATGCCGCCTGCCAGAACCACAATGCGCATGGGGCCAAGTCTCGCAGGCCGCAACGACAACATGGCAGGCGGTTGTGGACAACCCGCGCACTGTGGACGGACCTGCGCGCCCGCGCGGCCGTCACGCCCGCGCGGCCGTCACGCGCGTACGGCGTCCCGTCGATCGCGCGTCGCCGGCGCCGAGCACCGCGCGGTGTGCATCGGCATCTCGGTCAGACCCGGGAAGTAGACGTGCAGGCTGACCGCGGGCTCCAGCGTGTCGTTCACCACCTCGTGCGCGTACCCCGGCGCGAACACCCGCTCCCGGTTGCGCCCGTCGTCCGCGCCCAACGTGCGCGTGCCGCGCTCGGTGCGCTCGGTGAGCGTGCCCTCCAGGACGGTCATCACGCCGGAGGAGGGGCCGTGGTCGTGCAGTCCGCTGCCCTGGCCGGGGACCCAGGACAGCAGCCACACCTCGTAGCCGGGGCCGGTGCGCAGCCGGTGGTACCAGCGCGTGGTGGCGTCGTACCGGACGAGGTGGGACCACTGGGCGCGGTCGGCGGCGATGGAGCGGGCGAGACCGACGAAGTCGGCCACGGTGGCCGGGTGTTCGCGCGGCGGCTGGAGGAGGTGCGGGACTTCGAGGATGTCGCCCGCGATCTGGAGGTCGCTGTCGCTGTTCATGGGTGCGGTGGTTCCTCGGCGGAGAGTGGGGGGTGCTGGCTGGGTGTCGCGTGCCGTCCGCCCGGATCGCGGGCGGGAGGAGTGCCCTGGTGCGGACATGGGAACAAGCAGCCGAGTCACGGTGGACTCAGTGGCAGCCGGAGCGCGATGGGCTCAACAGCTGCAACAGCAACAGCTACAGCGAGCGCGGGCAGCACCGTGGGACCCGGCGGTGCGGGTCGAGGTGAGGGCCGAGTTCGCGAGCATGCCCACAAGGAGAGCGGTTCACACCTTCACTGTCAACTTGACGCCCGGTATGTGGGACATGTTTCACCTCATCCGGTTCATCTCCCGGGTGAAAGGTTTGTTCATACGCCCACCGGGACACAAGGCGCACAACCGGGCGCGCCGGCCTCGTCGCGCGCGTCGGAACGAGATCGAACATCTCGGCGTCCTTCTTCGTACAGGATCCCGTGCCGGACCGGGAGGTCCGTGCGGGGCTTGTCTGCAGGTCAGGGTTTATGGCGATTTGAACACTTTCCGCATGACCTTGGTTCCGCAGAGTGAATAAGGGGCCCAATAGCAGATCTCGGCTTGACTCGCCCGGAGCAGCACACTTGTAATTTCACTCGTGTCGTTCAGCCGAGATCGGTGACGGCCACGACACGGGGACGCGAAAGACAGACGAGGGGCGCACATGACCGAGCTGGTGCAGCAACTGCTGGTCGACGACGCGGACGAGGAACTCGGCTGGCAGGAGCGCGCGCTGTGCGCCCAGACCGACCCCGAGTCCTTCTTCCCCGAGAAGGGCGGCTCCACCCGCGAGGCCAAGAAGGTCTGCCTCGCCTGCGAGGTCCGTTCCGAGTGCCTCGAGTACGCCCTCGCCAACGACGAGCGGTTCGGCATCTGGGGCGGTCTGTCCGAGCGCGAACGCCGCCGGCTGAAGAAGGCGGCCGTCTGAGCGGTCCGACTTGGATCACTAAGGCCCGGTACGGTCCGGTGCCTCGGACGGTTCATCGAGGTCAGAGGTCGGAGAACAGAGGACAAGCGAGTACATAGGCCGCGTACGGCCCGTCGCGGGTGGGTTGTCCACAGGCGGCGGGCCGCTGTGCTGCCCAGCCGATAGTGTGGTCGCTCGTCCGAGACGCACCGCTGTCCCCCGTGGGCACAGGCGTCCACCGCAGTCCACCGAACCGGGGCCCGTACCTCGATGTCCGTGCACAGCCACACGGCAGCTCAACAAGACGCTGCCACCCCTGAGTTCCCGCGCCACGTCGTGACGGCGGTCCTCGTCGCGCACGACGGTGCCCGCTGGCTGCCCGACGCGCTCGCCGGGCTGCTCGGCCAGGAGCGCCCCGTGCAGTTCGCGATGGCGGCCGACACCGGCAGCGCGGACGAGTCCGCCCTGCTGGTCGGCGACGCCCTCGGCGACGACCGCGTGCTGCACCTCGCCCGGCGCACCGGCTTCGGCCAAGCCGTCGAGGAGGTCAACCGCGCGGCCCCCGTCCTCACCCCGGACGAGCTGCCGTACCTCAAGCGCCCGAGCGGCTGGGACCCCGTCACGCGCAGCTGGCGCGACGACAACTACGACCTGCCGGAGCTCCCCCACGGAGAGCCCGTCCAGTGGCTGTGGCTGCTGCACGACGACTGCGCCCCCGAACCCGACGCGCTGGCCCAGCTGCTGCGCGTCGTGGAGAACGAGCTCGAACTGGGACGCGACGACGTGGCGGTCGTCGGGCCCAAGCTGCGCGGGTGGTACGACCGCCGCCAGCTGCTGGAGGTCGGCGTCACCATCGCCCACTCCGGCCGCCGCTGGACCGGCCTGGACCGCCGTGAACAGGACCAGGGACAGCACGACCACATCCAGCCGGTGCTGTCCGTCTCCACCGCGGGCATGCTGATCCGGCGCGACGTCTTCGAGGAACTCGGCGGCTTCGACCGCCGACTGCCCCTGATGCGTGACGACGTCGACCTGTGCTGGCGGGCCAACGCCGCCGGTCACCGCGTCCTCGTCGCCCCGGAGGCGGTCGTCCGGCACGCCGAGGCGGCCTCCCGCGAGCGCCGCGCGGTCGACTGCGCGGGCCGCACCACGGCCTCCCCGCACAAGGTCGACAAGGCGGGCGCCGTCTACACCCTGCTCGTCAACACGCGCACGGCCGTGCTGCCCTGGGTCCTGATCCGGCTCGTCGTCGGCACGCTCCTGCGCACCGTCGCCTACCTCGTCGGCAAGGTGCCCGGTCAGGCCGTCGACGAGATCCGCGGCCTCCTCGGCACCCTGCTGCGGCCCGAGCGGATCATCGCCGGGCGGCGCAGGCGGGGCAGGCCCCAGGTCGACAAGGGCGAACTGCGGCCGCTGTTCCCGCCGCCCGGGGCGACCGTGCGGGCCACCGTGGAACAGGCCGCGGGCAACTTCTTCAGCGGCTCCGACCCCGAGGCCGTCTCCGGTGCGGGACGCCACGGCGGAGCAGTCGAGTCCGGCCCCGGCGGCGACGACGCCGACTTCCTGGAGGTCGAGCAGTTCGCCCGGCTCAAGCGCATCGCCCGCAAGCCGGGCCCGGTGCTCTTCCTGGTGCTGCTGCTCGTCTCCCTGGCCGCCTGCCGCGGGCTCCTCGGCTCCGGCGCGCTCGCGGGCGGCGCCCTGCTGCCCGCCCCGGCCGACGCGGGCGAGCTGTGGTCGCGCTATCTGGACGCCTGGCATCCGGTGGGCGCGGGCGGCACCGCGTCCGCACCGCCGTACCTGGCGATCGTGGCGACGCTCGCCTCGCTCCTGCTCGGTTCGACCGGACTCGCCGTCACCGTCCTGCTGGTCTGCTCGGTGCCGCTGGCCGGCTTCACCGCCTACTTCGCCTCCCGCCCGCTCGTGGAGTCGAGCCTCCTGCGTGCCTGGGCGGCCGTCGTCTACGCCTTCCTGCCCGCCGTCACCGGCGCGCTCGCGGGCGGCCGCATCGGCACCGCCGTCCTGGCCGTGCTGCTGCCGCTCATCGCCCGCGCGGGCGTCGCGGCAGGCGGCCTGGCGAGCGCCTCCGGCGCCCGCGGCAGCTGGCGCGCGACCTGGGCGTACGCACTGCTGCTGACGATCACCACCGCCTTCACCCCGATCGTGTGGCCGATCGCGCTGGTCCTCGGCGTCGCGGTCCTGGTGGTGCGCCGCGGCGACCTCCCCGCCCACGCCCTGCGCCTGCTGGTCCAGCTGGGCACGCCCCTGCTGGTCCTCGCCCCCTGGTCGCTGTCCCTGCTGCCGTTCGGCTTCTTCCAGGAGGCCGGACTCGACTACGGCGCCTCGGCCGCCTCCGCCCTCGACCTGCTCGGCGCCAGCCCGGGCGGTCCCGGCACGGTCGACGGGCTGATGCTCATCGGCATCGTGCTGGCGGCACTGGCCGCCCTGGTCCGCTCCGAGCGCCGGTCCGGCATCTGGAAGGCCTGGGCGGTCGCCCTGGTGGGCCTCGTCTTCGCGGTCCTGTCCAACGGCTCCACCTGGGCCGGCCCGGCCACCCTCGTCTACGGTCTCGCCCTGCTGTCCGCAGCGGTGCTCGGCGCGGACGGCGCACGCGCACGGGTGGCCGAGATGAGCTTCGGCTGGCGTCAGCCGGTGGTCGCGCTGATCGTCTTCGCCTCGGCCGCGGGCCCGCTGCTCGTCGCCGCCGGCTGGATGCTCGGCGGTGCCGACGGCCCGCTGGAGCGGCGCGACCCGGTGCAGGTGCCGGCGTTCGTCGCCGAGGAGGGCAGCACCCGTGACCAGGCTCGCACCCTGGTCCTCGACAGCGACTCCACGGCCCGCGTGGGCTACGTGCTGGTCCGCGGTTCCGGCGCCCGCCTCGGCGACGCCGAACTCGCCGCGGCCCAGGGCGAGAACGACAAGCTCGACAAGGTCGTCGCCAACCTCGTCGCCGGCTCCGGCGCCGACCAGGCCGACCAGCTCGGCGGCTTCGCCGTGCGCTACGTCCTCGTCCACAAGGGCGCGCCCCGCCAGGTCGCCCGCGTCCTGGACGCCACCCCCGGCCTGTCCCGGCTCAGCGAGCAGAACGGCAGCGCGCTGTGGCGGGTCGACCAGGAGGTCTCCCGCGCCGCCGTCGTCACCAAGTCCGGCTCGGGCACCCCGACGCCGGTCGCCGCCGGGCCCGTGGAGATCCACACCACCCTGCCGTCCGGCTCCGACGGCCGCGTCCTGCGGCTGGCCGACTCCGCGGCCGACGGCTGGACCGCCACCCTGGACGGTAAGCCGCTCACCCGCACCACCGTCGACGGCTGGGCCCAGGGCTTCGAACTCCCCGCCTCCGGCGGGAAACTGGACGTCACCTACGACGACCCGATCGCCCACACCGCCTGGATGTGGACCCAGGGCTCCCTGGCCGTCGTGCTCGTCGTGCTGGCCCTGCCGGGTCGGCGCCGGGACATCGACGACGACCTCCCCGAGGAGCCGTCGTTCGCCGCCGAGGCCGCCTCCGGCGAGGGCCGCCGCGCCCGCCGACTGCGCGCCCAGGCCGAGGCCGATGCCGACGGCGATCTCGACCCCGAGACCGGCGAGTTCGGCGAGGACGACGGGTTCCCGGCCCCCGGGCACGAGGAGACCCCCGTCATCCCCCGACAGCAGTCGTACGACACGGGGACGGACCAGGACGAGCGGAACCAGGCCTGGGAGGGCGAGTCGGCGGGCTACCAGGACGCCGAGTACGACCCCTACCACGACGAGCGGCAGTACGAGGGCGCCCAGCAGTACCAGGCGGCCCCGTACGACCCGACGTACCAGGCCGATCCCTACCAGGCCGACCCCTACCAGGGCGGTCAGGGCGGTCAGGGCGGCCAGTACGACCCGTACGCCTACGGCGGCGGCCAGTCCCGGCAGGCGTCGTACGACCAGCCGTACGACGAGACGTACGAGCAGGCGTACGACCCGACGTATCCGCCGGGCTACGACATGCCGTACGACCCGACGCAGCCGCACGGCAACGGCAGTGAGCGCCCCGACGGGAGTCAGCAGTGAACCGCACCACCCTGTCCCTGATCGCCGGGACGGCCGCCCTCGCCGCCGTCACCGGATTCGCCGCGCTCAACCCGCCGGACGCCGTCGGCGCGGACACCGCCAAGGCGGCCGCCCAGCAGCCGGTGGAGCGCACGAGCCTGCTCTGCCCGGCGCCCAGCACCTCCGACATCGCCGACACGTCGTACACGTCCTTCACTCCCGTCACCAAGGGCACCGGGAGCAGCGGCAAGGCCGAACTCCAGTCCGCCACACAGGAGTCGGCCGACGACACCGGCAGCGCCAAGAGCGACGGCAAGACGGACGGCAAGGACTCCGAGAGCGACGGCAAGAGCGACGGCAAGGACGCCAAGACCGACGGGAAGAAGGCCGCCAAGTCCGTCCTGACGCCCAAGGAGCCCGGCACGCCCGCCGTCGGGGACACCTCCGGCGGCGACACACCGGGCCTCCTCGGCCTCGCCGAGGGGAAGTTCGCGCCCGGCTGGACGGTCCAGGAGACCACGCAGGTCGCCGTCGGGAGCGGCCGCGGCCTGCTGGGCGTCAGCTGCACGCCCCCGGACACGGAGTTCTCGTTCCCCGGCGCCAGCACCCTCGCCGACCGCACCGACTACCTCCACATGACCAATCCCGACGACTCTGCCGCGGTCGTCGACATCGGGCTCTACGGCAAGGACGGCGCCCTGGAGTCGACCGTCGGGGACGGCATCACGGTCCAGCCGCACTCCAGCGAACCGATCCTGCTGTCGACCCTCACCAGTGAGAAGCAGGACGGCCTCACCGTGCACGTGACCGTCCGCAGCGGACGGATCGGCGGCGCCGTGCAGGCCCTGGACGACAAACTCGGCGGCGACTGGCTGGCCGCGGCCGCCGACCCGGCGGACAGCCTCGTCATGCCCGGCATCCCCAAGGACGCCACCGACGTGAGCCTGGTCGTCTTCACCCCGGGGGACGCCGACGCCGACCTGAAGGTGCGACTGGCCTCCCCCTCCGGCCTGATCACCCCCGCCGGCCACGAGACGCTGCACGTGAAGTCCCGTATGACGACCACCCTCGACCTCGCCGACGTCACGCGCGGCGAAGCGGGCTCGCTGGTCCTGACGCCGACGGGCCAGTCCGTGCCGGTCGTCGCCGCGCTGCGGGTCGTCCGCGGCAAGGGCAGCGGGCAGGAGACGGCGTTCATCCCCGCCACGAGCCCGGTCGGCACGCGCGCGACGGCCGCCGACAACAGCGCCAAGGGCACCACCCTGTCCCTGACCGCCCCCCAGGGCACCGCGCAGGTCAAGGTCACGGCGTCGGCGGGCAGTGGCGGCGGCACCGCGCAGAGCAAGACGTACACCATCAAGAGCGGCACGACCCAGGACGTCGAGCTGCCGGTTCCGAGCGGCCTGAAGGGCACCTACGCGCTGACCGTCGAGCCGGTGTCGGGCGGCCCGGTCTACGCGGCCCGCACGCTCGCGGTGACCAAGGACGACGTCTCGGGCTTCACGGTGCAGACCCTCCCGGACGACCGGGGGACGGTGGCGGTGCCCGTGGCGGACCAGGACCTGTCGGTGCTCCAGCAGTAGGGCGACCGGCTCCCGGCCGACCGGCTCCCGGCCGACCGGCTCCCGGCCGACCGGGGGTCCGGCCGGTCCGCCGGGGCGGCTCAGTCCTCCCCGTACCGCGGATCCACCGTCTCCGGCGTCAGCCCCAGCAGCTCGGCGACCTGCTCGACGACGACCTCGTGCACCAGCGCCGCCCGCTCGTCGCGCCCCTTCGTGCGGATCTCGACCGGACGCCGGTACACCACGACCCGCGCCGGGCGGCCCTCGCGCGCGGGGATCGTCCCGCCCAGCGGCACCGCCTCGTCGTTCCAGGGTTCGCCCGGCCCGTCCAGCCGAGGCACCTCCAGCACGAGGAAGTCGATGTCCGCGAGCTGGGGCCAGCGCCGCTCCAGGCGGTCCACCGAGTCCTGCACCAGATCCGCGAAGACCTCGGCCCGGCTCGCGGCGAGCGGCACCTGCGGCGGAGCGATCGGGCCGCGGATGCCGCGCCCGTGGCGATCACGGCGGCGCGGCCCGGGGCCGCCGGCGGGGGGCGGTACGGCGTTGTCCATCACCGCTGAAGCGTAGACCCCGTGGGGGCCGCCCGCCCGACCCCCACGTGACATCCGGCCCATCTGCACGGCATGTTTCGAGATGACCATTCCAGCCAAGGTCCGGCTCGTTTCGGTACCCCTTCGAGACCGTCGATCTCAAGACAATTGACGGTGTTTGTACGGAGTCGTGACCGGATCCGGGCCCTCCCGAAGCCCCGAAAACAGGGGTGGACGCAGGTCGGCAAGGGGTGTCCGAGGGGGCGCGAGGAGCGTTTCACGACACGACACGGTGGGGTGACCTGGGGGAGAGTCGTCGCGGCCCGCTCAAGAGTGCGGTACCGTCCAACGTCGTGAGCCCTGTACGTCGCTGTTCGCGCACCGCCTGCGGCCGACCCGCCGTTGCGACGCTGACGTACGTCTACGCCGACTCGACCGCGGTCCTCGGCCCGCTCGCCACCTACGCCGAACCCCACTGCTACGACCTGTGCGCCGAGCACTCCGAGCGCCTCACCGCCCCGCGCGGCTGGGAGGTCGTCCGGCTGCTGGACGCCTCGGCTCCCGCCCGTCCCAGCGGCGACGACCTGGAAGCGCTCGCCAACGCGGTGCGCGAGGCGGCCCGTCCCCAGGAGCGGGCGGCCGGCGGCGGCGGAGCCCGTGCGGCCGACCCGATGGAGGTCGCGCGCCGCGGCCATCTGCGGGTGCTGCGCTCTCCGGACAACTGAGCCGTCCGGACCGGATCCCGACCTGACCTGACGTCATCCGACCCGCTGTCCGACCTGACGTTACGGCCGGAGGTCCACTTCGCGTCCACTATGCGTCCACACCGTGCGGTGTCGGCCCGTGCGGGTAGTTTGGGGCGACCTACAGGACTTTCAGAAGGGTTGGCCGTGGCTGCTGATCTGTCACAGATCGTGAAGGCGTACGACGTGCGCGGGGTGGTCCCGGACCAGTGGGACGAGACGCTGGCCGAACTGTTCGGGGCCGCCTTCGTCGAGGTGACCGGCGCGGACGCGATCGTGACCGGCCATGACATGCGGCCGTCGTCGCCCGGCCTGTCCCGTGCCTTCGCGCGGGGCGCGGCGGCCCGTGGCGCCGACGTCACCGAGATCGGCCTCTGCTCGACGGACCAGCTCTACTACGCGTCGGGCGCGCTCGGTCTTCCGGGCGCGATGTTCACGGCCTCGCACAACCCGGCCCGCTACAACGGCATCAAGATGTGCCGCGCGGGCGCCGCGCCCGTCGGCCAGGACACCGGCCTGACGCAGATCCGCGAACTGGCCGAGCGCTGGTCGGAGTCGGGCGCCCCCGCGCCGGCCGCGACGCCGGGAACCGTCACCCGGCGCGACACGTTGGAGGATTACGCGGCCCACCTGCGCTCCCTCGTCGACCTGACCTCGATCCGCCCCCTGAAGGTCGTCGTCGACGCGGGCAACGGCATGGGCGGCCACACCGTTCCCACGGTCCTCGAGGGCCTGCCCCTGACCGTCGTCCCCATGTACTTCGAACTCGACGGCTCCTTCCCCAACCACGAGGCGAACCCGCTGGACCCGGCGAACATCGTGGACCTCCAGAAGCGGGTCCGCGAGGAGGGCGCCGACCTCGGCCTCGCCTTCGACGGGGACGCGGACCGCTGCTTCGTGGTCGACGAGCACGGCGACCCCGTCTCGCCGTCCGCGATCACCGCCCTGGTGGCCGCGCGCGAGCTGGCCAGGAACGGCGGCAGGGGCGTCGTCATCCACAACCTCATCACGTCCTGGACGGTCCCCGAGGTGGTGAAGGAGCACGGCGGCACCCCGGTCCGCACCCGGGTCGGCCACTCGTTCATCAAGGCCGAGATGGCGAACTCGGGCGCGATCTTCGGCGGCGAGCACTCCGCCCACTACTACTTCAAGGACTTCTGGAACGCCGACACCGGCATGCTGGCCGCCCTGCACGTCCTGGCGGCCCTCGGCGGCCAGGAGAACCCCCTGTCGGGCCTGGTGGCGCAGTACGACCGCTACACGGGCTCCGGCGAGATCAACTCCACCGTCGCCGACCAGGCCGACCGCATCGCCGCGATCCGGGCGGCGTACGGCAGCCGCGAGGGCGTCACCCTCGACGACCTGGACGGACTGACCGTCACCACCTCCGACTGGTGGTTCAACGTCCGTCCCTCCAACACCGAACCGCTGCTCCGCCTCAACGCGGAGGCACGGGACGCGGCGACGATGGCGGGCGTGCGCGACGAGGTCCTGGCGATCATCCGCGCCTGACCGCCACGCGCACGCCATGGAGCGGCGGGGCGAAACCCACGGCACCCCGCGACAGCGACAGCCCCGCCGCCCATCGGCCCACGCCACCGCCCGACCCCCAACACCCCGCCCCCACCGGCGGTACCCTGACCAGGCACATCCGCACACGCGCGCGCACCCGTGCGCGCACCCGCCGAAGGGACCGCCCATGCCGCTCGAAGCCGGCCTCCTGGAGATCCTCGCCTGCCCGGCCTGCCACGCGCCCATCACGGAGCAGGACTCCGAACTGGTCTGCACCGGTCAGGACTGCGGTCTGGCCTACCCCGTCCGCGACGGCATCCCCGTCCTCCTCGTCGACGAGGCCCGCCGCCCCGCGTAACGACGACCGGCGATCGGAGACTGCCGCCCATGCTCGACGAATCGCTGCTCGACGCACCGGAGGCCCTCGCCGAGGCCGACCGCCGCGCTCTCCTGCGCGGCGCCGCCGAGGCAGGCGCCCGGGTGCGCACGGCCGCCCGGCACGCCGCCGAGGCGGGCGTCCACGCCCTCAAGCCCGACGGTCGCCCCCGCGCCGTCCTCATCGCGGGCCCCGGCGCCGCCGCCACCTCCGCCGCCGACCTGCTCGGCACCCTCGCCGGCGCCGGCAGCCCGGTCACCCGGCTGGCCCCCACCGGCGTGGCCCCGGCGTCCGGCGCCCTGCGCTGGGAACTCCCCGGCTGGGCAGGCTCGGTGGACCTGCTCCTGATCGCCACCCCCGACGGCACCGAGCCGTCCCTCTCCCTCCTCGCCGACCAGGCCTACCGCCGCGGCTGCTCCGTCGTCGCGGTCGCCCCCGCAGCAACCCCGCTCGTCGAAGCGGTGGCGGGCGCCCACGGTCTCTTCGTACCGATGGCGACCGCCCCGTACGACGAGACCGACGAACCACCCCTCACCGCCTCCGCACCCGGGGTCTTCTGGGCACTGCTCACCCCGCTGCTGGCCCTCCTGGACCGCATCGGACTGCTCACCGCTCCGCCCGACGCCGTCGAGAAGGTCGCCGACCGCCTCGACCACATCGCCGAACGCTGCGGTCCCGCCATCGCGACCTACAGCAACCCCGCCAAGACCCTGGCCGCCGAACTCGCCGACTCGCTCCCGGTGATCTGGACCGAGGGCGTCTCGGCCGGCCCGGCCGGCCGCCGCTTCTCCGCGGCCCTCGCCGAACTCGCGGGCCGCCCCGCCCTCGTGGCCGAACTGCCCGAGGCGCTCGCCGCGCACGGCGCACTGCTGGCCGGCCCGCTCGCCGCCAGCGCCGACCCGGACGACTTCTTCCGCGACCGGGTGGAGGAACCGCCCGCCTTCCACGCGCGCGTGGTGCTGCTGCGCGACCGACCCACCGGCGGCCTGACCGCCGCCCCCTCCGCCCGCGACCTGGTCCTCAGTCACGACACGCCGATCAGTGAACTGGAGCCGGAGACCGGCGGTGAGCTGGAGAGCCTCGCGGAACTGATCGCCATCACCGATTTCGCCGCCGTTTACCTGGCGCTCGCCTCCGGTGCCTGATCCTTGGTCCGCACCTGCCGACCAGCGCTCGCCGCGCCGCGTACCCACGGAGACTGAAACTCAGCATGGACCGCCTCGACAACACCGTCCGCCCCTACGCCTGGGGTTCCGTCACCGCCATCCCGACCCTGCTGGGCGTCGAACCGACCGGTGAGCCGCAGGCGGAGATGTGGATGGGCGCCCACCCCGGCGCACCCTCGCGCACGGACCGCGGCACCCTGGTCGAGGTGGTCGACGCCGACCCCGAGAAGGAACTCGGCGTGGCGGCGGTGGCCCGGTTCGGCCCCCGCCTCCCCTTCCTCCTCAAGCTCCTCGCGGCCGACGCGCCCCTCTCCCTCCAGGTCCACCCCGACCTGGAGCAGGCGAAGGAGGGGTACGCGCGGGAGGAGCGCGACGGCGTCCCCGTCGACGCCCCCCACCGCAACTACAAGGACGCCAACCACAAGCCCGAACTGATCTGCGCGCTCACCGAGTTCGACGGCGTGTGCGGCTTCCGCGAGCCGCTCCGGGCCGCCGACCTGCTCGACGGCCTCGGCGTCGACTCCCTCAAGCCGTACGTCGACCTGCTGCACGCCCACCCCGAGGAAGCGGCCCTGCGCGAGGTGCTGACCGCGGTCCTCACCGCCGACCGCGAGCAGATGGCCCACACCGTCGCCGAGACCACGGCCGCCTTCGACCGCCTCGGCGGCGACTACGCCCCGTACGCGGGCCTCGCCCACCACTACCCGGGCGACCCCGGAGTCATCGCCGCGCTGCTGCTCAACCACGTCAGGCTCCAGCCCGGCGAGGCCCTCTTCCTCGGCGCCGGCGTCCCGCACGCCTACTTCGGCGGCCTCGGCGTCGAGATCATGGCCAACTCCGACAACGTCCTGCGCTGCGGACTGACGCCCAAGCACGTGGACGTCCCCGAACTCCTGCGCGTCGTCCGCTTCGAGGCCGCCGACCCCGGCGTACTGCGCCCGGAGGCGTCGCCCGACGGCGAGGAGGTCTACGAGACCCCCATCGACGAGTTCAGGCTGTCCCGGTTCGTCCTCGCCGAAGGCGGCCCCGCCCGCGACCTCACGCGGACGGCCCCGCAGATCCTGCTCTGCACGGCCGGAACCGTACGGGCGGGCGAACACGACCTGCTCCCGGGGCAGTCAGTGTTCGTCCCGGCGGGTGAAAAAGCCGAAGTGTCCGGTGTCGGTACGGTGTTCAGGGCCACCGTGATCGTCTGAAGCGGGCTGCGCGGGTGGCCTGCCGCGGCGCCGTCGGACCGGGCTGCAACAATGTCCCACCGGCAAAGGACGGGCAAAGCCACCCGCGGGCGGCGCCCCGGACGGCGTACGCACGAAGGCGAAGGGACAACGCGAACACATGAGCGCGTCAGGCGGCACCAAGGCGATCGTGGCGGCACTGGGGGCCAATCTCGCGATCGCGGCATCGAAGTTCGTGGCGTTCGCGTTCAGCGGCTCGTCCTCGATGCTCGCCGAGGGCGTGCACTCGCTCGCCGACTCGGGCAACCAGGCCCTGCTGCTGGTCGGCGGCAAGAAGGCACAGCGCGAGGCCACCCCGCAGCACCCCTTCGGCTACGGCCGCGAGCGCTACATCTACGCCTTCCTCGTCTCCATCGTCCTCTTCACGGTCGGCGGCATGTTCGCCATCTACGAGGGCTACGAGAAGATCCAGCACCCGCACGACATCGAGCACTGGTACTGGCCGGTCGGCGTGCTCGTCTTCGCGATCATCGCCGAGGGCTTCTCCTTCCGCACCGCCATCAACGAGTCGAACGAACTGCGCGGCGCGCTGTCCTGGTCGCAGTTCATCCGTCGCGCCAAGGCGCCCGAGCTGCCCGTCGTCCTCCTGGAGGACTTCGGCGCCCTGATCGGTCTGGTCCTCGCCCTCGGCGGCGTCGGCCTCGCCCTGCTCACCGGCGACGGCGTCTGGGACGGCATCGGCACCGTCTGCATCGGTGTCCTGCTCGTCCTGATCGCCCTCGTCCTCGCCGCCGAGACCAAGTCCCTGCTCCTCGGCGAGGCCGCGGGCACGGAGGAGGTCAGGAAGATCGAGGCCGCGATCGTCGACGGCGACACGGTCACCCGCGTCATCCACATGCGCACGCTCCACCTCGGCCCCGAGGAACTGCTGGTCGCCGCGAAGATCGCCGTCCAGCACGACGACACGGCCACCGAGGTGGCCAAGGCCATCGACGCCGCCGAGGCCCGCATCCGCGAGGCCGTCCCGATCGCCCGCGTGATCTACCTGGAGCCGGACATCTACAGCGAGGCCCAGGCCGCCAAGGGCCCGAACCCCGCGGCGACTCCCGGCGGCCCGACCCCGGGCGCCTCCGGCCACTGATCCCGGCCGACATCCCGTTCGGTCGCCGGAGCGGCACAGGCCACGGCGGCGGTACCGACACCGCCGCCCACCGCCGCCCGACCAGGGCGGAGACCTCCGGACCAGCCCCGGCCGGGCCGAGCACCACCCCCTTCCGTGGCCGAGATCGGCCGGGCACGTCCCGAGACGGACTGGGGCGGGCGGGCCCGCCGGTGTAGCTTGGGGTGGAGTCAGACGTCGCTGCTGATGGCGGTCGGGCGGTCCCGGTGTGGACCGTCCGAGGGAGAGAGGGCCTCCGACGGACGGACTGCGCTGCGCACACGCCGGCATGGCTGTGCCCCTTTCGGGCACCCCTGTGTCCGCCGTCGCGCGGAACAGCCCTATCCACCTCGCCCCGATACCGAGGAGCAGCCCGCAATGACGACTGTCGACAACCGACAGGACTTCAAGGTCGCCGACCTCTCCCTGGCCGAGTTCGGCCGCAAGGAGATCACCCTCGCCGAGCACGAGATGCCCGGCCTGATGTCGATCCGCAAGGAGTACGCCGAGACGCAGCCCCTCGCGGGCGCCCGCGTCACCGGCTCCCTGCACATGACGGTGCAGACCGCCGTCCTCATCGAGACCCTGGTCGCCCTCGGCGCCGAGGTCCGCTGGGCCTCCTGCAACATCTTCTCCACCCAGGACCACGCGGCCGCGGCCATCGCCGTCGGCCCGAACGGCACGCCCGACAACCCGCAGGGCGTCCCGGTCTTCGCCTGGAAGGGCGAGACCCTGGAGGAGTACTGGTGGTGCACGGAGCAGGCGCTGACCTGGCCGAACAGCCCCACCGGCGGCCCGAACATGATCCTGGACGACGGTGGTGACGCCACCCTCCTCGTCCACAAGGGCGTCGAGTACGAGAAGGACGGCAAGGTCCCCTCGCCCGACACCGCCGAGTCCGACGAGCACCGCGTCATCCTCGAACTGCTGAACCGCACGATCACCGAGGGCTCCCAGAAGTGGACCCAGCTCGCCTCGGAGATCCGCGGCGTGACCGAGGAGACCACGACGGGCGTCCACCGCCTGTACGAGATGCAGCGCGACGGCGTCCTGCTGTTCCCCGCGATCAACGTGAACGACGCGGTGACGAAGTCGAAGTTCGACAACAAGTACGGCTGCCGCCACTCCCTGATCGACGGCATCAACCGCGCCACCGACACCCTGATCGGCGGCAAGACCGCTGTCGTCTGCGGTTACGGCGACGTGGGCAAGGGCTGCGCGGAGTCCCTGCGCGGCCAGGGCGCCCGCGTGATCATCACCGAGATCGACCCGATCTGCGCCCTTCAGGCGGCGATGGACGGCTACCAGGTCACGACCCTCGACGAGGTCATCGACAAGGCCGACATCTTCGTCACCACGACCGGCAACAAGGACATCATCATGGCCGCGGACATGGCCAAGATGAAGCACCAGGCGATCGTCGGCAACATCGGTCACTTCGACAACGAGATCGACATGGCCGGCCTCGCCAAGATCCCCGGCATCGTCAAGGACGAGGTCAAGCCGCAGGTCCACACCTGGAAGTTCCCCGACGGCAAGGTCATCATCGTGCTGTCGGAGGGCCGTCTGCTGAACCTGGGCAACGCCACCGGTCACCCCTCCTTCGTCATGTCGAACTCCTTCGCGGACCAGACGCTGGCCCAGATCGAGCTGTTCGCCAAGCAGTCGGAGTACCCGATCGGCGTCTACACGCTGCCCAAGCACCTCGACGAGAAGGTCGCCCGGCTCCACCTGGACGCGCTCGGCGTCAAGCTGACGACGCTGCGCCCGGAGCAGGCGGCGTACATCGGCGTCGAGGTCGAGGGCCCCTTCAAGTCCGACCACTACCGCTACTGAGTCCCGCCCCGCCCGCGGTGAGCGCGTTTATGAACCCGGCGCGCTCCTCCGCAGCGGACCCCAGCACCTCCGAGACAGGCCCCCGCACCCCCGTGTCGGGGGCCTGCCCCATTGGCGCCCCCCGGCCGGAACCGCCCGTCACGACGCTCCGGCCAGCCCGTCAAGACCCAGGACCCCCATGCCCCGCGGCCGTTATTCGCTCCACGATCCGCACGATCACACCCCCCTCGCACAAGAGCACTTCCACTGCGCCCCCGGCCCCTCCGGCTGGCGCTACGTCTCCCAGCTGACCTCCCCCTCGGGCGAGCACACCGGCTCGGTCGACCTCGCCCTCGACGAGCTGGGCCGCCCCATCCGACTCGAACTCCACGCGAGGGGCTGGCAGGTCCGCGGCGCCGCCCTCGACGGCGTCACCTGGGTCCGTACGGACCCCACCGGCGCTCATGCCGCCGAAGGCAATGTCCCCGCGCACGCCTTCACCGGCACGTCCCCCGCGTTCCTCGTCGCCACCGCCCGGCTGCTGCGCCTCACCCCCTCCGCCTCCGCGACCCGGGTACGCCTGGTCGCCTTCACCGACCCGGTCCTCGCCCCGCGCACCGTGGACCAGTCCTGGGCCTTGGTGAAGAGAGAAACACACGCCACTGACAACGGCCCCCTGACCGTGGACGAATACCAGGTCACAGCCCTGGACACGGGCGAGCGGCACAGCGTGCACCTCGCCGGCGACGTGGTGCTCGCGGCTCCGGGCATCGAACTGGAGGACCTGGAATCGCCACCGTCGGTGTTCACCTGAGGCGAGGCCCCAGGCGGCTCTCACCGCCCGACCGGCCGGGGCCGGTCGGGCGGCAAGGGACGGACGGTGCGGCCGGGCCGGTGGCCCGAAGAGATCACGCGGGTGGCGCGAACCCGGACGAGGGGCGGTCGGGCGGCGTCGCCCCCGAGGAACCCGACGGCGCGCCGCCCGACACCGTGGACCCACCCGTCGTCCCGTGCGACGGGGGCGGCGGAGCGGAGGGCGCGGGGGCCGGAGCCGCGGGGGCCGCGGCTGCGCGGGCGGGAGCCGGAGGGGGAGGCGCGGGGAAGGCCTGCGCGCCGTACCCGACCGGCGCCCCGCCGGGGGGCGCCGCGGCCGGCGTCCCGTTCCCGAAAGCCCGTCGGGCCTCCCGGACCTGCCGTTCCTGCACCACCGCCGCCAGATAGGCGGCCGGCACCACCCCCGGCGGCACCGGAGCCCCCGTACGGCCCGCGAGATCCGTGGCGAGCCGCGCCGCCATGGCCCAGCCGACCTGCGGGTCCAACTGCCGCATCCGCGTCAGGTACTGCCGGATCGCAAGCCACAGTTCATCGGGTACCGAGGACAGATCGAGCCCGGAGAACCGCCCGGCGAGCCAGGGCGGAGGCGGCGGCACGAAACTGGTCTGGGCCACGGGCACCCGCTCGCGTACGACCAGGGTCCCGGCGAACACGTCCCCGATCCGTCGACCCCGCGCCGACACGAGCGAGGCGATGACGGCCACCACCCCGAGCGTCAGCAGAATCTCGACCACACCGACCGCACCCCGTACCAGCGCGTGCCGGAACCGGATCGGTCCGCCGTCGTCGCGGACCACGCGCAGCCCGACGGCCGCCTTTCCGAGCGAACGCCCGTGGCTGAGGGTCTCCACCGCGATCGGGCCGCCCACCAGCACGAGAAGGAACGCCGCGATCGACACCGCGATCTGCGCGGCCTCGTCCAGGGAAGCCGTGGACAGCACCAGGGCCACCATCACCGCGACGTAGACGACCACGGCGACGGCCACGTCGAGCAAGATGGCCAATGCCCTGCTGGGCAGCCTCGCGGGGCGCAGCTCCAGAGCCACCGCCTCGCCCGTCACCAGCTCACTCACGTCCGCCGTCCCTTCCCTGACCTGCCCCGAGAACGGCCAGTCTGCCAAGCTGAGGGCGCATCGCGCCGCAGTACGAAAAGCCGACACCACGACGAGCCGCCGACGAACAGCTCAGGAGCAGGCAAAACCGATGGACCTCGACGTCTTCGTCTCCGCCCACCGAGCCGAGTGGGACCGCCTGGACACCCTGCTGAAGCGCCGGCGCCGACTGACCGGAGCCGAGGTCGACGAACTCGTCGTCCTCTACCAACGCACCGCCACCCACCTCTCGCTGATCCAGTCCAGCGCACCCGATCCACAGCTGACCGGCCGGCTCAGCCAACTGGTGGCACGCGCGCGTGGCACGGTGACCGGCACCCGCACCGCGTCGTGGCGCGACGTCACCCGTTTCCTGACCCAGGGCTTTCCCGCCGCGGTCTACCGGTCCCGGCACTGGTGGGTGCCGACCGCGCTGGTGTCCACCCTGGTGGGGGTACTGCTCGCCTGGTGGATCGGCACCCACCCCGAAGTGCAGTCCTCCATAGCGGCCCCCAGCGAACTGCGCGAGCTCACCCGCCCGGGAGGCGAGTACGAGACGTACTACTCGTCCCATCCGGCCGCCGCGTTCGCGGCACAGGTCTGGACGAACAATGCCCAGGCCGCCGCGATGTGCCTGGTCCTCGGAGTCTTCCTCGGCCTGCCCGTCCTGTGGATCCTCTTCGAGAACATGCTGAACCTCGGCGTCGGCCTGGGCCTGATGTCCTCCGCCGGACGGCTGGACACGTTCCTCGGCCTGCTCCTCCCGCACGGTCTGCTGGAACTGACGGCGGTCTTCGTCGCCGCCGGCACCGGTCTGCGCCTCGGCTGGACCCTCGTCGACCCCGGCCCGCGCAGCCGACGCACGGCCCTGGCGGAGGAGGGACGCGCCGCGGTGGGAATGGCGATCGGGCTCGCCCTGGTCCTCTTCGTCTCCGGCGCGATCGAAGGTTTCGTCACGCCCTCGGGCCTGCCGACCTGGGCCCGCATAGGCATCGGCGTAGCGGCTGAGCTGGCCTTTCTCGCGTACGTGTACGTCCTGGGCGGCCGTGCCGCACGCGCCGGGGAGACGGGCGACATCGAGGAGGGCGAGCGCAGCGCGTCCGTGCCGACGGCCGCCTGATGTGCGAGCACCCCTGCAGAGCTGTTAATCTCTTCTTCGCCCCGCAAGAGCTGTTGACACAGCTGGCGTGGGGAGGTAGATTTGAGCAGTTGCCTGGAACTGGACGTGATCCGGTCGGCGACCGTGAGCAGTCTTCCTGCTCCTTGGAACATTGATTCCGGGGAAGCCCCCCGATGCAATCGGAAATGGATGGCCGAACAAACGGCCCGAAACTTCTGATAAAGTCGGAACCGCCGGAAAGGGAAACGCGAGAGCGGGAACCTGGAAAGCACCGAGGAAATCGGACCGCGAAACGGTCTGATAGAGTCGGAAACGCAAGACCGAAGGGAAAAAGCCCGGAGGAAAGCCCGAGAGGGTGAGTACGAAGGAAGCGTCCGTTCCTTGAGAACTCAACAGCGTGCCAAAAATCAACGCCAGATATGTTGATA
>NZ_JBVJMD010000064.1:0-39550 GCF_055584385.1 Streptomyces sp. NPDC104096
GGTTGTATCGGGGTGATCCCGACAACGCGGCTGGGGGTGCCCCCTCTGGGGGAGTGCGTGCCAGACGCCGCCGGGCAGACGGGACTTTCGAAACACGCCCTAGTCCTCCTCGCTGCGAAGGTACTTCTCGTACTCGGCCGCGCTGAGGAGCTGGTCCAGGTCCTTCATCCGGGACGGCGCGACCTGGACGATCCAGCCGTCTCCGTAGGGGTCGGAATTGATCAGCTCCGGCTCGCTCTCCAGCAGTTCGTTGACGGCCACGACGGTGCAGGCGACGGGCATGTAGACCTCGGAGACGGCCTTGACGGACTCCACGTGGCCGAACGGCTGGGAGCCTTCGAACCGGTCGCCCTTCGTCGGCTGTTCCACGAAGACGGCGTCGCCGAGCTGGCGCTGCGCGTAGTCCGTGATGCCGATGCGCACCTCCTTCGGACTCACGACGCCCACCCACTCGTGGTCCTTGCTGTACTTCAGCTCTGCCGGAACGGTCATCGTGACGTCCTCCGTCGATGGTGTCCGAAACCCCGGAACGGGATGACACAGGGCGCCGGACCAGCGGTCGCGCACCTGCGCCTTCGTGGCGGGACCCGGGCCCCGCGCATCGGACATTACATTCCGTGACCGAGAACACCCGGCACGCGACCTGCGTGTCGCCACGACACCGAGGCCGCGGTGCCGGACCCGCGGAGCGACCCGGCGACGAGGCGGCGGTGCCGGGTCAGGGCGTGGCCGCCAGCGCTGCCGCGGACTCCCAGGCGAACCCGTCCGGGTCGGTGAAGGGCCCCGCGTCGCCGCCGATCAGGAGCCGGTGCGAACCGGTGCCCTCGGGCGGGACGCCGGCGTCCTTGGCGAGGGCGCGGCGCCGGTACAGCCCCAGCCTGACGGGGCTCGACCCGGTGTCGAACTCGACGTACATACGGGCGAAGCTCTTGGCCACGGCAAGACCTCGGTCGGCGTAGAACCGCTTGCTCGCGACGATGTCCGCGACGCCCAGCAGGAGTACGACGCTGTCGATCTGCCGGGTGACGGGGCCGGTGTCCTTCTTCGCCGAGGTCGCGACCTTCCAGATCGCCCCGTCCGGCGCCTGGACCACGCCGCCGTAGCCCCACAGCGACTTCGCGGCCGGCTTCAGCACGGTCGCACCGGCGTCGAGGGCGGTACCGATCAGACTGTCGACCGTGCCCGGCTGGGACACCGTGAGTGACAGGGTGAACCCGCGGAAGCCGGTGCTGGGCGCCTCCGACGCCCGTAGCCGGACCTGTGCGTCCAGGCCGAAGGCGGCGGTGTAGAAGCGGCGGGCGGCCGTGGGGTCGGCCACGTCGAGGGTGACGGATTCGATGGATGCCATGCCTCAGACGGTAGAAGGGACCAGGTGACCGGCGCTTCTTCGATCCTGACCGATCCGGCCGCCCGTGCCGTTCGCCCGCCCGTCCCGTTCGCCCCCACGGTTCCACGAGGTCGGGCGGACTACAGGCTGAGCGCGTCCTCCGCGTTGTTCACCCACGGGGTCACGGAGTTGGTGTGCGGCGAGACGTACAGGCCGGGGGTGACGGCCGTGAGCGGCTTCTGCTCCAGGTCGGACTCGGTGTTCATGGTCATCGCGATCGAACCCACGGTCCGTCCCTTGCCGTCGTCGGCGCCGCCCATGAGCCCGGCGTAGGCCGACTCGCCCGGCTCCAGCCTGAGGGCGTCCTCGATGCCGGGGGCGGCGCCCCGCTCCGTGGCCGCACCGTCCAGACCGCCGAAGGTCACGATCGGATGGCCCAGCGCCCGGCACGCCTTGGTGCCCTTGTTCGTGATCTTGAGGAGATAGCTGCTGGTCGTGGGCTCCGCCAGGTTCGCGGTGAACGTGACGTCGTACGTGCTGCACGGGAAGACGTCGAAGTCGGCCGAGGAACCGTCGCCACTGCCGGAGGAACCCGCGGACGAACCGCCGGCAGCGCCACCGGACGAACCGCCCGACGAACCACCGGTCGAACCGCCGGTCGTGGACCCCGCCGGTGTCGCGGACGGCTTGGACGGGGCGGTGGGCTTCGACGGACCGGACGGTGCCGTGGACTCGGACGTGCTGGCGGTCGGCGGCTTCGCGGATCCGCCCGCCGCACCGCCGTCGGCGGGTCCGCAGGCGGTCAGCGCGAACGCGGAAACGGTGGCCAGGACGACGGCGGCTCTGTGAACGGTGCTCATGGTGCTCTTCCCCCGAATCGAGAAACGTGCGGTGTGCTGTGCTGCTGTGCTGAGCACCAGCATCCCGGGGTTTCTTCACAGCCAGGTGACAGGATCTTGCCGGATTCACCACTGTTGCCGGACGGCCCCCGAGACTCCCCCGGTCCGGACCGAGGCGGAGATCCGTCGGGCGGGTGAGCAGGTCGGCCGTGCCTACGGGCCGCCCGTGGTAACGCTTTTCGCGCTTCGCGCCAAGAACAGGTGAAGTGCCTTTGAGAAGCTCCGGCGAACCTCCCCCGGCGGAGGACCCCGGGACACCAGCGCCGAGGAGGAGACGCCTGTGGACGACGCGGAAAGGTCAAGGGGAGGTCCCGCGGCGGCGGTTCGCGACCCACGGCTCTTCGAGGAGTTCTACCGGCGCCACGTGGACGCGGTCATGCGTTTCGTGGCCCGCCGGGTCGACGACCCGCACACCGCGGCCGATCTGACGGCCGAGATCTTCCTCGCCGTCCTCGACTCGGCCCGCTCCTACCGGCCGCACCTCGGCAGCGAGACGGCCTGGCTGTACGGCATCGCGCGCAACGTCGTGTCGTCGGAGCGCCGCCGGGTCGCCCGGGAGGCGGAACGCGATCTGCGGTTCTGCGGGCGGAGGTTGCTGGAGCCCGACGACATCGCCCGTATCGAGGACAGGCTCGACGCGGAGAGCCCGGGGCGGCGTGCCCTGGCCGCGCTGGCGCGGCTCCCCGAGGGCGAGCGGGCCGTCATGGAGTTGGTCGCCGTGGACCAGTTGACGGTCACGGAGGCCGCTGCCGCGCTGGGCATCCGCCAGGTCACGGCCCGGGTCCGGCTGCACCGGGCGCGCAAGGCGCTGCGGGAGGACGCGGAGTCCAGGCCCGCCCAGGCCGCTCCTCGGGCCGCTCCCCCGGCCGCCCGGACGGGCTTCCCGGCAGCCAGGACACCGGACGCATCGCTGATGTACGTCACGAGGGGTGAAGCATGAGCGCGAGGACGACGTTCGAGGACCGGCTCCTGGAAGAGCTGAAGCGGCACATCGAACTGCGCGAAGCGGGGACGTGCCGAACCGGACCGGCCGAAACGGCGGTGGTTCCCGGCGGCGGGAGCGAAGCCGTGGACGGCGGGGCAGGAAGCAGTACGGCCGGCTGGAGCGAGGCGGGGACGGGCCGGGAGAAGTCTCCCGTGGGCCCTCTGTTCGCTCCGCGCCGGTTGGCTGTCGTCGCGGCGGCCTGCGCGGCGGCCTGGCTCGGCGTGGCGGGCGTCCCCGGATCACCGTCCGGATCGACGGCGTACGCGGTGGAGCGCCACGACGACGGCAGTGTCACGCTCACCGTCAAGGAGCAGAGCATCGATGTCGGGGCCCAGCGTGAGCTCGCGAGAAAACTGCGTCCGTGGGGCATCCGGGTGATCGTCGACGTGCTCTCCCCCGGGTTCGTGTGCGCGGGCAGCGAGGTCACCCCGCTCGTGGCGGTCGACCGGCGGGGCAACCGTGTACCCGTCATCCCCATCAGGTCCAGCTGGGACATCACTCTGCACTCGGGCAATGTGCTGGCCTTCGAGAACGTCCGGGGCGACTCCCGGCCCCGCGCGGTCTCGGTCTACGAGGTCACGAGTGAGGCCGAGCCCTGCCGCCCGCTGAAGGTCACCCTGCCGGACGACGCCTAGCTCCTGGAGAAACCCGGTCCACGTATGGAACCCCTGCCCTCGGTCCCCTCTACCCCGAGTTCGTCACCTTATGCATCCGATCGAACACGTTCAGACACCTCGCCGGTCGGTCCCCCGCGCCGGGGATGGCTCGACGCCCTGCGCGGCATCGCCGCGCTGGTCGTGGTGTTCGACCATTCGTCGTACGCCTTCATGGCCGGGTTCCGGCAGGAGCTGGCAGCGCAGTTCAGCACCAGCCGGTACGCCATCATGGTGTTCTTCCTGGTGAGCGGTTACGTCATCCCGGCGTCGCTGGAGCGCGGCGGCTGCGTCCGGACGTTCTGGATCGGCCGGGTCTTCCGCGTCTATCCGCTGTGGGCGGTCGCCGTGGCGGCGATCCTCGTCCTGCACCTGACGGGCGTCGTCGGTGTCCGCGCGGGTCTTGACCGGCAGAGTCCGGCCACCGTGGCCGTCGCCCACGCGACCCTGCTCCAGGAACTGCTGGGCACGCCCAGTCTCCTGCTCGTGCTGTGGACGCTCTCGTACGAGATGGCCTTCTATCTGCTGGTCGTGGCGCTGTTCACGGTCCGTCTCCAGCGGCGGCCGGCGGCGGTCGCCGTCGCCCTGGCCGCCGCGGCCGCCGTCAGCGCGGCGGCCGGGACCGTGCTGCCCGCTTCCGCGCTGTCCGGTGCGGTCGGCCCCGGCCGGCTGGTCGCGCTCGCCTCGACCGTCATGGTGGTGGCCGTCTGCTGCGCGAGTGCCGGTGCGCCCGCGCTGCGGATGGCCGGGGGTGTGCTGGGCGGGGTGCTGGCGCTCGTCCTGGTCGCCTTCAACGGCACGGTCCCGCTGTGGGAGGGACTGGTGGTCCTGGCCGTGATGTTCCTCGGCACGGCCGTCCACCGGGCCGAGAGCGGTCGGGACACATGGTGGTGCGCGGCCCGTGCGGCCGCGGTCGTGGCCGTGTGCGCCGTGGGGAGCGCGTACGGGCTCGGCGGCGGCCCCGGTTTCGTCCGTCGCGCCTGGATCGCGGCCTTCCTGCCGGCCCTGCTGACCTTCGGTGCCGGGCTGGCGGTGCGCCGTCGGCGGATACCCCGGGTGCTGACCGGACTGGGGACGATCAGCTACTCGGTCTACCTGATCCATCCGGTGCTGCTGGCGGTGAGCGACGGCACCATCGGCCGGTGGCGGCGGGACAGTCCCGTGCTCGAAGCGGCCTTCTTCGTCGTGCTGCTGCCGCTCTGCGCGTTGACCTACCGCCTGGTCGAAGCGCCCGGCCGGAGGTGGGGCCGGGCCCTGGCACGGCGGGGCGGCTCACCGTGACGAGGACCGCGCCGGGGCCCGTGCGTCACCCGCCCGGTCCGCCCGGCGCCGCGCTGGTGTCCGCGCGACGGCCGGCCGACTCTCCCGGCGCCGAGCCGGGCGCCGTCCGCCCGGCTCGGTCACAGGGCGTCGTCGCCCCACTGGTCCAGCAGGACGTCGGGCATGCCCTCCGCCGGTTCCGTGGCGGCCTCCTCGTGCAGGGCCTGCTCGGTCCAGATCACTTTGCCGTGCGGGGTGTAGCGGGTGCCCCAGCGCTGTGCGAAGCGTGCCACGAGGTACAGGCCGCGGCCGCCCTCGTCGGTGGCGGCGGCCCGGCGCAGATGCGGCGAGGTGTGGCTGGCGTCGGAGACCTCGCAGATCAGGGTCCGGTCGTACAGCAGGCGGACGCCGATCGGCGGGGCGCCGTAGCGGACGGCGTTGGTGGCCAGCTCGGAGAGGATCAGTTCGGTGGCGAAGCCGATGCCGTCGAGCCCCCAGTCCCGCAGCTGCCGGCCGCACGCGGCGCGGACCGGGGCCACCGCCGCCGGATCCGGAGGGATCTCCCACTGGGCGATCCGGGTCGGATCCAGCAGTCCGGTGCGGGCCACCAGCAGGGCGACGTCGTCGCGGGGGCGGGTGGGCAGCACGGCGTCGAAGACGGCCCGGCAGGTCTCCTCCGGGTCCCGCCGCGGGTGGCCGGCCAGCGTGTCCCGCAGCAGTCCGAGGCCGACGTCGATGTCCCGGCCGCGCTCCTCGACCAGCCCGTCGGTGAACAGCACCAGCCCGCTGCCCTCCGCCAGCCGCAGCTCGGCCGACTCGAACGGCTCCGCGCCGCCCAGGCCCAGCGGCGGGGAGACGGGCACCTCGGGGGCGTGCACCGTGCCGTCGGGCCGGACCACGAGCGGCCCCGGGTGCCCCGCCCTGGCCACGGTGGCGTGGCCCGAGACGGGGTCGTAGACGGCGTAGAGGCAGGTGGCGCCGGTGAGGCTGCGGCCGCTGTCGTCGTCCGCCTCGTCGGTGTCGATCCGGGTGACGAGTTCGTCGAGATGGGCCATGAGCTCGCCGGGGACGAGGTCGAGGGCCGAGAAGTTGTGCACGGCGGTGCGCAGCCGGCCCATGGTGGCCGCGGCGTGCAGCCCGTGGCCGACGACGTCCCCGACCACGAGGGCCACGCGTGCGCCGGGCAGGGGGATGACGTCGAACCAGTCGCCGCCCACGTGTCCCGACTCGGCGGGCAGATAGCGGTGCGCGACCTCCAGACCGCTGAGCGCCGGCAGGGACGCGGGCAGCAGGCTGCGTTGCAGTGTCACAGCCATGGCGTGCTCGCGGGTGTAGCGGCGGGCGTTGTCGATGGCGACCGCGGCCCGGGTGGCCATCTCCTCGGCCAGGGCCAGGTCGTCGTCCTCGAAGGGCTCGGGTTTCTCCGAGCGCCAGAAGCGGGCCACCCCCAGCACCACGCCGCGGGCGCGCAGCGGGACCGTGATGAGCGAGTGGACGCCGTGCTCGACGACCCTCCGGAAACGGTCGGGATCCTGGGGCCCGAACCCGGGGACGTACCCGGGCGCGTGTCCGAGGACGGTGCGCAGGTCGTGCTCGATCACCCCGTGGCCCCGGGTCGGGTCCGCGAGGGGGGACCCCGACGGCACGAACGCGACGTTCTCGCCGACCGGTGTGAACGGCGTGTCCGCGCGGATGCCGACGGTGGCCACGCGGCGCAGCGACTGCTCCGTGCCGGTCGGCTCCTCGCCGCGCAGCACCGGCTCGGCGAGGTCGACGGTCACGTAGTCGGTGAACTGCGGGACGGCGGCCTCGGCCAGTTCCTCGGCCGTCCGGGTCACGTCCAGGGTGGTGCCGATGCCGATACCGGCGTCGTACAGCACCCTCAGGCGCTCCCGTGCCTGCTCCGCCCGGCCGGACAGCACCCTCAGCTCGGTCGAGTCCCGCAGGGTGGCGACGCTGCCGGACCCGCCTCCGTACCGTTCCAGGGGCCGCTGGTTGACCGCCAGGACCCTGCCACCGGCCAGCAGCACCTCGTCGGTGGCCTCGCGTCCGGAAGCCAGCATTTCCGCGATCGGCGGCGCGAGGCCCAGTTCGTCCGCCCGGCGGCCCTGGGCCTGCGGCGACAGTTCGAGCAGACGCCGGGCCTCCTCGTTGACCAGCAGCAGTCTGCGGTCGGCGTCCACGATGACCACGCCTTCGCGGGCGGCTCGCAGGACCGCGTCGTGGTGGTTGTACAGACGGGTGATCTCGGCCGGTCCGAGGCCGTGCGTCTGGCGCAACAGCCGTCTGCCGACCACGAGCGCGCCGACGGTGCTGACGACCACGGCGGCGGCCGTGATGCCGAGCAGGACGGGCAGCTGTCTCATGGCTTCGGCGCTGATGCTCGCCACCCGGACGCCGACGGCGACCCCGCCGATCACGGAACCGTCGCTGTCCTTGATGGGCACGAAGGTGCGGATCGCGGTGGCGTGTCCGACCTCGCCGCGCCCGGTGAGGGACTGCCCGGAGCGCAGCGCCGCCAGGTCCTCGGGGTAGGGGATGCGCTTGCCGATCAGGCTCGGATCCACGCTGGTGTAGCGGACCCCGTTCTTTCCGACGATCACGATGAAGTCGAGGTGCGTGGCCATCCTGATCGCCTCGGTCTGCGGTTGCAGCACCGCCGACGGATCGGGCGACTTCAGGGCCGCCTTGATGCCCGGGGCCTGGGCGATGCCCGCCGCGACGGCGGCGGAGCCGGCGGTCGCCGCGCGGGTGGTCTGACGCCGGACCGTCAAGGCCAGCAGGACGCCGCCCACGAGGGCCAGCAGCAGGACCATCACCACTTGGATCACGAACATCTGGCCGACCACGCTGCGCACGTTCAGCAGCGACCTCAGGCCGGTCCGGCCGTGCCGCTCACCGTCGGGGACCTCGTCCGCCCGCACGGCATCGTCGGCGTCGGACGAAGGGCTCGACCGGCGAGACATTCGCACCATGCACCCCTTTTACCCATATTTGCGGCGTCACTCGCCGGGCCGCGCTCTACGTGCGGGCACCCGGTCGGCCGCGCCCCGCCCGCTGCGGCTTCGCCGGTACACAGAACCAGGCGAATGCCGCGGCGGTCAGGTAGGCGAAGGCGCCCACCGCCATGCTGGTGCGCAGCCCCGCCTCATAGCCGGCCCCGGTGGCCAGCAGGCTTCCTCCCAGTGCCACGCCGGTGGCGCTGCCGATCTGACGGGTGGTGTTGAACAGCGCGGACGCGGCTCCCGAGTACGCCGGGGGTGCCGCGCCCATCACGGTGGCGGTCGCGCCGGTCAGGGCGAAGGACGTACCGAACCCCGCGGCCATCATCGGTACGACCAGTGCCGCGTAGGCGGGCCCGGCTCCGGCCGCCGCCCAGCCCGCCAGCCCCAGGGCGCCCAGCAGCATGCCCGAGACCACCAGCGGACGGTCGCCGGTGCGGCGGGCCAGCCGGGCCGAGAGCACCGAGGCGAACGTGGTCATGACCACCGCCGGGAACAACGCCAGCCCCGTCACCAGGGCGCTGAAGCCGCGCTGGTGCTGGAAGTACAGGCTGGCGGTGAACACCATGCCGTAGAAGGCGAAGTTGAACAGCAGGCCGATGACGGGGGTCCCGCGCATCTCGCGGGAGCGCAGCAGGCTCGGCGGCAGGGCCGGAGCGCGGGCCAGCCGCTCACGCAGCACGAACGCCAGGGCCGACACGACGGCCAGGCCCAGCCCGGCGAGCACGGCGGGATCCGTCCAGCCGCGCCGCCCGGCCTCGTTCAGCGCACCGGTCAGCAGGGCCACCGCGGCCACCACCGCGCACTGCGCCGGCCAGTCCAGGGCCCGTGTGCCGTGCCGGGGCGAGGGCGCCACGTGCCGCAGGGTCAGCAGCAGGCAGGCCGCGCCCACCGGCAGGTTGATCAGGAAGACCGAGCGCCAGCCCACCGTGGAGACCAGCAGCCCGCCCAGCAGCGGCCCGGCGGAGGCGGCGATGCCGGCCATGGAACCCCACAACCCGAAAGCCCGCGTCCGTGCGGCGGGCTGCGGGTAGGCCTGCTGGAGCAGGGCCAGCGACCCGGGCACGATCAGGGCCGCGCCGAGCCCCTCGACCAGCCGGGCCCCGACCAGGAACGCGGTGCTCGGCGCGAACGCGCACGCGGCAGAGGACGCCGTGAACACCAGGACGCCCCAGCAGAAGATCCGGCGGTTGCCGAGCCGGTCGCCCAGCGCTCCCCCGGTCATCAGCAGGCCCGCGAAGACGACCGTGTAACCGTCCGTGATCCACTGGATGCCGGTGAGCGAGGCGGACAGGTCCCGGCCCACCACGGGCACGGCGACGTTGATGATCGTCACGTCCAGGATGACCATGAAATACCCGGCGCACACCGCCAGCAGCGGCGCCGAGGACCGTCGCTCCGCGGCTCCGTCCGCCGCGTACGCCCTCTCGCCCGCGGTCAAGGCCGGGTGGGCCTGCGACCCCAGGCCGTCAGCATTCCGGGCGAGAGCCCGACGTATTCCGGGGAGTCCAGCCGGCGCTCGGCCTCGTCGATCGCGGCGTCGTCCACCACGCCCGTCGCCGTCATCGCCGTACGGGCCCGGTCCCAGGTCCGAACCCAGAAGCGGCTGATGGGACTGCCCGGTGCCAGGGGCGGTACGTGGATCTCGGCCGCCACGGACTCCAGGCCCGCCGCGACCATCAGCTCGGGGTAACGCGGCACCCAGGAGATGTCGGTGCCGATCGTCTCCCGCAGTCCTTGCCACATGGCCCGCATGGCCCGGGTGTACGGGGTGTCCGGGGCGGCGTCGGTGGTGAGGTCCACCGCGTCGCCCAGGACGAGGACACCGCCCGGCGCGAGCAGCCCGGCGAGTTTCTCGACCAGCTCGGCGGGTGACGGCAGGTGCATCAGGACGAACCTGGCGTGCACGAGGTCGAAGAGGCCCGGGGCGAAGAGGTCCGGGCCGAAGCGGTCGGAGGTCACGTCGGCCTGGAGGGTGGTGAGTCCGGCGACCGGCTCGCCGGGCAGGAACGTGGTGTGCCGGTCCACGGCCACGACCTCGGCGACGCCCGCCTCGCGCAGCAGCCAGGAGGCCACCGTGCCGGTTCCGGCGCCCACGTCCAGACAGCGCCAGCCCGGTCCCGCGCCCAGCTGCCGCAGCCGCGCGGTCGTCAGGGGGTCGTAGACGAGGGCTCCGAGGTCGGTCCGGTCCGACTCGCCCTCGTCCTGCGGACGGAACAGCCGCTCTCCGTAGGTCCCGGGGCGCACGGCCCCCTGAGGAGCGCGGGGCGTACCGGAGTCCGTTTCACCTGCCACCCGCCCATTGTCGGGGCAGGACGGCGTGCGCACATCTCGCGGACGTCCGGCGCGGCGCCCGGCCCGGCAGCAGGAGCCAGGACCGGGGCCACGCCGCCCGTCCGTCCGTCAGCCCAGCTTGCGGCAGAGCAGTGCGGCGGGGCCCCCGCTGCTGCCGATCCGGGTGGTGAAGGCGATCCCGGCGGCGTACTCGTCGTCGGCGCACTGGCCCTTGTAGTCGCCGTAGGCGAAGTCGCCGCCCTGGGCGTCGGCGGGCCGGTTGTCGGACCGGTCGAACCACACCGTCCGCCCGGCGCCGCCGAGCGAGGTGCGGGCGGGGACGCACAGGGCCGCCGACGTCCGGCCGCCGCGGCGGCTGAAGCCGATCAGGAACTGGCCGGAGGGGCACTGGAGCTTGGTGTAGCCGGAGGCCCAGTCACCGCCCGAGGGGACATTGCGTTCGTCGGTGACGACCGTCTGGGTGTTGCCCGCGGCCCGCAGGTCACCGGCGGTGACGTCGGTGCACAGCCCGCGGACCGCCTTGTGTCCGAGGCCGGTCAGCCGCAGACCGTCGGGGCATACGGCCTTGGACGCGCCCGAGTCCCAGTCGCCGCCGGCGCGCACCCGCAGCGACTCGACGTGGTCGCCGTGGTCGGTGGCGAGCATGTGCCAGGCGGGGACCGGGTCGACGGACCCGGTGCGGGTCGGCGCGGTCATGACGCGGTTCCATCCGGCGGCGCGCCAGTCGCCCGGGTCGAGCAGACCGTGGCGGTGGCCGTCGGTGTCGTAGCGCAGCAGCGCCCAGTCGTCGTGGCCCTCCCAGCCGACCAGGGGCCAGTAGGCGAAGTCCGTGTCGTGGTCGGCGAAGTAGTCGGTGAGGTTGCCGAACCAGGTGCGGGCCGCGGAGTTCGACTCGCCGGATCCGATGCCGAACTCGCTGATCCACAGGGGTGCGGTGTAGTGCCTGCCGCCGTCCTCGACGAAGAACGCCTCGTCGTAGAGGGCCTGGTGGAGCGCGTCGCGGGTGAGGTCCTGGTAGCGGGCGTCGTGGGTCTCGCCGATCCCGGTGGCACCGCTGTGGCTGGGACCGGTGTAGCCGTAGAAGTGGGCGGAGTAGACCAGCTTGTGGGCGGCGACGAGGGTGTGCGAGAGCGTGCGCGCGGGGGTGAGCATCGGGCGGCCGTGCGGCAGCCCGTCCACGGGCAGACCCGTCCAGTTGATGCCCTCGACGACGATCAGGAGGTCGGGGTTGGCCTCGGTGAGGATGCGGTCCGCGGCCGACTGGGCGGCGGCGTACCAGTCGTGGTCGTCGCCCAGGCCCCAGTTGGGGTCGTCCAGGACGTCGCGGCGCACCTCGTTGTAGAGGTCGGCGCCCACCACGCGGGGGTCGGCGGCGTAGCGGCGGGCCATGAAGACCCAGTCGTCGGCCCACTGCTGAGTGCTCTGGCCGCTGTTCCACCGTTCGTTGCCGTCGACGCCGCAGCACCAACGGGAGGTGTTGGTGTGGTTGTTGAGGATGACCGCGAAGCCGTCCTGGGTGAGGGCGGCCACCACCGAGTCGAAGACCTGGAGCGGTGTACGCCCGCGCAGCTGCGGGTTGGCCGCGACCGCGGCGTCCGGCACGGTCGCCGTCGCGTGGATCATCTCGTTGGAGAACGGCAGCCGGATGCTGTTGATGCCGAGGGCGTGGAAGTCGGCGAGCAGCGTGGCCAGGGGAACGCGGTCCAGACCGAGGGGGATGCCGTAGGAGTTCTGCCCTGCATGGTGGTTGGCGGGGTCGGTGACGCTGCCGCTGCCGGTCCACGAGCCCTGCGCGCCGTCCCAGTTGGCCGACCTCAGCCGGAAGCGGTTGCCTGCGGCGTCGACGATGTAGCGGCCGCTGGTCGACAGGGGCGGCCGCCAGGCCTCCGCCTGCGCGACGGCGGCGGCGGGGGCCGCGGAAGCCGGGGGCGCCGGGGACGCCGGGACGGCGGCGACCGCCCCGGGTGTCGTGGCCAGCAGGAGTACGGCCGAGGCCACCCCTGTCAGGTACTGAACAAGCCTGTCGGGCACAGGTCCTCCGTGGACGAGCGTCGGTGCGCGGGTGGGGGTGGGGGTGGCGCTGCCGACGGACGACGCGGTTCACGGCGTCCGCAGACGGTCTCCCGCGCAACGGCCGGACATCCCCGTCGGCGGACAGTGCCACCAGTCTACGGAGCAACTGCCGCCGCTTCAGCCGTACTTGACCGACACCGGAGGCAGACGTCGCACCGAGGAGTGCCGGGCCGCCACGCAGAACGCCCGACCGGGAGATCCCGGTCGGGCGTTCTGCGTGGGGCCGTCCCGGAGGCGGCCTCCGGCACCGTGGTCAGCCGTGGGCCGGCCGTGGGTCGGCCTGGGTCACAGGGCCGTCATCACGTGCTTGATACGGGTGTAGTCCTCGAAGCCGTAGGCGGAGAGGTCCTTGCCGTAGCCGGACTTCTTGTACCCGCCGTGGGGCATCTCGGCGACGAGGGCCATGTGGGTGTTGATCCACACGCAGCCGAAGTCCAGGGCCTTGGACATCCGCATCGCACGGGCGTGGTCGCGGGTCCACACCGAGGAGGCCAGGGCGTACTCGACGCCGTTGGCGTGGGCGACCGCCTGCTCCTCGTCGGTGAAGGACTGGACGGTGATCACCGGGCCGAACACCTCGTTCTGGACGATCTCGTCGTCCTGGCGCAGCCCGGAGACCACGGTCGGGGCGTAGAAGTAGCCGCGCTCCCCCACCCGGTGACCGCCGCTCTCCACGGTGGCGTGCTCGGGCAGCCGGTCGATGAAGCCGGCCACCCGCGCGAGCTGGTCGGCGTTGTTGAGCGGGCCGAAGAACATGTCCTCGTCGTCGACGCTGCCGCCGGTACGGGTCTCGGACGCCGCCTTGGCCAGGGCCGCGACGAACTCGTCGTGGACCGACTCGTGGACCAGGACGCGGGTGGCCGCGGTGCAGTCCTGGCCGGCGTTGAAGTAACCGCCGGCCGCGATGCCCTCGGCGGCCGCGGCGATGTCGGCGTCGGCGAAGACCACCGCGGGGGCCTTGCCGCCCAGCTCCAGGTGGACGCGCTTGACGTCACGGGCGGCCGACGCGGCGACCTCCATGCCGGCCCGCACCGAGCCGGTGATGGCGGCCATCGCCGGGGTCGGGTGCTCCACCATCAGGCGTCCGGTCTCGCGGTCGCCGCACACGACGTTGAGGATGCCCGCGGGCAGGTCCATGTCCCTGAGGACCTCGCCGATGATGCCGGCGAGCAGGACGGTGGACGCGGGGGTGGTGTCGGAGGGCTTGAGGACCACGGTGTTGCCCGCGGCGATGGCCGGGGCGAACTTCCACACGGCCATCATGAGCGGGTAGTTCCACGGGGCGACCTGCGCGCAGACGCCGACCGGCTCACGGCGGATGATCGAGGTCATGCCCTCGGTGTACTCGCCCGCCGAGCGGCCCTCCAGCATCCGGGCGGCACCGGCGAAGAAGCGGATGGTGTCGACGACCGGCGCGATCTCCTCGGAGAGGGTGAGCGCGCGCGGCTTGCCGGTGTCGCGGCACTCGGCGTCGGCGAGGTCTGCGGCGCGGGACTCCACCGCGTCCGCGACGCGCAGCAGCAGCCGCTGCCGGGTGGCGGGGGTGGCGTCGCGCCACTGCGGGAAGGCGGCGGCCGCGGCGGCCATCGCCGCGTCCACGTCGGCGGCACCCGACAGCGGCGCGTGCGCGTACACCTCGCCGGTGACCGGGTCGACCACGTCCAGACGGCGGCCGTCGGCCGCGTCCACGTAGTGGCCGTCGATGTGGTTGCGCAGCGCAAGAAGCTCGCTCATGACCTGTTTCCTCGTCGACCCGCCCACCGGCGCGGCGCCTCGGCGGCGCGGCGCTGGGTACGGGATTGTGTCGTGGTTCGTGGGGTGCTGCCGGAACCCTCCGGCGGGGGCGCCCGGCCTCGGCCCGCACGCTCCCGCACGGGATCCGCACGCTCGGGCGCGGGATCCGTACGAGCACACGCGCGACCCGCTCGGGCGCGGGATCCGTACGCTCACGCGCCGGGTCCGGGAAGCCACCGGCGCCGGGCCGGGACGCTCATGCGCCCGGCCCGGAGACGCTCACGCGCCGGGCGCGGGCGAGAGGTGCTCGTGCACGGCCAGCCAGCGGCCGGACGGCGCACGGTGGAAGACGATCGTCTCGCGCTCGGCGAGGCTCTCCTCGCCGGCCGTGCTGCGCACGGTGGTCGCGACGTCGTGGCTGAAGACGGCGGTGTCGTCGCCGAGCGGCTGGACCAGGCGGCCGGTCGAGACGCAGGACAGCACCCGGAAGTCGTCCTCGGCGACCCAGCGGTCCCACAGGGCCCGGTACTCGGCGGTGGAGGAGAGCCGCTGGGGGGTGGTGTGGAACACGAAGGTGGCGTCGGGCGCGAACGCGCCGAAGTAGTCGTCCAGCCGGCCTTCGGCGAAGGCGGCCACCAGCGCGTCGGCGGCTTCGAGTACCTCGTCGGTCATGGTGGTGCTCCTTGCGGCAGGTGGTGCGAGACCTGGACGGTGAGACCGGCTCCAGGGTGGTGACACGGCCCGGGCGGTGCGCCGGAGCGGCCGGGCGGGGCCGCACCGGCGGTTCCCGGGCGGGTGGTGAAGGCGGTGCCGGCGGCGCGGCCGGCACCGGTTCAGATCAGTTCTTCCACGGGCTCGGACGACACGTCCGCACCGGTGATCGGCGGCACGGGGGTGTCCTTCGAGCCCACCAGGCGCGGTCCCTCGGGGCCGTAGACGGCGCGCGGCTCGGGGAAGAGGAACAGCAGTCCCAGGTAGACGACGGCGGCCAGGCCCAGGCCCACCGGCAGCGAGATGTCGACGCCGCCGGCCAGGTCGCCCAGCGGGCCGACGAACTGGCCCGGCAGGTTCACGAACAGCAGGGCGAGGATCGCCGAGCCGAGCCAGGCGCCCATGCCGCGCCAGTTCCAGCCGTGGGCGAACCAGTAGCGGCCACCGCGCTGGCGCCGGTTGAACACCTGGAGGGAGTCCGAGTCGTACCAGCCGCGGCGGGTCAGCCAGCCCAGCATCATGATGACCATCCACGGCGCGGTGCAGGTGATGATCAGCGTGGCGAAGGTGGAGATGGACTGCGCCAGGTTCGCCGCGAAGCGGCCGACGAAGATGAAGCCGATCGACAGGACGCCGATGAACACCGTCGCCTGCACCCGGTTGAACCGGGGGAACACGCTGGAGAAGTCCAGGCCGGTGCCGTAGAGCGCGGTGGTGCCGGTGGCCATGCCGCCGATCAGCGCCAGCAGGCACACGGGCAGGAAGTACCAGGAGGGCGCGATCGCCAGCAGACCGCCGACGTAGTTCGGGGCGGCGGGGTCCATGTACGGAGCCGCCTTGGCCGCGATGATCGAGGCGGTGGCCAGACCGAAGAAGAACGGCAGGATGGTCGCGATCTGCGAGGCGAACGCCGCCGTCATCACGCGCTTGCGCGGGGTCTCGGCCGGGATGTAGCGGGACCAGTCGCCGAGGAAGGCGCCGAAGGACACCGGGTTGGACAGCACGATCAGCGCCGACCCGATGAACGCGGGCCAGAAGCCCGGCGTCGACACCGACGCGAACGCGCCCTGGTAGCCGAAGTCGAAGTCGCCGGCGAAGGCGAAGAAGCCGAGGACGAACAGCGCCGAGGCCGCGATGACCGCGATCTTGTTCACGAAGAGCATGAAGCGGAAGCCGTAGATGCACACCACGAGCACCAGCGCCGCGAAGACGCCGTACGCCAGGGCGAACATGCCGTCGTTCTGCGGCAGGCCGGCCATCCGGTGCGCGCCGCCGACCAGCGCGTCGCCGGAGGACCACACCGAGATCGAGAAGAACGCGATCGCGGTGAGCAGCGACAGGAACGAGCCGACGACCCGGCCGTGCACACCCAGGTGGGCGGAGGACGACACGGCGTTGTTCAGGCCGTTGCGCGGGCCGAACACGGACAGCGGCGCGAGGATCAGCGCGCCCACGACCAGGCCGAGCACGGTGGCCAGCAGGCCCTGCTTGAACGACAGCCCGAACAGGATCGGGAAGGCGCCGAGGACACAGGTGGCGAAGGTGTTCGCGCCGCCGAAGGCGAGCCGGAACAGGTCCAGGGGCTTGGCGGTGCGGTCGGCGTCGGGGATGCGCTCGATGCCGAACTGCTCGACCTCGGTGAGGGCGGGAGCGGTGTTGCTCATGGGGCTTCCTTCAGGGCGAGCAGGCTGACCAGGTCGTAGGCGACGTGCGAGGCAGCAACCGCGGTGATCTCGGCGTGGTCGTAGGCCGGGGCGACCTCGACCACGTCGGCGCCGACCAGGTTGCAGCCGGCCAGGCCGCGCAGGATCTCCAGCAGCTCGCGGGAGGTCATGCCGCCGGCCTCGGGCGTACCGGTGCCGGGGGCGTGCGCCGGGTCGAGGCAGTCGATGTCGATGGAGATGTACAGCGGGCGGTTCCCGATGCGCTGCCGGAGCTGGTCGGCGACCTCGTCGGCGCCGCGCCGGTAGACGTCCGCCGAGGTGACGATGCCGAAGCCGAGCTTCTCGTCGTCGGTGAGGTCCTGCTTGCCGTACAGCGGGCCGCGGGTACCGACGTGGGAGAGCGCCTCGGTGTCGAGGATGCCCTCCTCGACGGCCCGGCGGAACGGGGTGCCGTGCGTGTACTCCGCACCGAAGTAAGTGTCCCAGGTGTCCAGGTGCGCGTCGAAGTGGAGCAGCGCGACCGGACCGTGCTTCGCCGCCACGGTGCGCAGCAGCGGCAGCGCGATGGTGTGGTCGCCGCCGATGGTGACCAGCCGGGTGCCGTCGGCCTGAAGACCGGTCGCGGCCTCCTGGATGGTCTCGATGGCCTCGTTGATGTTGAAGGGGTTGCAGGCGATGTCGCCGGCGTCGACGACCTGCTGGGTCGCGAACGGGGAGACGTCCAGCGCCGGGTTGTAGGGGCGCAGCAGCCTGCTGGCCTCACGCACCGCCGTGGCGCCGAAACGGGCGCCGGGCCGGTAGGACACGCCCGCGTCGAACGGCACGCCGACCACCGCGACGTCGGCACGGGTCACCTCGTCCAGGCGCGGCAACCGGGCGAACGTCGCGGGACCCGCGAAACGCGGTACCCGGGAGGAGTCGACGGGTCCACGGGGTTCGGTCATTGCCTTTTGCCTTTCCTTCTCGCACGCACCGGGACCACCCGGCACATCCGAAGTGTCCGCTCGGCAAACGCCGGCCGACAATCGTGTGAGGCACAAACAGTTAGGCTGTTTTTGTGGAAGGGAACAAACGACGCGGGGTGAGTGTCCGGGAGGTGCTGACCTATCCGGCGCTCCAGCTCCGGCTGCTCGCGGGCCGCGCCGGGCTGGACCGGTCGGTTTCCTGGGCCCACGCCAGTGAGCTGGAGGATCCCACTCCGTGGCTGCTGGGCGCCGAGATCATCATGACCACGGGTCGCGCCCTGCCGCGATCGGCCGCGGGGCAGCGGGCCTATCTGGAGCGGCTGGACGACGCCGGGGTGGCCGCGCTGGCCGTGTCCGTGCAGTTGCACATGCCACCGCTGCGGCAGGCGTTCTTCGACACCGCGGAGGAACGGGGCATGCCGGTCCTGGAGGTGCCGCTCGCGGTGCCGTTCATCGTGGTGGCGCAGGAGGTGGCGGCCGCCGTGCAGGAGGACTCCCGGCACCGGCTCGGCGCGCAGCTCCAGGTGTTCGGGGCGCTGCGCTGGCTGGCGGCGGAGAACCTGGACACCGCGACGCTCTTCCGCCGCCTGGAGCACCTGTCGGGCTACGACATCCGGCTGTGCACCACCCAGGGCCGGCCGCTGCTGACGGGGGTGCCCGTCCCCGAGCCGTCGCTGGTCCCCCAGTCCGCGGACGCCCCGCCGACCATCCCCGGCGGGTTCGTCCTGCCGGTGCCCTCGCCGGGCGGCACGGCCGGCTTCCTGATCGCGCTGGAACGCGACGGCGCGCGCCCGGCAGGCCTGGCGGTGGTCCAGCATGTCGCGACCGTCGCCGCGCTCCAGCTCGCCGTGATCCGCACCGAACGCGAGACGCTGCGCCGCGAGGGCACCGAGATCCTCGCCGAGATGCTCCAGGGCACCCTGGAGCAGGAGGCCGCCGAGCGCCGCCTGCTGCGCCACTCCATCGAGGGCACGACCGAGCTGACCGTGGTGCGGGGCGTGACCGAGCAGGCGCTGCTGCGCGCCCTCGACGACGAGCCGTTCCTGCTGCTCAACCGCGGCGAGGATCGCTATCTGCTGGGTGCGCCCCCGCTGGCGGACACGGTCGCGGCGGTGCCCGGCGTCGCCGCCGGGACCAGCCGGCCGCTGCCCTGCGGCGCGTCGCTGCGCATCGCCCAGCGCGAGGCCCGGTGGGCGGCCTCGCAGGCCGCCGCCTCGGGCCGTCCGCTGGTGCGGTACGGCAACGACCCGGCCGGCCGCTGGCTGCCCGACGACCCGGCGGCGCTGGACGCGCTCGTCGAGCAGGTGCTGGGCGAGGTGCTGCGCTACGACGCCGCCCACGACGCGCATCTGCTGCTGTCGGTGCGCACCTGGATGGAACGCGACCGGCGCACCGACGACGCGGCGGCGGCCCTGCACATCCACCCCAACACCCTCGCCTACCGGCTGCGCCGCTTCAGCGCGCTCACCGGCCGCGACCTCACGGCCACCGGGGCGTTCACCGAGGTCTGGATGGCGATCCGGTCGGCGGTGGAGCTGGGGCTGCTGGACTGATCCGGTCGCGCGGGGATCCGGATCACGCGCCCCGGTCCGCCTGCGCCCTCTCCTCGGCCTCCCGGGCCGCGCGCTCCAGGCGGGCGCGGTAGTCGTCCCACCAGGCGGGGTCGTGCGACGCCATGCTGTCGTTCGTCTCGTCCATCCCGACGGCGCCGTCCATGAGTTCCCTGAGGATGTCGGCGTGCCCGGCGTGGCGCTGGGTGTCGGCGATCACGCGCACGACGGCGTGGTGCAGCGTGATCTCCGCCTTGTCGGCGGGCCACCAGGGCACCTTGCCGACGGTGTCCAGGGCCAGCGTGTCGATCGTCGCGTCCGCGTGTGCCCAGGCGCGGCGGTAGAGTCCCACGATCTGCTCGCGCGTCTCGTCGGCGGTGGCCCACATGTCGGCGTTGTTCTCGGCGTCCTCGTCGAGCCAGGGCGTCGGCTCGCCGGACGGCCGTGCGAAGGTGTCGCCGAGGTAGCCCAGCTCCACACTGGCCACGTGCTTCACCAGGCCCAGCAGGTTGGTGCCGGTCGGCGTCAGCGGGCGGCGGATGTCGTACTCGCCCGGTCCGTCGAGTTTCCACAGCAGGGCGTCGCGGGCGGACTGGAGGTAGCGGTGCAGGTCGGCCTTGGGATCGGTTGCGGTCATGGGGTCAGTCTGCCGTTCGGGCGATCTCCGTCCACCGGCTTTTCCGGGCCGGGCCGGTCCGTTCGGACCGGCCCGGCCCGGAGGGATCAGCTCAGCCTGATCACGTTCCAGGACAGCGGCTCCAGTACGGCGGTGAGGGTGCCGTCCGTCAGCGCCGTCCCCTCGACGGGGTGCGGGGTGACCCGCTCGGGGTCGTCGAGGGTGTTGCGGGCGTCGGGGTCGGCGTCCGCGAGGGCGCTGTGCTCCAGGACCTCCGCCAACTCCAGGCCGCCGAGGGCGACTTCGAGCGGCAGCGCCTCGGTGCGGCTGCGATTGACCGCGAAGACGGTGACGCTGCCGTCGTCGGCGCGCACGGCGGTGGCGTGCAGCAGGTCGGCCTCGCCGTACCGCTTCGTCTCGTACGTCGGTGAGTCGACGCGTACGTCGAGGACCTGCCCGCGGCCGTACCGCGAGGCCTGCGCGAACGGGAAGAACGTCGTCTGGCGCCAGGCCGCGCCGCCCGGCTCCGTCATGATCGGCGCGATGACGTTGACCAGCTGCGCCAGGCAGGCGACGGTGACCCGGTCGGCGTGCCGCAGCAGGGCGATGAGCAGGGAGCCGAAGACGACGGCGTCGGTGACGCTGTAGTTGTCCTCCAGCAGGCGCGGCGCCTCGGGCCAGTCGTCCTGGGCGAACGTGGTCGCCTGCTCCTGCCAGCGCGAGAGGTACCAGACGTTCCACTCGTCGAAGGAGAGGTTGATCCGCTTCTTGGACTTGAGCCGGGCGCCCACGTGGTCGCAGGTCGCCACCACGTTCTCGATGAAGGACTCCATGTCGACGGCGGAGGCGAGGAAGGAGTCGACGTCGCCGTCGAGCGGCTCGTAGTAGGCGTGCAGGGAGACGTAGTCGACGACGTCGTACGTCTCCTCCAGGACCGTCGCCTCCCACTCGGCGAAGGTGGGCATCGACTGGCCTGACGAGCCGCAGGCGACGAGTTCGACGCCGGGGTCGAGCTGGCGCATCGCGCGGGCGGTCTCGGCGGCGATCCGGCCGTACTCCCGGGCGGTCTTGTGGCCGGTCTGCCAGGGGCCGTCCATCTCGTTGCCCAGGCACCACAGCCGGATGCCGAAGGGGTCCTTGTCGCCGTGCGCGGCCCGCAGGTCGGACAGCTCGGTGCCGCCGGCGTGGTTGGCGTACTCCTGGAGTTCGAGGGCCTCGGCGACCCCGCGGGTGCCGAGGTTGACGGCCATCATGGGCTCGGCCTGCGGACCGATCTTGCGGAGGAAGGCGATGTACTCGGAGAGCCCGAAGCGGTTGGTCTCGGTGGAGTGCCAGGCCAGGTCGAGGCGGCGCGGGCGGTCCTCGGCCGGGCCGACGGAGTCCTCCCACCTGTAGCCGGAGACGAAGTTGCCGCCGGGGTAGCGGATGGCGGTGACGCCGAGCTCGCGGACGAGCTCCAGCACGTCCGTGCGGATTCCGGCCTCGTCGGCCGCGGGGTGGCCCGGCTCGAAGACGCCGGTGTAGACGCAGCGGCCGAGGTGTTCGACGAACGAGCCGAAGACACGGGGGTCGACCTCGCCGATCGTGAAGGCGGGGTCGAGGGTGAAACGGGCGGTGTGCATGGTCGCCTTTCGCATGGATGGTTCTGGATCGCTTGTTGCCTCGGGCACACGGGAGGGGCCGCGGACGCCGCCCCCACGCCGCTAGCGGACGATCGGCCAGCCGTCCCTCGTCCACTGAAGGGTGTTCAGGCCCAGCTTCGGGATGCCGGAGTCCGCCGCGTCGTAGTAGTGGTACGCGAGGATGTCCCGGCCCTTGTCCCGGAACACCGACTCGCCTCCGGTGCCGACGAAGCGTCCGTGTCCGGCCAGCAGCAGGTCGCCGCCGCCCGCCAGCATCGGGGTGCCCGCGCTGTCGGTGTACGGGCCGGTGACGTTCGTGGATCTGCCGACCCGGATCTTGTAGGTGGAGTTCACGCCGGAGCAGCAGGCGTCGTAGGAGGCGAGGAGGTAGTAGTAGCGGCCGTGGCGCACGACGGAGGGGCCTTCGACGGCGTACGGGGCGTCCGGGCGGGTCGCCAGGTGGTGGACGCCGGCGCCGGGCACCGCCCGGCCGGTGACCGGGTCCAGTTCGACCATGCGGATGCCGGTCCAGTACGAGCCGAAGGCCATCCACAGTCTGCCGTCGGCCCGCACGACCGCCGGGTCGATGGCGTTCCAGGCGTCGGTCCTCCCGGAGGTGAAGACCTTGCCGTGGTCGGTCCAGGTGCCGGGCAGCCCGGTGCGGGAGGTGGCCACGCCGATCGCGGAGTGGTTGGTGCCCCAGGAGGAGACCGCGTAGTACAGCCAGTAGCGGCCGGCCCGGTAGGAGATGTCGGGCGCCCAGGGGTCGCCGGTGGCGTTGTACTCGTACCACCAACTCGGCGGCTCGGCGAAGGCGTTGCCCGCGTCGTCCCACTGCCTGCGGTCCTTCGACAGGCGGGCGCCGATGATCCCTCCGGTCGAATAGGCCACGTAGCCGCCGGACTTCAGGCGGATGACGGTGGGGTCGTGGATGATCTGCTGGCCGGTGATCGGCTGCGGATCGGGGTAGTCGGCGGCCCGCGCGGTCGCGGGCAGCAGGGCGAGGAGGACGGCGGCGAACACCGCCGCAAGTCTGAGACGCTTCAACTAGGTAGCTCCTTAGGGGAGTTACTGCCCGGCGAGGCCGGTGTGCGCGACACCCGCCACGATCTGGCGCTGGAAGAAGACGAAGACGACGATCAGCGGCAGACCCGCCATCAGGCCGCCGGCCATGAGCTGGGCCCACTGGATGCCGTAGGAGTTCATGACGGTCGCGATGCCGTTCGGCATGGTCATCAGGTCGGGGTTGTTGGTCACCATGTACGGCCACAGGAAGTTGTTCCAGGAGGCGATGAAGGTGAAGATGCCGACCGCCGCGAGGGAGGGGCGGGACAGCGGGAGCACGATGGTGAAGAAGACCCGCCACCGTCCGGCGCCGTCGATGAAGGCGGCCTCCTCCAGTTCGCGCGGGATGCCCTGGAAGAACTTGTAGAGGATGTAGACCATGGCGGCGGGCGCGCACTGCGGCAGGATCATGCCCCAGTAGGTGTCGACCATGCCCATCTGCTGGACGGTGGTGAACAGCGGCACGCCGAGCACGGCGGGCGACACCATCAGCCCGGTCATGACCAGGGCCAGCAGGGCGCCCTTGCCGCGGAACTCCGTACGGGCGAAGCCGTATCCGGCGAGCGCGCTGACCACCAGCACCACGGCGGTGACGCAGACCGAGACGACGAGCGAGTTGACGAACCAGTCGGTGATGTTGCCGGTGTCGAAGATGGCCTTCCAGGCCTGCGCGGTCCATGCCTTCGGCAGCCAGTGCGGGGGCACCTCGACGGCCTCGGTCTCCGACTTCAGGGAGGTGAACAGGGCCCACGCCAGGGGCGCCATCCACACCAGGGAGACGGCGACGCCCAGCAGGGTGAGGACGATCTGGCTCGGGGTCCAGGGCTTGGCGGTACGGGACTCGACCGGGATCTGCGCGGTGGTCATCGCGCGCCCTCCTCACGCTTGCGCAGCAGCCACATCCGCGCGAAGGCGACGGACGCGATGATCACGAAGAAGATGATGGAGATCGCGGAGGCGTAGCCCACGCGGTAGCTGGTGAAGCCCTCTTCGAGGGTGTACTGCACGAAGGTGCGGGTCGATTCCTCCGGTCCCGGCTGGAAGTCGTACATGACGACCGCCTGGTCGAAGACCTGGAGCGAGGCGAGGATCTGCAACGCCACGACGAGTCCGGTGATGTTGCGCAGCATGGGCAGGGTGATGCGCACCATGCGGTGCCAGGCGTTCGCGCCGTCCAGCTTGGCCGCCTCGTAGAGGTGGTCGGGGATGGCCTGGAGGGCGGCGAGGTAGAGCAGGAAGCTGAAGCCGACCGTCCACCAGAGGGTGCAGACGACGACGGCGAGCATCGCGTAGGCCTTGTCGGTGAGCCAGGGCGTCTCGATGCCGAGGACGTGGTCGACCATGCCGGTGCCGGGGTTGAACAGCCACTGCCACAGGTTGGCGGCGACCGTCGACGGCAGCAGGAACGGGGCGAAGAAGCACAGCCGCCACAGCCACTTGGCGCGCTCGATGTGGTGGGCGAGCATCGCCATCAGGAACGCGAGGACGGTGATGCAGGGCACGACCAGGAGCGTGAAGTACGCGCTGTGGCCCAGGGAGTCCCAGACCAGCGGATCGTCCAGCGCCTCGCGGTAGTTGTCGAGGCCGACGAAGTTCGCGCCGACGCCGGAGATGTTGGCGTCGGTGAGGCTGAGGTAGACACCGCGCAGCACGGGCCAGATCACGAACAGCACGAACAGGGCGAGGAAGGGGGCGATGAACCAGCCGCCGTGCTGGAGCCGCCGTCCCATGCGGTCGCGCAGGCTGTCGGTGTGGCCCGAGGCTGCGACGTCGCGCGTCCGGGCGGGTGCGAGAGCGGTCTCGGCGCTTGTCGTGCTCATCAGGAGGCACCTCCCTGCGCTGCGGTCCTGCCGTCCATGGGGTTCTTCATGACCAGCAGTTCTTCCAGGACGCCCTTCATCCGGCGGGCGGTCGCGTCAGGCTTGGCGGAGCCGAGGTTGGACGCGGCGATGACCGGTCCGATCCGGGAGGCGAGGGTGCCGGTGGAGCCCGCGAACCACACCTTCGGCTCGGTGGCCTGGTGGTCCATGGCGGAGACGTACTCGTTCTGCGGGGTGAGTTTCTTGTACGCGCCGGAGGACAGGGTCGGCCGGTAGGCGGGGATGTGGCCGCCCTCGGCCCAGACGAGGGCGTTCTTGACGATGTACGCGGCCAGTCGGTGGGCGGCCTCGTTGGTGGCGCCGGAGCGGCCCGTCTGGTGGGGCAGGACGAAGGAGTGCGACTCGGCGTGGGTGGCCGGCGTGCCGAAGACGGGCGGCAGCGGGGTCGCCCCGTAGTCGATCTTCGCGCCGTTGTAGACGGGCACGGACCAGTTGCCCTCCCAGGTGAACGGCGCGCCGTTGATGAACTGTTCGGCGTCGGCGGCGCCCGCCTCGGCGTAGCCGTCGGTGACGTGCCGGCGCAGGAACTCCAGGACCTGGGTGGCCTTGTCCTCGTCGAAGGTGACCCGGGTGCGGGCGTCGTCGAAGTAGGTGCCGCCGAGCTGCTGGTAGAAGGCGACGAAGAACCACCAGGAGAAGTTCTGGTCGTTGGCGTGCAGGCCGAGGGTCTGGAGCCCTTTCTCGGTGGCCTTCTTGGCGGCCTTCAGGACGTCGAACCACTCCTGGGTGGAGGTGACCGGCACGATGCGTCCGTCGTCGCCGAGCAGTCCCGCCTTCTTCAGGACGTCCTTGCGGTAGAAGCAGAGCTGGACGTGGATGTCGAGCGGCAGCGCGTACAACGTGCCGTCGATGACGGCACGTTTCCACAGCGCGGGGTTGAAGTCCGCTTCGCTCAGGCCGTACTTGGCGAGCAGGTCCATGTCCCAGGGGTCCAGCAGGCGGCCCGGGGCGAATCCGGCGACGCGCCCCAGGTGCATCACGCTGAGGTCGGGGGCGCGGCTGCCGGCGGCCGCCATGGCGAGCTTGGTGTAGTAGGGGTTGCCCCACTGGAGGGTGGAGTCCTTCACCGCGATGTCCGGGGTGGCCTTACGGAAGGCGTCCAGCATCGCGATCATGTTGTAGCCGTCGCCGCCGCTGAAGAGGTTCCAGTACCGCACGCGGGTCTGCGAGCCGGCGGCGAGCGCGTCGGCCCCGGTCCCGAGTGCGGCGAAACCGAAGCTGCCCGCGACGAACAACCCTCCGAGTCCGCCCAGGAGTTGCCTGCGATTCAGGTCAGGTCGTCCCATTCCCTGCCCTAACTGTTCGAGATATGCGAAAGAAACGTCGTTCGATCGTTCGGTATTTCGGATAGCGCTCGCAACTTCGAACGGGACCGTAGAGTCGAAGCGCTTCCGCGTCAATGGTTCGCGCATGACTCACAGAACGGGGACCGTCACGGACGGGCAGCTCCGACCGGAGCTGCTGCTAGCGTCCGGGCCGTGGACGACAGCGTGTACGTGGGCAATGCGGGCAAGGACGCGGCACTGGACCGGGGATGGATCCTGGGACACTTCAAGGAGGCGGGCGATCCGCGCCACTGTGCGGCGGTGGAGATCAAGTGGGGTGTCCATCCCCGAGGCGACGAGCGCGCGCAGTGGGTGACGGGCGAGGAGCGCACGGCCGTCCTGGTCCTGATCAGCGGCCGCTTCCACGTCCGGCTCCCCGGTCGCGTCGTCGTCCTGGAACAGCAGGGCGACTACGTCGTGTGGGGCCACGGGGTCGACCACTCGTGGTTCGCGGAGGAGGAGTCGGTGGTCCTGACCGTACGGTGGCCGTCCATACCCGGTTACGCCTCCTGACGGCGTGGCCGGCTGCTCACCGATGCCGAAGGGGTGGGTGTGCGGACCCGGTCCGCACACCCACCCCTTCGGTCTCCCGGTCACGGAGCCCCGCTCCGCCCCGGCTCCTACTTCAGGTAGACGATCCCGTCGGTGGTGACGGTGGGCCGCCCGCTCGTCGCGGTGACGACGATCTTGACGGTGTGCTTGCCCGCGGCGGACCAGTTCTTGGTCCAGATCGCGTTGCGGTACGCCGTCGTGGCCGACTTCAGGTCGACGGTGGCGGCCTTGGTCCCGTCGACGTAGACGTCGGCCTGTCCCGAGGTGGCCGCGCGCGAGACGATCCAGGACACCGAGCGGCCGGTGAAGGTCCAGCTCAGCGAGGCGTTCTTCGTGGAGCTGCCGAGCGAGGCGCCGCCGAGGTAGCTGGTGGACGACTTGCTCGTCCAGGTGCCGGTCCTGACGGCGGACGTCTCCTGCACGATCACCGGGGTGGCCGACGCCGAGGCGGCGGCGGTGTTGCCCGCCAGGTCCTGGGCGGTGAGGCCGAACGCGGTGGCCGCACCGGACTTGGCGGTCAGCGCGGCGCTGGTGACGGTGGGTCCGTAGGTCTTGGCCGTGGGGGCGGTCAGCCGGACCTCCTTCAGACCCGCGGCGTCGGTGGCCTTCCAGGCGAGGGTCACCGGCACGGCGGCGGTGTCGACGGTCCCGGTGCGCAGCGACAGCGCCGGCTTGGTCGTGAACACCGGCGGGGTGGTCTCCGCCGTCACCGCGACGGCCGGCGTGGTGACGGTCCTGCCCGACTGGTGGGTCGCGCGCACCTGCACGGTGTGGCTGCCGACCGCGAGGGTGACGGCCGCGGAGGTCGCGGTGCCGGTCCTGCCGGCGACGCTCTTGCCGTCGACGAGGACCTCGTACTTCGTGATGAGGGAAGCCGGCGTGGTGGCGGCCCAGTTGACGGTGACCGCACCCTTGGTCAGGTAGGTGCTCCCCGACAGGGTCGCTCCGGTGAGCGACTTGACCGCGAGTCCGGCGACGGGGCCCGCGGCCCAGGCACGCACGGTCGGCAACTGGTTGTACAGGACCGTGCCCGGGCACTCGGTGGCGTAGGCGTCGCGGTGGCCGGAGATCCGGTTGAAGTCCGCGGACTGCCCGAGGGCGAACTTGCCGTTGGCCTTGCCGGCCGTCAGGGTCACCTTGCCCAGCGGGTCCACCCCGTACTGGCTGAGCTTCCAGGCGGCCAGCCGGGCGATGGCGGTCTTCGCGGCGACCGGCGCGTCCACGTCCGTGTACGTGCCGATCACGGCGATACCGGTGGTGTTGGTGTTGAAGCCCTCGGCCTGCGCCCCGATCACGGGCCGGTCGATGCCGCCCTTGCGCCCCTCGAAGATCGTGCCGCACTTGTCGACCACGAAGTTGTAGCCGATGTCCTTCCAGCCCTGGTTCAGGTGCATGGCGCGCAGACCGCGGACGATGGCCGGGGAGTCGGCGCAGGAGTAGGTGTTGGTCTGGGCGGTGTGGTGGACGAAGACGGCCTTGACGGTCGTCCCGTACTCGGGCGACTCGGTGTTGAGCGACTCGTCCGCTTGCCATCCGGCCCGGCTCACGATGGGCGGCTGGGGCACGGTGGACGGCGGGCCCGCCGTCTCGCTCGCCGACGCGGTGGGCGCCGTCGACGCCGTGGCCGACCCACTGGCGGAGGGGGAAGCCGTCGTCGCCGGCGCAGAGGTCGTCGGGGCGGCGGAGGTCTCGGTCGCGGAGACGGACGCGCTCACCGACGGCTCGGTGGTCTCCGTCCCGGGCGTCGAGGAGGTGCCCGGGTCGGCGGGAGAGTCGGTGGGCTCGGGGCTCTCCCCGTCCACGACGTAGGCCGCCGCCTCCATCCCCTTGGACGCGGAGACGCCGGGATCGACCACGTCCAGCCGCAGCCCGGCGGGCAGCGCGCCGCCCGCGGCGACCTTGATCTCCACCCCGTCCGACGGTCCGAACCAGGCCGCGCCCGTGGCTCCGCGCATCCCCTTGCGCGCCGCGTCCTCCCCGCCCCCGCCGTCCGCCTCCAGCGTGAGCCAGGGGGACCACTTCTGGCTTCCGGCCAGTCGGGTCCTGGCCGTGACCGCGCCCCGGACACGCGCGCTCGGGTCGTCCCACGACAGTCTCAGCATGCTGAACGGCTCCGTGTCGTGCCGGCTCAGCGAGACACCGCCGGCGCCGTCGGCGCGCAGCGCGGTCGACCGCACATGGGTCGCGACCGGCCCCGCCGCCTGTTTCGCGTCCGCCCCGGGACCGGAGGAATCCGTCGTCCGGACGACGACGACCGCTCCCGCCGACACTGCGGCCGCCACGGCGACCGCCCCCCACATCACACGCCGCTTCACGCAGCCCACCCCATGCACAGTCGGATCAAGACGGCCCGCAGCGGGGCGGCAAAGCGCAGCACCCCCGGGCCCGGAGATACGGAATGTACACGATCATCTTCCCCGTTCAACCAACTCCCCCTGAAGAAAGGGAAGTTGACTCTTCCATCGCGCGGGAGCCGGTCCGGTCAGGGTTCGGGGAACACCAGGGGTACGTCGTAGCTGCGCTCGGCACGGCGCAGGGCGGGGAAGAAGGCCGCGCGGAGGCTGCGGATCTCGGCGGCGTGCTCGGCGAGGAACCGGGTCCGCAGGCGCAGGCGAGCGGGTTCGCGGACGGCCTCGACGGGCCGCATGCAGGCGGCGTACGTGCCGCCCAGCGCACGCTCCGTGGCCGGGAGGTCGGCGGCGGCCGCACGCTGCTGACGGGCGTCGGCCATGGACATGAAGGTCTGCTCGTCGCGGGCGGGGACTCCGCGCGCCGCCAGGCAGTCCGGCAGACCGCGCTGGGCCTCGAGGACGGCCGGGTCCTCACGCAGGGAGGTCAGCAGACCGAACCACTGCTGCTGGAGCGGGACGTAGCGGTCGCGTACGGTGGCGGCGGCCTTCGTGCCCGCCGCGCGGCAGTCGTTCACCTCCGCCGCGCTGCCGGTCCGGGCCGTGCCCGAGGAGGGCGCGCGGGCGGGGACCTCGGCGCTGGCGCTCAGGCCGTGCCGGGCGACGAAGTCCAGGTCGGGGAGTTCGAAGAAGCGGATGAACGCGAGCGGGACGTCGGCCGGCAGCGCGATCCCCTTCCGCTCGGCACAGCGGGCGGTGGCGGCCCGCCCCACCTGCCGGCCGAACACGTCCAGTCCCTGGGTCCACCTGGTCTCGGCGCCGACGGCCGGAAGCACCATGCGTACGGGGTCGTCCGGCAGGGTGCGGCCCAGGCGCGCCGGGGCCACGGTCTCGGCCGCCGGCCCTGCCGGGCCGCCGGGGTCGCCCGCGCACGCGGTGACGAGCAGGGCCGTCGCGGCGACCGCCGCACGCGCCAGGAACCGGGCCCGGAGCATCGTGGTCACTCCTCTCCTTCGCAAGGTGCCCGGGGGCCCGTCCGGGTCGGGACGGGCCCCGGGCGCGGGACCGGGGTCAGTGCGTGATCTTGACGGTGTCGCCGCCGTTCGCGGCGCTCGCCACGGTGAACAGCGTGTTGTCGGAGACGTCGGTGCACAGCCAGAACTTCTTGTCGTTGATGCTGTGGCTGCCGTCGAAGGCCCAGACATAGCCCGCGTCACAGGTGACCCAGCTGCTGCTGGAGGTGTGGTAGAGGCGGCCGGCATAGCCGTCGTTCCCGTACACCGTCTTGTCGTCGGTGTAGGTGAGGTTCAGGTCGCCGCAACTGCTGGTGGACGACTTCCTGACCGTGGTTCCCACGCCCTCGTTGCCTCCCGTGGTCAGCGTGCTCGTCACGCACGCGTTGGGCGCCGCGGACGCGGAGGGCGCGAGCACCAGACAGGTCGCGGCGGACACCAGCGCGAACGCGCCGGCGACGATGGCCTTCTTCATGGTTCCCCCTGCTCGGGATCGTCACGGGTGGGACGAACTGCCGCACCCGGCCGTGCTTACGCCGGACACGCTCGCAGAGCCGGAGGGAGCGGGACCATGACCTTCGACGGGTCTCGAAAGGGCCGGATCAAGGGCCGGAGGTCGTTGCTCCGGTGGTGCGGTCGAGGCCAGTGGGACATGTGGGACGGGTTCGGTGTCCTGGAGAGGGGTGACCCGCAGCAGCGGGTGACTAGAAGTCGACGGTGGCCGTCGGCCGGTCGGCGGGCGCGGCCGGCGTCCGGCGGAGCATCGCCGCGCCGAGCGGGGTCAGGGTGTGCAGCACGGTGTTGTGGCGGCGGTTGCTGACGATCAGGCCCGCGTCGCGCAGCACCGTGGTGTGGTGGGTGGCGGTGGCGGGCGAGATGCCCAGGGTGCGGGCCAGTTCCGAGGTGGTCGCGCCGAGGACGAGCGAGCGCAGCGCGGCCGCGCGGGTGCGGCCCAGCAGCGCGGCGAGGGAGCGCTCGGTGGGTCGGTCCGAGCCGGGGTGCCGGGTGCCGTGCACGGGATAGATCAGTACCGGTTGCAGCGTGTCGTCCGCCAGGGAGATGGGCGCGTGCCAGCAGAAGTAGGAGGGGACCAGGCGCAGCCCCCGGCCGTTGAGGTGCAGGTCGCGGTCGACGACGTAGTCGACCTGGAGGACCGGCGCGCGCCAGTGGATGGCCGGGGACAGTCCGGCGAGCAGGCCGTCGATGCCGGTGTCGAGGGTCTCGCGGGCGCACAGGGTGCGTTCCCCCTCGATCGAGGCCCGGATGCGGTCGTGGTGCGGCGCGATGACCGCCTGGTGATAGGCGCGCAGGAGCTTGGCCAGTTCCTCGCGGGCCGCGCGTTCCACCAGGCGTGCGGCCCAGGCGGGGGCGCCGCTGCACTCGTCCAGCATCCGGATCTCCTGGGCGACCCGGTCGGGCGGGGTGTCGACGACCGCCGCGAGACCCGCGTCCAGCCCGTCGGCGGCCTCGGGCGGCGTCAGGAAGTCCGGGAGGTAGGGGGCTCGGGGCAGGACGGGGACGAGCAGCCGGCGTACCGCGTCACCGAGGGGCGTGCCCGTGAGCACGGCCCGGGTCTCGCGGTACCACTCGGCGAACGCCCAGCGGCCCCGCGTCGTCTGGAGCCGGTGCAGGCTGCACGTGATCTCCCAGAGCGGGTCGGGCGCGCTCGCCACCCTGACGCGCGCGAGGTCTTCGGGGGTGAAGTGGACACGCAGCACGGCTTCCGCACCCTCTCCTGAAGCGCCTGTGGTCCTGGTCGGCAGCAGCCTGGGCGACGGCCGCCCCAGGGACAACACGGTGATTCGGCCGCTCCACCCCGTCACAGCCGACGCATGACTCTCGGCCAGGGCGCGCGGTCGAGGGGCGTGCCCCCCGTCGGTCGGCGGACGAGGACGGCCGCCTCGCCGTGGGGCGAGGCGGCCGCCGTGCCGCGCGGACGGGACCCGGCCCGTCGGTGGCACCGGTGTCACTTCAGGTAGGGGCCGTCGCTTCCGATCTTGCCGGGGCCGTTGAGCACGTACACCCGCAGATTGCCCTTGCCGGGTGCGGCCACGGTCAGGGAGCCGCCGGTGACGGTCCGGACGTCACCGGTGACGGCGTCGCGGTAGGTGCCGTTGGGGATGCCGGTGTAGGTGGCGCCGCCGGTCACCGTGACGAGGGCGAAGCTGTCGGCCGACCCGCTGGTGTAACGGCGCTTGAAGGCCATCGAGCCGCTGATGCCGTCCGTCGAGTACTGGCCCGACTGGAGGGCCGGGACCGCCCGGCGGATCTGGTTGAGCCGTTGCAGGTGCTTGACCAGGGGCTGGGAGAGGGTGGTGGCCACTTCACCGCTCGCGGCGTCGACCTTGCCGAAGTCGGAGACGGTGACGCTCCCCGCGAGGTGGTCGCCGTAGTAGGCGCGTCCGGTGCTCGCCAGCGGACAGGTCGGCCCGCAGTCGATCTGCTTGCCCGCCTGGAACTCGATCTCCGATCCGTAGTACAGCGTGGGAATTCCGCGGAAGGTCCACATCAGGGACATGTTCTCGGCCCAGGCGTCGGTGCCGCCGCTGTAGCGGGTGCTCGACTTGTTCGGGCCGTAGTCGTGGCTGTCGACGTAGACGACGTTGTACGTGGCGTCGTTGACGGAGTCGTCGGAGTCCTTGCCGTTGCTGTAGGCGTTCTGCGCGTCGCCGAAGTTCATGTGCATGCGCATGTCGATGATGTTCATCCCGGAGAACTGGCTGCGGTCCGGGGTGTGGTAGCTGTTGCCGCTCAGGAAGGCGTTGGTGGAGGTGGGCTGGTTGCCGGTGCCGAGCTGCTCCTCGTAGTTGTACTGCTCGATGGCGGCGGTCTCGTCGTCGGCGCTGTAGTCCTTGCGTTCCTTCCAGGTGAAGAACTGCGCGGAGTGGTTCACCGAGCCGCGGTTCCACTTGTCGTTGACGAACGCGCCCACCTCGCCGAAGACGAAGAAGTTCTGCGCGGCGTCCGTGCCGAACCGCTGGGTGACCCGGTCGTAGATGGCGGGCAGGAAGCGGCGGTTCCAGGTAACGCGCGGGATGTGCACGGCCGTGTCGACGCGGAACCCGTCGACGCCCATGTCGATGTACTTGTCGTACGCGCCGATCAGGTAGTTCTGGACGGTGGCGTTCTCGGTGTTGAAGTCGGCCAGGTCCTCGTGCAGCCAGCACGAACGCGAGTCCTCGCCCTCCCAGTTGCCGATCCAGCACTGGTGGTAGTACGCCTTGGGGAACATGCCCGAAGTGGGGCTCGGCCACTGGCAGTTGTAGAGGGTGTAGCCCTCGGCGCTCTTGCCGCCGGTGGGCTTGCCCCAGTTGAGACAAGTGTTGCCGGAGGGTTCGGCGGTCGACCACAGGTCGCCGTTGTAGTACGACTTCCCCGACTTGGGCTCCACCGTCAGGCCGTCGTACTCGAACCCCTCGTTCTTCTCGTCGTAGTACCAGCTCCACTGGCTGTCGCGGACGCCGTACACGGTCGGCGTGAACAGGCCCTTGGCGCCCCAGCGGGAGCTGTGGTTGTAGACGACGTCCTGGTAGATCTTCATGCCCTTGGCGTGGGCCGCGTTGATGAGGTCCTGGTAGGAGGCGCCCGCGGACTCCAGGCGCGGGTCGACCTTGTAGAAGTCGTAGCCGTGGTAGCCGTGGTAGTCGTAGTCGGAGCGGTTCAGGACCACGGGCGTGATCCAGACGGCCGAGAAGCCGAGGGCCTTGATGTAGTCGAGCTTGTCGACCAGACCCTTGAAGTCGCCGCGGAACATGGGGTCGTTGTTGGCGGCGTTGCCCGACTTGACGTCCTGGCTGCCGCCGCGGTTGTTGGAGCTGTCACCGTCGTAGAAGCGTGCGGTGAGGACGAAGTAGATGGGGTCCTTGCGCGGGTCGGTGCCCAGCGGCGTCCCCGAGGCCGGCGCGGGGGCCTTCTCCCCGGTCGTGACGGCGGCCGCGGCGGAGGCGGGCGAGGTGTTCCCGGCCGCGTCGACGGCCTTCACCGTGTAGGTGTAGGTGGTCTTCTCCTCCAGTCCCGTGTCGGAGTACACCGTCGAGCCGACATCGGTGACGACGGTCCCCTTCGTGCCGCCGGTACGCGTGAGCTGGTACTTCGTCACGGCGGTGTCGTCGGTCGCCGGGTTCCAGCTCACCACCACCGAGGTGTCGGTGGCGCTCGCGGTGACCCCGCCGGGCGTGGTCGGCGCCTGGGTGTCGGGGGTCTGGGCCGCGCAGGGGTCCTTGGCGTCCGCGGTGACGGTCCGGTCCTTCACCGTCGTGGTGCCGGACGGGATCGTGTAGTCGGCGCTGTTGTTGTTGTCCCAGACGCCGTTGCCGTTGTTGAAGGCGGCCTTGAGCGAGGTCGCCGTGCCGATGTCGAGGGTCTTCTTCCACCAGCCCGCGCAGGCGCTCTCCATGCCCACGCCGGGGACCGTCGTCCAGGAGCCGCCCGTGGGCGCGTAGTGGATGTTGGCCGTGGTCCAGCCGGACGTGGCGGTCGAGTAGTACACGGTGGCCTGGTTGCCGCTGCCGGTGCCCGTGTCGGCGCACGGGTCGCTGTGGGCGATCACCCCGTCCTTGACGGTGATGGTGCCGGTGCCCAGCGCGTAGTTGTTGCCGCCGTTGTTGTCCCAGGTGCCGCTTCCGTTGTTGAAGGTGGCCTGGAGGCCTGCGGCCGAGCCGAGGTCGACGGTCCTCTTCACCCAGTCCGTGCAGGCGGCCTCCATCACCACGCCGGGAACCGTGGTCCACGAACCGCCGTCCGGGGCGTAGTGGAGGTAGGTGGAGGACCAGTTCTTGGTCTTCGTGTAGTAGAAGACGGTGGCCGTGTTCGACGCGTCGGCCGCGGTCCCCATCGCGACGGGGCTTGCGTCCGGCGCGCCCGTCAGCAGTCCTGACAGGCCGGCCGCCGCCGCGATCAGCGCGAGCGGGCGGCGCAGTCGGCCCGGCAGGCGCGCTCCGCGCGGCGGTCTGCGTCTTCCGGGACTCATGAGTGCGGGTTTCATGGTTTCCCCTTGTTGCAAGAAGAACCGGCAAGTTCCTGAAATTTGTTGCAGCGGAAACTACAGGTGCATGACAGTCCTGTAAATGGATCGCGCACCCCTTCCCGCGGACGGCGCGTGTCCGTCCGGCGGACGGCGTGCGCACGTCCCGCGCGAGGCGGGTGCCCATGCCGCGCGAGGCGGGCGCCCGGGCCGCGCGAGGCGGGTGCCCGGGCCGCGCGAGGCGGGTGCCCGGGCCGCGCGAGGCGTGCACCCGTCCGCGCCAACTCGCCGGTCCGGTGTTTGCTTCCGGAATCGACCATCGCCACGATGAACTCCGTGGTTCTGACTCCGGGCTGGGTGTGGCAAGGGGGCCCGACGCGCCGGGCGCTGGGCACCGGCATCCCCACCGGGCTCTTCCTCGGCGCCTTCGCCCTCGTCGAGTCCGGCTTCTGGATCGCCGCCGCCGTGGTGTTCCTGCTGCTGAGCCCCCTCCACGGCATCCGGGCGGCCCGGCGGATGGGCAGGGCGTGGCCCGGGGCCGCACAGCTGGACGCGGCCGACCGGGCAGCGGTCGTACGGGCCACCCGGCGCGGCGCGGACCTCGGCGATCCCCGCCTGGCGCCCGCGGTGATCGACTACGCCGAGGCCCTGCGCAACGTTCGCGAACAGGACCGGATCAGACGGTGGGTGGTCGCGGGCCTGGCCACCCTGGCGCTGGCCCTGGCCCTGTACGACACGCACTACGGGGAGCGGGGGGAAGCCGTGGCGTCGTGGCTGATGCTGGCGCTGTTCCTGCTGGACCTGACCTGGCGGCCCGGCCAGGAGGACACCATCGTCTCCCGCGCCCAGCGGGCGGCGGACTCGGCCCGCCGGACCCTGCGCCGCAATCCGGCCGACGACCGGCCCTGAGGCCGCGCACGGCAGCCCGCCCCGACGGGCACGGACCTCACCGGGGCCGTCCGCGCGGGCGTCACAGACGTACGACGATCAGGGCGATGTCGTCGCGCGCGCCGTGGCTGACCCCCAGCCGCGCCAGGAGGGTGTCCGCGAGCCGTTCGGGGTCCAGCCCCACACAGCAGTCGCGAAGGACACCGGTCAGCCGGTCGAGGCCGACGTCGATGTCCTCGTCATGACGCTCGATCAGGCCATCGGTGTACATGACCAGCGTGTCGCCGGGACGGTAGCCGGTGCCGGCCTGCGGGCGCGGTACGTGCTCGGGCCGGGCGCCGAGCGGTGGATCGGTGGCCTGGTCCAGCAGTTCGCTGGAACCGTCCCCGCGCATCAGCACCGGCGGCGGATGACCGGCGCTGGAATAGATGATCAGGCGGGAGCGGGTGTCGATCAGCGCGGTCACCGCCGTGGCGGCCAGCGCGCCCTCCACGGAACGGGCGTAGAGGCCGAGCACCTCCATGGCCTGCGCCGGTCCGGTGACCGCGCGACTGGCCGCGGAGAGCGCACTGCGAAGCATGCCCATGACAGTCGCGGCCTCCAGGCCGTGCCCCACCACGTCGCCCACCGCGACGGCGAACCGGTCGTTGGCCAGATCGACGGTGTCGTACCAGTCCCCGCACACGTTCAGCGAACCGACCGCGGGCAGATAGCGCACCGTGACGTTCGGGTGCCGGGCCAGGTCCGGGGCGCGCAGCATCGCCTCCTGAAGGGTGATGGCCACCTGCCGTTCACGGGCGTGGGCCCGGCGCAGTTCCTCGTTGAGCCGCTGGAGCTCCTTGGCCCGGATGTAGAGCTCGGCCTCCATCGCCTCCGCCCGTTCGCTCGACGATCCGTCCGACGACCGGCCGCGCCAGCCGCGGGCCTGCACGAAGGCGGTCACGTCCTCGACCCGGTGGATGATCCACGCGACATCGCCGTCCGGCCCCAGCACGGGCGTGTTGACCGGTGACCACCACCGCTCCTCGAACCGCCCCGGCCTGCTCGTCACGGGGATGTCGTAGCGCTGCGCCGCCATCGCGTCCGGCTCCCGGGTGGCCAGCACGCGCTCCATGGAGGCCGTCAGGTTGCGCACCCCGTCCGCGTTCGGATCGTTCGGATTGTCGGGGAAGGCGTCGAACAGATACTGGCCGATCAGCTCGTCCCGCGTCCGTCCGGTCGCCCTGCCGTACGCCTCGTTCACACCGACGATCACCAGATCGGGGGTGAGCACCAGATAGGGGCTGGGCGTGGCGGCGAACAACGCGAAGTAGTCGACCTCCCCCGTGGCCGCCTGTGCGCCGTCGGCTGCCGGGATCTCCACCCCTCCAATCTACGAGCCCTCCCCGGCCCCCGCCCGCCAGCACCGGCGGGCCGTGCGGCGCCGACGCACACGGAATGCCGGATTCGGATGATCATTCCGACCCCTGGACGACCGGCGTTCACCCACCGTTGCCCCGACGCTCTTCGAACCGGCGAACGATTTCGGCCATGACTCACATGACACGTGTCAAAGCGGCTTCCGTGCTGTCTGCCGCCCTGATGCTCCCCGGCCTGACGGCGGGCGCGGCGACGGCCGCGCCGGCCCACGCCGGGGCGGGCACGCACTCCGCACGGCACATCCCGTTCAGCGCGGCCGAGGTGACCGCGCGGAACGACGGCTCGTACAGGATCACCTGGACGGCGCCGGGCGTCCGCCACGTGGCCGTCCGCGCGAACGGCCGCACCGTCGCCTCGGGCGGCTCCACCGGCTCGGTCACGGTGACCGGCCTGCCCGCCGCGGACCGTCAGTGGTTCGACCTCGTCCCCGACCACGGGCGCGGCCTCCACCTCGCCGACCGGCTGATCGAGCTGGACGGCACCACCAACTTCCGTGACGCGGGCGGCTACCGCACCACCGACGGCAGCTGGGTGAAGATGGGGGTCGTCTACCGCTCGGACGCGCTCGACAGGCTGACCACCGCCGACCTGGCCAAGCTCTCGCGTCTCGGCATCTCCGTCGACTACGACCTGCGCACCACGTCCGAGCGCACCGGCGCGCCCGACCGGGTGCCGTCCGGCGCACGGTACGTCGTCGCCAACGTGATCGGCGACGACTCCAGCGTCTTCGCGATGCCGACCACGGCCGAGGCCGCGGCGCAGATGATGGTCGACGGCGAGAAGGCGATGGTCAGCGGCGCGACCGCGCAGGCGGCCTACTCCGAGGTCTTCGCCGGGATCGTCGCGGACGCCGACGGCTCGCTGTACCACTGCACGGCGGGCAAGGACCGTACCGGGTGGGCCAGTGCCACCCTGCTCACCGCTCTCGGCGTGCCGCGGGAGACGGTGATGGCGGACTACCTGGCCTCCAACACCTACCGGGCCGCGGTCAACGCCGCCACCCTGGCCGCCATGCCCGCGGCGCAGGCAGCGGTCTACAAGCCGATGCTCGACGTGCGCGCCGAGTACCTCAACTCCGGCTTCGCCGAGGTGAAGGACGAGTACGGCTCCTTCGCGTCGTACGAGAAGAAGGCCCTGGGGATCGACCCGGGCGAGCTGCGGCGGCTGAAGGCCCAACTGCTCGTCGGCTGATCCCGGAGGGCCCGCCCGGGTCCGGACCGGCCCGCCCGGGTCCGGACCGGCCCGCCCGGGTCCGGACCGGCCCACCCGGGTCGGGCCGGACAAGGGCCCCGCCCGCCGGATCGTCGCCGGTCAGAGGGCGGTCGCGGCGTCCGGGTCCAGACCTGCCATGAGTTCCGCGAAGGCGCCGTCGGCGGCCTTGGACGTGAAGAGCCGGTCGAGGCGGGCACGGGCGAGGCCGCGGTGGAAGGACCCCGCGCCGGTGTCGTCGCCCGCGTCGTGGAGCGTCCGGGTCAGCCAGTGGGAGAACTCCTGGTCGTTCCAGACGCGCCGCAGACAGCGCCGGGAGTACGTGCGCAGCGCGCTGTCGTCGCCGTCGCGGACGAAGTCCCGGACGGCCCGGGCGAACAGGTCCGCGTCGTAGAGGGCGAGGTTCATGCCCTTGCCGCCCATGGGCGACACGATGTGCGCCGCGTCGCCCACGAGGTGCAGGCGGCCGTACTGCATGGGGTCGTGGACGAGGCTGCGCAGCCGGAAGATCTCCCGGTCGGTGATCGGGCCGGACGGGAGGGCGGGGTCGCCCAGCCGGGTGCGCAGTGCGTCCCAGACCCGCAGGTCGGACCAGGCGCCGGGGTCGTCGTCGGGCGGGCACTGGAGGTAGTAGCGGCTGGTGTGCGGACCGCGGGAGAAGTGGGCCGCGTAGCCGTGCCGGCTGACGGCGAGGAGGGGACGGGGCGGGGGCGGGGTGTCGGCGAGGACCGTGAGCCAGCCGATGCCGTGGTCGAAGGCGTGCGCGGTGAGGACACCGTCGGGGACGCTGGCGCGGCTGATGCCGCGATCGCCGTCGCAGCCTGCCACGAACGCGCAGGTGAGGACGTGGAGTTCGCCGTCGGCGCCGCGGTAGCGGACGGTGGGGCGGTCACCGGTCAGGTCGTGCAGGGAGACGTCGGCGGCCTCGAAGCGCAGGTCGCCGCCGTCGTCCAGGTAGGTGGCCATGAGCTTCTGGACGAGGACCTGCTGCGGGCAGATGCGGGCCCGCGGGCCGTCGGAGCCGTCGCCGTCGGAGACGAGGTGGCGCTCCCCGTCCACCCGGAACTCCAGGGTGCCGTCGGACGGAACACCGCCGAGGACCCGGTCGGCCAGCCCCCATGTGTCGAACATCCTGACGGCGCGGGTCTCGACGATGCCGGCACGCTGGCGCTGTGTCACATACGCGCGCGTCCGGCGTTCCAGTACGACGCAGTCGACACCGCAGCGCCGCAGCAGGTTCGCGACGGTCAGACCGGCCGGACCGGCGCCGATCACCACCACGGTCGTGGACTCCGCCGGAATCGACGGGTCCGCCAACTCCCCCTGTTTCGCGGCCACTTGACCACCTCCGAGGGCAGCCTAGGCCCGTGCGCGCCAGCCCGGAAAGGCCGAAGTCGCCCTCCGCGGGTACGGACGGAGGGCGACGGTGAGGCGGGGAAGTACGGCCGTGTTACGGCAGGTTGCGGGCCATGACGATGCGCTGGACCTGGTTGGTGCCCTCGTAGATCTGGGTGATCTTGGCGTCGCGCATC
>NZ_JBVJMD010000065.1:0-39499 GCF_055584385.1 Streptomyces sp. NPDC104096
CCCACCCCCGGTTCCATCTGCACTTCACGCCGACCGGCTCGTCCTGGCTGAACCTCGTCGAGCGCTGGTTCGCCGAACTGACCAACAAGCAGATACGGCGAGGCGTCCACAGGTCCGTCCAAGCCCTGGAGAAGGACATCCGCAACTGGATTGCCGCCTGGAACACCGACCCCAAGCCCTACGTCTGGACGAAGACTGCGGACGAGATCCTCGAACGCCTCGCCTCATATCTGAACAGAATTCCCGACTCGGAAGACTAGAGCGCCCCTCCCCCGCGGACCGCACCCGCGTCGGCCCTGCCTCCCGGCGGCCGACGCGGGTGCGCAACTCGTCCGGGCCTACGACTTGTTCGACCCGGCAGGCTTGCTGGTCCCGGCCGGCTTGCCGGTGGCGTACAGCCAGGTCCGGAACAGGCCGTCGAGCTTCTTGCCGGACTCCCGCTCCGCGAGGCGCTCGAACTGCGCGGTCGTACCGTGTCCGGCGCGGTGCCCGGTGGCCCAGGCGCGCAGGATGCGGAGGAACGTGCGGTCGCCCACGGCGGTGCGCAGCTCGTGCAGGGCCATCGCGCCGCGCGCGTAGACGGGCGTGCCGAAGATGTTCGCGCCGCTGCCGGGGTCGGCGGGCGGGTACGCCCACAGCTCGTCGCCCACCGGACGCGCGTACAGCGCGTCGAACGCCTTCTGGGCGCTGTCACCCCCGTGCTGCTCGCTGTAGAGCCACTCGGCGTACGTGGCGAAGCCCTCGTTGAGCCAGATGTCCTTCCAGCTCGTGAGGGAGACGGAGTCGCCGAACCACTGGTGGGCGCTCTCGTGGACGAGGGTGGCCAGGTCGGGCGCGGAGTCGTACACGGGCCGCGTCTGGGTCTCCAGGGCGTAGCCGACGTCGGGCGCGTGGTCCACGATCGAACCGGCGGCACGGAACGGGTAGGGGCCGAAGACCTTGCTCTCCCACTCCAGCACGGAGGGCAGCTTCTTCAGCACGGGTGCGGCGGCGGCCGCCTCACGCGGGTCGACGGCGTTGACGACCTGCACGCCGTCGCGGGTGGTGTACCGCTCGACCTTGAACTTCCCCACGGTCGCGGTCGCCAGGTAGGCGGCCATCGGCTCGGCCTGGCGCCAGCGGTAGGTGGTCTTCCCGTGGGCGGTGCGCCGCCCGAGGAAGACGCCGTTGGCGATCGCGGCATGTCCCTCGGGAACGGTGAGGGTGAAGTCGTAGGCGGACTTGTCCTTGGGATGGTTGTCGGCCGGGAACCAGGTCATGGCGCCCTGCGGCTCACCGGCGACGAAGGCTCCGTCGTCGGTGGGTATCCATCCGTCGGCGGAGCCGTCCGGGTCGGTGACGGGCCCGGGGGTGCCGCCGTAGGTGACCGTGACCCGGAACCGCTGCCCCTTGCGCAGGGCATGGCGCGGGGTGACGACGAGTTCCTGACCGCTGCGCCGGAAGGCCGCCGGGTGCCCATCGACGGTGAGGCCGGTGATCCTCAGGCCCTTGAAGTCGAGGTCGAAGCGGGTCAGGCGCTCGGTCGCGCGGGCGGTGAGCACGGCCCTGCCGTCGAGGTGACGGTCCGACGGCCGGTAGTCCAGGGTCAGACCGTAGTGGCTGACGTGATAGCCGCCGTTTCCGGCGAGCGGAAAGTACGGGTCCGCGGCACCGGATGCGCCCGTGGTGCCCGCCGCTGCGGGCCCGGCGGTCGCGAGCAGGGCCGCGACGGCGACGGGGACGGCTCCGACGACGGCCCTGCGGCCGAGGACGGCGGTGCTTCTGACGGACTGCTGTTGAGTGGGCTTCACATGCGCTCCTGGGGGGTGGCGATGATCAAACCCCCACAGACTAGGGGCGCCCCCGCCCGGCGGTCCCCCTCGTTCAGGTCAAGTCACGGGGCGTCACTTCGCGGACGGTCGTAGGCTCGAGAGGACCACTGCCACTTCGGAGGGGCCTGACCATGAGCGTGCGTGTGCGTCGCGTCTACGAAACGCCGCAGCCCGAGGACGGTGTGCGGGTCCTGGTCGACCGGCTGTGGCCGCGCGGCCTGTCGAAGGACGCGGCGGCGGTGGACGAGTGGCCCAAGGGCCTGACCCCGTCCACCGAGCTGCGCCGCTGGTACCACGAGGGCGAGGCGTCCTACGAGGAGTTCGCGCGCCGTTACGAGGCGGAGCTCGCCGCGCCGGAGGCGGCGGAGCTCGTCGACGTGCTGCGCGAGTCGGCCGAGGAGGGGCCCGTCACCCTGCTGACCGCCTCGAAGTCCCCGGACCACAGCCACGCGGCCGTCCTGGCCCATCTCCTCCAGAGCTGAGCGGGCCGGGCCGGGCCGCCGTGACTGCCGCTACCGTCACGGCGGTTGCGGCAGTCACCCTGTTCGCGGCGGCGACCTGCGGGGACGGTCAGCCCGTCTGCTTCGCCGCCGCCCGCCCGGCCGCCCGTCCGGAGAAGAGGCAGCCGCCGAGGAACGTGCCCTCCAGCGCGTTGTAGCCGTGCACGCCACCGCCGCCGAATCCGGCGACCTCTCCGGCCGCGTACAGACCGTCGATCGCGGTGCCGTCGGCGCCCAGGGCACGGGAGTCCAGGTCGGTCTGGATGCCGCCGAGCGTCTTGCGGGTGAGGACGTGCAGCTTGACGCCGATCAGCGGGCCGGCCGCCGGGTCGAGGATCCGGTGCGGGGTCGCGACGCGGCCGAGCCGGTCGCCGATGTAGCGGCGGGCGTTGCGGATGCCCTGGATCTGCGAGTCCTTGCTGTAGGGGTTGGCCATCTGGAGGTCGCGGGCCTCGATCTGACGGCGCATCTCCGCCGCGTCGAGCAGCGGCTTGTCGGTGAGGCCGTTCATCTTCTCGACGAGCTGCTCCAGGGTGTCGGCCATCACGAAGTCGGCGCCGTGCCGCAGGAAGTCCGTCACCGGGGCGGGCGCGCCCTTGCCGAGCAGCCGGTCGCGCAGCACCGCCTTGCGGTCCTTGGCGGTGATGTCGGGGTTCTGCTCGGAGCCCGACAGCGCGAACTCCTTCTCGATGATCCTCCTGGTGAGGACGAACCACGAGTGGTCGTGGCCCGCGAGGTCCTCGGTGGTGCGCAGGTGCTTGAGGGTGCCGAGGGTGTCGTAGCCGGGCAGGCACGGGTCGGGCAGCCGGCGGCCGAGGGCGTCGAACCACAGCGAGGACGGGCCGGGCAGGATGCGGATGCCGTGGCCGGGCCAGATCGGGTTCCAGTTCTGGATGCCCTCGGTGTAGTGCCACATGCGGTCGCGGTTGACCAGTCTGACGCCGGCCGCGGCGCTGATGTCGAGCATGCGCCCGTCGACGTACTCCGGTACGCCGGTGACCATCCGGGCCGGGGGCGTGCCCAGCCGCTCGGGCCAGTGGCGCCGGACGATGTCGTGGTCGGCGCCGATGCCGCCGCTGGTGACGACGACGGCCTGCGCGGTGAGCTCGAACTCGCCGGCCGCCTCGCGGTTGGAGGCCACGCCGCGGGGGGAATCGTCGTCGGCCAGGACGGTGCCCCGCACCCCGCGCGCGGCGCCGTCCTCGACGACGAGTTCGTCGACCCGGTGGCGGTGGTGGAAGGTGAGCAGTCCGTCGCGCTGGGCCTGACGGGCGTAGTCGACGAACGGCTCGACGACCCCGGTGCCGGTGCCCCAGGCGATGTGGAAGCGGGGGACGGAGTTGCCGTGCCCGTCGGCGCGCAGGTCGCCGCGCTCCGCCCAGCCGACGGTGGGCAGCAGCTTGATGCCGTGGCCCTCCAGCCACGAGCGCTTCTCCCCCGCCGCGAACTCGACGTAGGCGCGGGCCCAGCGCACCGCCCAGGAGTCCTCGTCCTCGGTGCGGTCGAACTGCGCGCTGCCCTGCCAGTCGGTCCAGGCGAGGTCGAAGGAGTCCTTGATGCCCAGGCGGCGCTGTTCCGGGGAGTCGACGAGGAACAGTCCGCCGAAGGACCAGAACGCCTGGCCGCCGAGGTTGGCGGCGTTCTCCTGGTCGACCAGGGCGACGCGTCTGCCCCGGCTGGTGAGTTCGTGCGCCGCGACCAGGCCGGCGAGGCCCGCTCCGACGACGATGACGTCCGCGTCCATGGCGACCGTTTCCTTCCTCATCCGCCGCGCTGCGCGGCGGGCTTGTCGCTGCCGTCGGTGAGCAGCGCGGTGAGCAGTTGCTTGAGCCAGGCGCGGGCGCGTTCGACGTCCTTGTCCAGCAGCAGTTGGGTGGTGACGCCGTCGTACGCGGCGACCACGGCGTGGGCGGCGCCGTCGGCGTCGCCGAGCACGGCGGGCAGTTCGGTGTGCCCCCGGGCGCGGGAGAGCCGGTCGGCGACGGCCCGCCGCAGCCGGGCCCGGTGCTCCAGGAGGGTCCGGGCCACGACCGCGTCGCGCGCGGCGTGCACCAGGAAGTCCGTCTTCACCAGGAGCCAGTCCAGGTCGAGCAGGAGCACCTCGGTGACGCGGTCCACGGCGGCGGGTACGTCGAGGTCGGGTCCGTCGAGGGCGAGCGCCCCGGCGACCTGGTCGGCGATGAGGTCGGCGCGTTCGCGGTAGAGGGCGAAGAACAGCTCGTCCAGGCTGTCGAAGTTCGAGTAGAAGGCGCCTCTGCTGTAGCCGGCGGCTTCGCAGACCTCCTCGATCGAGACGCGCCCGTACCCCTTGGCCGCGAACACCGAGAAGGCGGCGGAGAGCAGGTTGGCACGGGTGCGGACCCGGCGCTTGGTGACCCGCCCCGCCGGCTGCTGCGCCGCTTGCGCCATGCCCCCACCTCCGTTCGATACGCGAATGTATCCGATACGTCAGTGCATCGAAAGAGGTGTGCGGCGAGGTGACGCGGCGGGCGCGGGGGTGAGGAAATAGGGGAACATATTTTCGATTAAGACGTACGCTGGATCCATGACCACGCACCTCCAGGGCTCGCTCTTCGACCAGACCGACCGGCTGCGGCTGGGCCGGCTCGACGGGACGCGCCGCACGGAGCTCGGCCAGGGCGCCTGGATCGACGTGCTTCCCGGCTGGCTCGCCGGAGCCGACGCGCTCTTCGAACAGCTGGTGGCCGAGGTCCCGTGGCATGCCGAGCGGCGGAAGATGTACGACCAGGTCGTGGACGTGCCCCGGCTGCTCGCGTTCTACGGCGCCGACGACCCGCTGCCCCACCCGGTGCTCGCCGAGGCACGCGAGCTGCTCTCGGCGCGCTACGCGGACGAGCTGGGCGAGCCGTTCGTCACGTCCGGGCTGTGCTACTACCGCGACGGCCGGGACAGCGTCGCCTGGCACGGCGACCGGATCGGCCGGGGCGCGCGCGAGAACACGATGGTGGCGATCCTCTCCGTGGGCGCGCCCCGCGACCTGCTGCTGCGGCCGCTGCACGGACGCGGCGACACCGTGCGGCGTCCGCTGGGCCACGGCGACCTGATCGTGATGGGCGGCTCCTGCCAGCGCACCTGGGAGCACTGTGTACCCAAGACCGCGCGCGCCGCGGGGCCGCGCGTCAGCATCCAGTTCCGGCCGCGCGGGGTGCGGTGACGGAGGTCCACCGATCGCCCCGCCGGGCGTGACGGACCGGGGGGCCGGGCGCCCCGCCGCCCGCCTCCCCGCCGCCCGCTTCCTGCCTCCTGCCTTACGCCGGGCGGTCCGGCTCCCCGCCTTCGGCCCGCTCGGGGATCAGCAACGCGTAATGGCGCACGGCGGTGAACACCGAGGGCTCGGGCAGGTCCAGTGCCGCCATGGCGGCCGAGGCGGCCTCGTGGCGGTCCCCGTTGACCCGGATCTCGGTCTCCATCGAGCCGGGCCGCCCGCCGTAGAAGACCTTGACCCCGTTGAAGAACGGGGACTCCAGGTCCGCGGCGAACGTGTCCGCGAGGCGGTGCAGCACGTTCGCCTCCAGCAGGGCGGTCTGGATGCGCCGGTTCTCGGAGGTGTCGAGTCCGACGCCGACCACACCGGAGATGATCGAGTGCATACCGGGGACACCGCGCTCGTCATCGGGACCCGCGTGCTCCGCGAAGCGCTGTTGCGGGTCGAGGAGTTCGAGCAGGCACGCGCCGGCCGTCCGCACCCACGAGTCGGCCGCCTGTCGCGGGTTGCCGGACATGGCGACGACGCAGTCCATGAAGCACGGCACGTCCGGCTGGAGACTCACGTCCGGCAGCGCGACGAGGTCGTAGTGCCGGCCGCCCCCGTGGTGGGGCGGCGCCACCGCCACCGCCCAGCCGTGCGGACTGAGCAGCGACTGGCCCTTGAGTTCGGCGCCTTGCGTCACACCGGGCGCGTACTCCTCCAGGCTCGCCTTCACCAGGGCGAGGAACTCCAGGTCCGGCAGGCGTTCCGCGGACGGCTCGGGCTTGCGCGCACGGCGGCGTATCCAAGGCATACGAGGGATCCTACGGAGCCGACCCGCCTGGGGAGCCTTCTTGATGATCTGCTTTGCTGTGCGGGTCAGGCACCGACCACACCACACGGGGCGATCATGCGGGCGGATGTGCAGCAAGTCGCGGACGGCACCTACCTGGTGCACGGCAGCAACACCAACTGGGTGATCCTCACCGAGGGGGACGCCGCGACCCTGATCGACACCGGTTATCCGGGAGACCGGCAGCAGGTCCTGGAGTCCCTGGCCGCGGTGGGGAGTTCGCCGGAGGCCGTCGCCGCCGTGCTGATCACCCACGCCCACAACGACCACCTGGGCTCGGCCGAGTACCTGCGCAGCACCTACGGCACGCCGGTCTACCTGCACGAGGACGAAGTGCCGCACGCGCGCCGGGACTTCCTCCAGCAGGTGAGCGTCGGACAGGTGCTGGGCAACGTGTGGCGGCCCGGGGTGCTGCCGTGGCTGGTGCACGTGCTGCGCGTCGGCGGCACCGAGCAGCATCCCGTGACGGCGCCCGCGCCGTTCACCGGCACCGGAGCGCTGGACCTGCCCGGCCGGCCCGTGCCCGTGCACACCCCCGGCCACACGTCCGGACACGCGGTGTTCCATCTGCCCGAGGTCGGCGCGGTGGTCTCCGGCGACGCCCTGGTCAGCGGCCACGCCACCGCGCGGACCAAGGGCCCTCAGCTGCTGCCCGACATGTTCCACCACGAGCGGGCCCGGGCCGTCGCCTCCCTGTCCGTCATCGAGGCCCTCTCCGCCGACCTGCTGCTCCCCGGACACGGACCCGTGCACCGGGGATCGGTCGAGGCGGCGGCACGACTGGCCCGGGAGCGGGCGGCCTAGGGCCGGTCCGTGGCCGGTCCGTGGACGGTCCGGCGGCCGGTTCCGCAGGCCGCCTAAGCTCGGGCCATGGCTTTGCAGATCAGTGCCACCAACCCGGAGCACCCCGCACTCCTGCTCGAACTCCCTTGGGACACGGCCCTGGAGGAGTGGCCCGAGAAGTACCTGGTCCCGCTGCCGCGGGGCATCTCCCGGCACGTGGTGCGCTACGCGCGGGCCGGCGACGAGGTGATCGCCGTCAAGGAGCTCGCCCGGCGGCCCGCGCTGCGCGAGTACGAACTGCTGCGCGACCTCGACCGGCTGGGCATCCCCGCGGTGGACCCGCTGGCCGTGGTCACCGGCCGCCTCGACGCCGACGGCGCCCCGCTGGAACCGGCGCTGGTGACCCGGCACCTCGGCGGCTCGATGCCGTACCGCTCGATGTTCGAGACGACCATGCGCCCGGCGACCATGCACCGGCTGATGGACGCCCTCGCGGTGCTGCTGGTGCGGCTGCATCTGGCCGGGTTCGCCTGGGGCGACTGCTCGCTGTCCAACACGCTCTTCCGGCGCGACGCGGGCGCCTACGCGGCGTACCTGGTGGACGCGGAGACCGGCGAGTTGCACGCTCGGCTGAGCCCCGGGCAGCGCGAGTACGACCTGGACCTCGCCCGGGTCAACATCAGCGGCGAGCTGCTCGACCTGGAGGCGGCCGGGGCACTGCACCCGGCCGTCGACCCGATCGGCTTCGGCCAGGAGATCTGCGCCCGCTACGACGGGCTGTGGCAGGAGCTGACCCGCACCTCCGTCTACCCGGCGGGCAAGCACCACTACATGGAGCGCCGCATACGCCGGCTGAACGACCTGGGGTTCGACGTCGCCGAGATGCAGATCGAGCACTCCGCCCACGGCGACTCGGTCACCTTCGTGCCCAAGGTCGTCGACGCCGGTCACCACCAGCGTCAGCTGCTGCGGCTGACCGGCCTGGACACCGAGGAGAACCAGGCCAGACGGCTGCTCAACGACCTGGAGAGCTGGATGGCGACCCAGGACGACTACGCACCGGGCGACCCGCTCGCGGCCCGCCCGGAGGTGCTGGCGCACCGCTGGGTGCGGGACGTGTTCCGGCCCACCGTGCGCGCCGTGCCGCTCGAACTGCGCGGTGCGATGGACCCGGCCGAGATCTACCACGAGCTGCTCGAACACCGCTGGTACCTGTCGGAGCGGGCCCAGCACGACATCGGCCTGGACCGGGTCGTGGCGGACTACGTCGCGAACATCCTCCCCAAGGCACGCGACACCCTGGAGCCGACGGAGCCCGAGTGAGGCCGGAGCCGACGGCGCCCGGGCGACCCGGGCGCCGCCGACGCCGGGGTGGCTCAGTCGTGCGGGACGACGGCGACCGGGCAGGGCGCGTGGTGCAGCACCCCGTGCGCCACGGAGCCGATCCGGGCCCCCACGGCCGTACGGCGGGCCCGGCGTCCGACCACCGCGAGCTGCGCCCGCCCGGCCACCGACAGCAGGACCTGGCCAGCGCTGCCCATCTCCACGTGCTCGACCACCGGCACGTCCGGGAAGCGGGCCCGCCAGGGCGCGAGGGCCTCGCCGAGCGCCTTCGTCTCGTACGGCTCCAGGCCCCCGGCGTCGTCGAGGAGCCGGAGCGAACCCGGGCTGTAGGCGAACGCGGGCGGCAGCGTCCAGGCCCGTACCGCGCGCACGGTGGCACCGCGGACGGCGGCCGTCTCGAAGGCGAACCGCAGCACGTCGGCGCTGTCGTCCGGGCCGCCCTCCTGCCCGACGACGATCTCGCGGCCGCCGGCCTCGGCGGCGGCCTGGTCCCCCGCCCGTACCAGGACCACGGGCCGGACCGCCTCGGCGATCACCTGCTGTCCGACGGAGCCCAGCAGGAAGCCCACGACTGCGCCGTGCCCGCGCGAGCCCAGCGCCAGCAGCTCGGCGTCCGCCGCGGCGGCGACGAGCGACTCGGCCGCGTCGCCCTCCAGGACGTCGGTGGACACCTCCAGGTCGGGGTGGTGCTCGGCGAGGGTGCGGACGGCGCCGTCCACCGCGTCCCGCACCCAGCGCTCCTGCGCGTCGCGCTCGGCCACGTCCGGCGCCGCGTCCCGCTGGAACCGCCAGGCGTGCACCACCCGCAGCGCCAGCCGCCTGCGCACGGCCTCCCGCGCCGCCCAGGCGAGCGCGGCCAGGCTCTCGTCCGTTCCGTCGACGCCTGCCGTGATGGGGCGCGTCATGCGCGTCGCCTCCCTGTGTCGCGTGCCGTCCGTGGAACACCCAGTCTTCCCCACGGCCCTCCCGGCACGCCCGCCGTTCATGATCTCGGGTGGGCCCGGCTCCCTCGTACCTGAGCGAAGCGGGGCGATCGAACATACGATGGCGGGAGTCGGCTCGGCGGCGACGCAGGCGCCGTGCCGCACATCCGACCACTCGGGGTGGGAGACGCATGGCACAGGCCGCCGAGGCAGCGCGGACCGTCATCTTGACCGTGGACGACGACCCGGGGGTCTCCCGTGCCGTCGCCCGGGACCTGCGACGGCGCTACGGCGAGTCGTACCGGATCGTGCGCGCGGAGTCGGGAGAGTCCGCGCTGGACGCGCTGCGCGAGCTGAAGCTGCGCGGGGACCTCGTGGCGGTGATCCTGGCCGACTACCGCATGCCGCAGATGAACGGCATCGAGTTCCTGGAACAGGCGCTGGACGTGTATCCGGGGGCGCGCCGGGTGCTGCTGACCGCGTACGCGGACACCGACGCGGCGATCGACGCGATCAACGTCGTCGACCTCGACCACTACCTGCTCAAACCGTGGGACCCGCCGGAGGAGAAGCTCTACCCGGTCCTGGACGACCTGCTGGTCGCCTGGCGGGCCAGCGACTTCCGGGCGGTGCCGACCACGAAGGTCGTCGGGCACCGCTGGTCGGCGCGTTCGTCGGACGTGCGGGAGTTCCTGGCCCGCAACCAGGTGCCCTACCGCTGGTACTCCGCCGACGAGCCGGAGGGCAGACGGCTGCTGGACGCGGCCGGGCAGGACGGACAGCGGCTGCCGCTGGTCGTCACCCCGGACGGCACCCCGCTGGTCGAGCCGGAGGCGCCGGAGCTGGCCGCCCGGGTGGGGCTGGCCACCACACCGACCGCCGACTTCTACGATCTCGTCGTCATCGGCGGCGGCCCGGCCGGACTCGGCGCGGCCGTGTACGGGGCGTCCGAGGGGCTGCGGACCGTGCTGGTCGAGCGCGAGGCCACCGGCGGGCAGGCCGGGCAGAGCTCCCGGATCGAGAACTACCTGGGGTTCCCGGACGGGGTGTCGGGCGCCCAGCTCACCGACCGGGCCCGGCGGCAGGCCGCGAAGTTCGGTGCCGAGATCCTCACCGCTCGCGAGGTCACGGGCCTGGAGATCAACGGCGCGGCGCGGATCGTACGGTTCTCGGACGGCTCGGCGATCGCCGCGCACAGCGTGATCCTGGCGACGGGGGTCTCCTACCGGCAGTTGCCGGCGCCCGGCGTCACGGATCTCACCGGCTGCGGGGTGTTCTACGGGTCGGCGCTGACCGAGGCGTCCTCCTGCCAGGGGCACGACGTGTACATCGTGGGCGGCGCCAACTCCGCCGGGCAGGCCGCGATGTACCTGTCCCGGGGCGCCAAGTCGGTGACGCTGCTGGTGCGCGGGTCGTCGCTGGCGGCCTCGATGTCGTACTACCTGATCCAGCAGATCGAGGAGGCGCCCAACATCTCCGTGCGCACCGGCACGGTGGTGGAGTGCGCGCACGGCTCCGACCATCTGGAGCGGCTGACCCTGCGCGACACGGCGAGCGGGCAGAGCGAACTCGTCGACGCGCAGTGGATGTTCGTGTTCATCGGCGCGGCCCCGCTGACCGACTGGCTGGGCGGCACGGTGCTGCGCGACGAGCGCGGGTTCATCCTGGCCGGGCCCGACCTGACACCCGACGGACGGCCGCCCGCGGGCTGGGAGCTGGACCGGCCGCCGTACCACCTGGAGACCAGTATTCCCGGCGTGTTCGTGGCGGGCGACGCGCGCGCCGAGTCCGCGAAACGCGTCGCGTCCGCCGTCGGAGAGGGAGCCATGGCCGTGATGCTCGTCCACCGGTATCTGGAGCAGTCGTGAGCGGGCAGCGGGTGGAGTGCCGGCCGCAGGAGATCGGTTCGCTGTTCCTGTTCGAGAAGCTCACCCCGGAGCAGCTCGGCAGGCTGTGCCACGAGGGGCGGGTGGAGCGGTACGAACCGGGGCCGGTGTACGCCGAGGGAGAGCCCGCCACCTGCTTCTACGTGATGGTCGAGGGCACCGTCGTGCTGTCCCGCCGGGTCGGCGACGACGACGTCGAGGTCGGCCGGACCTCGCAGCGCGGGGTGTACGCGGGGGCGATGCAGGCCTATATCGGCGACCGGGTGCGGCAGGTCTACACGAACTCGATGCGGGTCACCGAGCCGACGCGGTTCTTCGTGATGCCCGCGGACACGTTCGCGGGCATCATGCAGGAGTGGTTCCCGATGGCGGTCCATCTGCTGGAGGGGCTGTTCTTCGGGTCGAAGAACACGCAACGGGCCATCGGCCAGCGCGAACGGCTGCTGGCGCTGGGCTCGTTGTCCGCCGGGCTCACGCACGAGCTCAACAACCCGGCCGCGGCGGCCGTGCGGGCCACGGCGACGCTGCGCGAGCGGGTGGCGAAGATGCGGCACAAGCTGAGCGTGATCTCGGCGGGCCCGTATCCGCGCGAGGCCCTCGCCGGCCTCATCGAGATCCAGGAGCGGACGGCCGAACTGGTCGCCAAGGCACCCACGTTGAGCCCGCTGGAGGCCTCCGACCGGGAGGACGCCGTCACCGACTGGCTCGACGACCACGGCATCCCGGACGGCTGGCGGCTCGCGCCCACCTTCGTCCAGGCCGGTCTGCACGTCGAGTGGCTGGACCAGGTCGCCGCGGCGGTGGACGAGGAGATCCTGCCCGGGGCGGTGGGATGGCTCAACTACACGGTCGAGACCGAGCTGTTGATGGACGAGATCGAGGACTCCACCACCCGCGTCTCGAACCTGGTCAACGCCGCCAAGCAGTACTCGCAGCTCGACCGCGCCCCCTTCCAGGTCGCCGACGTGCACGAACTCCTGGACAGCACGCTGCTGATGCTCTCCGGGAAGATCGGCGGGAAGATCAAGGTCGTGAAGGAGTACGACCGTTCGCTGCCCCGCATCCCGGCCTACCCGGCGGAGCTCAACCAGGTGTGGACCAACCTGATCGACAACGCGGTCTCCGCCATCGCCGACGCGGGCGGGGAGGGGACGCTGACGGTGAGCACCGCGCGGGAGAACGACCAGTTGCTGGTGGTGTTCCGGGACACGGGCGGCGGGATACCGCCGGAGGTCCGCGGCCGGATCTTCGACCCGTTCTTCACCACCAAGCCCGTGGGCCAGGGCACCGGGCTGGGCCTGGACATCTCCTGGCGGATCGTCGTCAACAAGCACCACGGCAGCATCGAGGTCGAGTCCGTGCCGGGTGACACCCGGTTCCGGATCCTGCTGCCGCTCACCGGGGCGGATCCCGAGACCACTACCGAGGAGGCGCTGTGAGCAACGTCGACGGCATCGAACCGGGCGTCCCGCCGAGCGGTGCGGGCTGCGTCGAGTGCGACACGGCCGGCGGCTGGTGGTTCCATCTGCGGCGCTGCACGCAGTGCGGGCACATCGGCTGCTGCGACTCCTCCCCCGCCCAGCACGCCACCGCCCACTTCAAGGCGTCCGGGCATCCGCTGGTGCGCAGTTTCGAACCGGGCGAGGACTGGTTCTGGAACTACGAGACGAACGAACTGTACGAGTCGGGCCCGGATCTCGCGCCGCCCGAACACCACCCGTTGGACCAGCCGGTCCCGGGACCGGCGGGACGGGTACCGGAGAACTGGTCGCAGTCGCTGCACTGAGCCCGTCGTCACGCGGCCGCGGCGCTGTCGGTGATCCGTGCCAGGATGGGGCCGTGCCGCAACCCGTCTTCACCACCCCTCTCGTCGGCCGGGAGGCGGAACTCTCCCGCCTCGCCGGTGTGCTGGAGCACGCCCGCGCCGGCGAGGCCCGTGCCGTGCTCCTCGCCGGGGACGCCGGGGTCGGCAAGACCCGGGTCCTGGACGAGGTCGCCGCGCGGGCGGCCGAGTCCGGTACGACCGTGTTCACCGGCCACTGCGTCGACCTGGGGGACGTGGGGCTGCCGTATCTGCCGTTCACCGAGATCCTGGCGGCGGTCGCGGCCGACGAGCGGTTCGCGCCGGTCCTGGCCGCGCATCACGCGGTGGACCGGCTGCTCGGCGCGGGGCCGGAGGCCGCCGGGGACGCGGGCGGACGGCTGCGGCTGTTCGAGGCGGTCGCGGCACTGCTGGCCGACCTGGCCGCGACCGCGCCCCTGCTGCTGGTCCTGGAGGATCTGCACTGGGCCGACCAGTCCTCCCGGGACCTGCTGCGCTTCCTGCTCAGCCGCGGTGTCCTCGCCCGCCCGGCGGGCGGCGCGCCCGCCCGGCGGCTCACCGTGTTCGGCTCGTACCGCGCCGACGACCTGCACCGCCGCCACCCGCTGCGTCCGCTGCTGGCCGAACTGGTGCGACTGCCCGCCGTCGAGCGCCTGGAGCTGCGGCCGCTGACCGACGGGGAGGTCGCCCGGCTGGTGCGCGCCCGGCAGGACCGTCCGCTGCCCGACGCGACGGTGCGCGGCATCGTGGAGCGGGCCGAGGGCAACGCCTTCTACGCGGAGGAGCTGCTCGCCGCCACCGACGCCCGGGTGGGCGGGGTGCCCAGCGGCCTGGCCGATCTGCTGCTCATCCGGGTCGAGCAGCTCTCCGAGACCGCCCAGTCGATGCTGCGGACGGCCGCCGTCGCCGGACGCCGGGTCGAGCACGACCTGCTGAGCCAGGCGGTCGGACTGCCCGAGGACGAGCTGGAGTCGGCGCTGCGCGAGGCCGTCGGGCATCAGCTCCTGGTGACCGACAGCCGCAACACGTACGCCTTCCGGCACGCGCTGGCCCGCGAGGCGGTCTACGCCGATCTGCTGCCCGGTGAACGGGCGCGGCTGCACGGGGCGTTCGCGCGTCTGCTGGCCGGGCGGGGGCAGCCGGCCGAGACGGCCGCGGAGCGCGCCCACCACTACCGCGAGAGCCATGACCTGGCCGAGGCGCTCGCCGCGTCGCTGGAGGCCGCCGGGCACGCCCAGCGGGTCGGAGCGCCCGCGGAGGAGCTGCGGCACCTGGAGACGGCCCTGGACCTCTGGCCGGCGGTGGACGCGGCGGCGCTGCCCACGGGCGAGGGGACGGACCGGATCTCGCTCATGCTGCGCGCCTCGGTGGCGGCGGCGCACGCGGGCGAGGGCCATCGCGCGGTCGCGCTCACCCGGGCCGCGCTGGCCGGCGTCGGACAGGACGCGGACTCCGAACTCGCCGCCCGGGTCCGCTACACCCTCGCCGGGAACCTGCTGGGCGTCGACCACGGCGCGGCCTTCGCGCACAGCGGCGAGGCGCTCGCGCTCATACCGGCCGACCCTCCGTCGCCGACCTGGGTGTGGGCGGCGGCCACGCACGTCCTGGCGGCGCGTCAGCTCGGCGACGACGCGACGGCGTTGCGGGTCGCCCGTCAGGCGCTGCCGGTGGCGAGGGAGTTGCGGGTGACGGACGCGCAGGCCGACCTGCTGATCTCGCTGGCGGGGCTGGAGGGCGACACCCGGCGCACCCCGCAGGGCCGTGAGGGGCTGAAGGAGGCCCGTGAACTGGCGCGCCGTTCGGGCAACACGACGGTCGAGATGCGTGCGCTGTTCCATCTGGCCATCGGCTGCTTCGAGTCGGGCGAGTTCCAGGAGTGTCTGCCCTGGCTGGCCGAGGGGCTGGACCGGGCCCGCCGCGCGGGACTGCAGGCCGCGCCGTATCCGTTGGAGATGCGCTATCTCCAGCTGCTGGCGATGTACACCCTGGGGCAGTGGGACGCGTGTCTGGAAGCGGCGGCGGCCGCCGCCGAGGCGCTGCCCCCGTCGGGCGGGTTCGCGCTGGGACCCGCGTGGTACGTCGGTGTCGCGCGGGGCGACCGGGCGGCCGCCGACCGGGCCCGGGAGCTGCTTCGGCAGCCCTTCGACTGGCTCGCCACGCTCGTCGCGGGCATCGTGCTGACGGACGACGCCGCGCTGCGCGGGGACCCGCAGGACGCCGTGGAGCGGGCGCGGACCACGGTCTCGGCGCTGTCCGAAGGGGGACGGCTGCCGGACGCCGCGGTCCGGCTGGTGGCGCTCGCGCTGTCCGCGGTCGCCGACCGGGCCGCCGAACTGCGCCGCTCGGGGCGCGCGGGCCAGCCCGGCCAGGAAGCCGAGCTGGGCCGCTGGACGGACACCGCGACGCAACTGGTCGAACTGGCCCGGGAGACCGCCGCGCTCGGCGGGTCCGGTGCGCCGCAGGGCCCGGAGGGGCAGGCGTGGCTGGCCCGGGCGGAGGCGGAGTGGACCCGGGCCGCGTCCGGACCGGATCCGGTGGTCTGGGAGAAGACGGTGGCCGCGTTCGGCTACGGGGACGTGTACGAGCAGGCCCGCTGCCGGCTGCGGTTCGCCGAGGCGCTGCTCGTCGCCGACCGCCGGGAGGAGGCCGCCGCGCAGGCGCGGGCGGTGCGCGAGAGCGCCGAACTGCTCGGTGCCGCGCCGCTGCGGGAGCAGGTGGACGCCCTGGTCCGGCGCGGGCGGCTGGCGGACACCGGGCCGTCCGACGATCGCCCGTCGCCGCTGACCGCCCGTGAGCAGGACGTGCTGCGGCTGCTCGCGCTGGGCCGCAGCAACCGTCTGATCGGCGAGGAGCTCTTCATCACCGGCAAGACGGCCAGCGTCCATGTCTCCAACATCCTGGCCAAGCTGGGCGCCGCGAGCCGTACGGAGGCGGTGGCGATCGCCTACCGGGAGGGGCTGATCGTCCGCGAGCCGAGCGCGTCCGGCTGACCCGGGCGCCCACCGAGGCGGTACGGCGCCGAGTACGAGACCGGGTGCCCCGCCCGGGGGCGGGGCACCCGGGACACCCCGTCGGGCCTCGCGTCAGTTGCGCGCGGCCGGGGTGTTGGCGGCGGTGACGTTGACGGCGGCCCAGGACCGGTCCACCGCCTGGTACTCCGCGCTGTCCGCCCCGTAGAGGTCCTTCGCCGCCTTCAGCGTCGCGACGCGCGCGTCGTGGAAGTCGGTCGTGGAGACCATGTAGCGGGTCAGGGCCCGGTAGTAGATCGCCGTGGCCTTGGTGCGGCCGATGCCGGTCACCGGCAGACCGTCGTAGGTAGGCGAGTCGTAGGCGACACCGCCGATCGTCTTCTTGCCGCTGCCCTCGGCGAGGAGGTAGTACGCGTGCGAGGAGACGCCGGAGCCGGCGTGGACCTCGGTGTCGTACACCGCCGGCGACCAGTAGTCGATCGTCCGTTCCAGTGTGTCCAGGGAGGGCTTGTCCAGACGGCGCAGGAACTTCTGGGACAGGCCCAGCTTCTCGCCGATGAGGTAGTTCGGCGGGTTGTTCGCGTTGTTCGCGCTGAACTCGACGTTGGAGCCGAAGACGTCGGCGAGCGACTCGTTGAGCGAGCCGGGCTCGCCGTACTGGTTGCCCAGGTTGTCGTACCGGGTGGGCTCCAGGCGGGCGGTCGCGTCGACGACGCCGTGGGTGAGCTCGTGCCCGGTGACGTCGAGGACCACGAGCGGCTTCTTGAAGAAGGTCCCGTCGCCGTCGCCGTACAGCATGCAGTCGCAGTACGGGTCCCAGAAGGCGTTGCCCACCTTGTTGCCGAAGTGGACCATGGCGCGGGCGCCCTTGCTGTTGTTCTCGATGCCCTTGCGCCCGAAGGTCTTCTTGTAGAAGTCCAGGGTCTTGGTGATGCCGTACTGGGCGTCGACGGCGGCGCTGGTGCGGCTGGAGACGGCGCCGTTGCCCCACGTGTCGTTCGTGGTGGTGAACTGCTTGCCCTGGGTGAAGACCTCCAGCTCCAGGCCCTTGGCGTCGCGCGTCTCGGTGCCCCAGCGGGAGGGGTCCTTCAGCACGTACGTGGTGGCGGCGGTCCGGGTGGTGACCAGCGGGACCTTGCCGACGAAGAGCGAGGAGCCGGTGCCGAAGGCGGTCGCCGGGTAGCGGCCGGTGGTCACGGCGGCGGACGACACCGCGGAGGCCGACGAGCCGGCGATCGAGGAGCCGACGAGGGAGGAGGCGGACCGCGGGGCGGTGCCGACGGCCGGGGAGATCGTCTCGCCGCGCTCGCGCAGGGTGGCCAGCAGCCGCGGCGACAGGAACTCGTCCTGGTCGACGGCGTTGCTGCGCACCGAGCCGGTGACGGCGTCGACGACGACCGTACGGGAGCCGCCGCTCTCGGTGGTGTCGCTGTCGCTCACCCGCACCTGGTAGGCGAGGGCGGCGGAGCCGTCACGGGCGTCGACCACGAGCCGGGCGCCGCCCGCGTCGCCCTTGGCCACGGCGGCGGCCTTCTGCTCGGCCTGTCGCGCCGTGAGCCTGGCCTTGACGGCGGCGGGCTTGACCACGTGGTCGGCGGCGCGGGTGACACCCGCGTACGCCAGGTTCCGGGTGAGGTGGACGACCAGGTCGCCGCCGAGGACCGGCATCCCCCGGTGCGTGCGCGCGAACCGGACGTGGCGCGCGCCCTCCGGGTCGATCAGCACGTCCTGGGCATGCAGTTCGTCGCCGGGCGCGAGGCCGGTCGCCGAGGCGTGGGCGAAGGCGACGGCCACGGCCGCCCCCACCACGGACGCGGGTGAGGTCGAGGCAGTGCCCGCGCCCGTCCCCGTGGCCGGGGCCGCGAGGGCGGTGCCCGCCAGTCCGGTGGCGGTCGTCGTCACGGCGACGGCCACCGCCAGGCTGCGTATATGGGGTCTACGCACTACTGAGGGTTCCTTAGTTCACAGACGGCCGGGAACTCCGACCGCGCTGACGCATGACGGTGTCGAGCGCCATGGGGGCCGGGAGAGCCCCGGAGTGGAACCCTTATGGATCAGTCATGTCCATGTAAAGAGTAAATAGTCTACTTACCTGCTTTTCATGGCATTACTTTGCAAATCCACCCCGTTCAGTGATCGCCGAGCGACCAACTGTGCGTCAACCGTGGAGATATGACGAGAGGCGAGAAGGTTGCCCTCGTACGGGTGTGACACATCTCGCATTGACGTTCGCCCGTGGCACCCGCATCCCCATCGACCGACGACGGACGAGGAACCGCATGGCCACAACGACGGCCCGAAGAGGTACGGCACTGGCGACGGCGGTCCTGCTGTCGCTGCCGGCGGCACCCGCGCACGCGACACCCCGAGGGGCGAGCCCCACCTCGGCACCGGCCGTGACCACCCGTCCCCCGCAGCCCGAACCCGATCTCACGGGGCTGCGCGGGGTCCTGCGCACGGCGCAGCGGCAGGGCGCGCCGGGCGCCATGGCCCGGATCGACGACCACGGCACGGTCCGGACGGCGGCCGTCGGGGTGGCCGACCGCACCACCGGACGGCTCCTGGCCGACGCCGACCGCTTCCGGGTCGGCAGCATCACCAAGACCTTCTCCGCCGTCGTCCTGCTGCAACTGGTCGACGAGGGCCGGCTGGAGCTGGACGACCCGGTCGACCGCCATCTGCCCGGCCTGCTGCCGGACGCCCGGATCACGGTGCGCCATGTGCTGAGCCACCGCAGCGGCCTGTACGACTACACGAACGACATGTTCGCCGACTCGGTCCAGGGCTTCGAGGCGGTCCGCACCAAGGTCTTCACCTACCGCCGACTGGTGGACCTGTCGCTGCGGCACCCGCGCACCGCCGCGCCCGGTGCCGCCTACTCCTACTCCAACACCAACTTCGTCGTCGCCGGGCTGCTGATCGAGAAGCTCACCGGCCGACCGGTCGGCACCGTCTACCGGGAGCGGATCTTCGACCCGCTGAAGCTGCGCGACACCTTCTACGTCCATCCCGGCACCGGGATCCCCGGCCGCCACGCCCACGGCTATCTGACCCCCGACCGGGCCGGCGCCCCGCTGGTCGACGCCACCGAGCAGACGGCGTCGTGGGCGCAGAGCGCGGGCGCGATCATCTCCAGCACCCGGGACCTCGGCGCCTTCTACACGGCGCTGCTGCGCGGCCGGCTGACCTCGGCCGCGCGGCTGGCCGAGATGAAGCGGTGGACCGTGGTCAATCCCACGCAGGGGTACGGGCTCGGGCTGCGGCGGCGCGATCTGTCCTGCGGGGTGTCCGTGTACGGGCACACGGGTGCCGTGCAGGGCTACTACAGCTACGCGTTCGCCTCCGGGGACGGCGGCCGCAGCCTCACCGCGCTCGCCACCACCTCCAACAACGGCAAGGTGCTCAACACCGTGCTGGGCACGCTGGAGTCCGCGTTCTGCGGTGCGCGCGACCGCGTGGGCGGCGCGGCCGGGCGGGCCTCGTCGGTGGAACGGCACGAGGACATCGCCCCGGGGGCCGTGCTGGACTGACACCGTGCGACCGACATCGCACGACGGGCCAGGAACCCCCGCGCGCCGGGGCGCGTTGTCGGATGGAGGGCCCCGGCACGTCCGGCAGGGTCCTGCACCACGACACCAGGGCGGCAGGATGAGCGAGTTGGTCCCCGGGGGCAACGTGCCCCTCCCGGACGGCGCGCTGACCGTCCGGGTGCCCGGCCCGTTCGACGTGTCCGCGCTCGTCACCGACGACAGCGGCCGGGTCCGGGGCGACGGCGACTTCGTCTTCTACAACCAGCCGTCCGCCCCGGGAGCCCGGCTCGGCGGTGACACCCTGCGGATCGACCCGGCCGCGCTGCGCGCCGGAGCCACCCGGGTCACCGTGGTGGTCAGTCCCGCCGACCCCGCCACCTCCCTGGACCGGCTGCCCGCTCCCACCCTGTACGTCACCGACCCGCGGGGCCGCGCGATCGCCCGGTTCGCCCCGCCGCGGCCCCGGCAGGAGACGGTCCTGCTGCTCGCGGAGATATACCGGCGCGGCACCGGCTGGAAACTGCGCGCCGTCGGGCAGGGGTACGCGGACGGGCTGGCGGGCCTGGCCCGGGACTTCGGCGTGGACGTCACCGACGAGCCGCCCGGGCCGTCCGCCGTGGCCCCCGCGTCACCGGCGGCCCGCCCGGCGCCGCCTCCGGCCCGCCCGACGGCGTCCGCGGTCCGGTCCGCGCCCGGCCGGGCTCCCGTCCCGGCGGGCGGCCCCGCGCCGGGACACGTGCCCGCCCCCGATCCCGACGGCTTCCTGGACCTGGTCAACTCCGCCCGCGCCCGGGCCGGCGCCCCGCCCGTCACCCTCGACGCCCGGCTGGTGGGGGCGGCGCGCGAGCACGCGGCGGCCATGGCCGCGGCCCGCCGGCTCGGCGCCGAGGGACGGGACGGCGTCTCCGTCCACCAGCGCGTCACCGCCGCCGGATACGCGTATCTCACCGTCGGTGAGCATCTGGTGTCCGGACCGCGCACACCCGCCGAGTTCGTCGCGTACTGCCTGGACTCCGACCGGCCCCGGCGCACCCTGGAGGACCCGGCGTTCACCCACGCGGGTCTGGCCCGGGTACCGGCCGGCGGCGACACCTACTGGACCGCCCTGTGGGCGGCACCGCTCACCGTCGACGGACTGGCCCGCACCGAGGCCGAGGTCGTCGCGCGCACCAACACCGAGCGCGCCCGCGCGGGCCTGCGGCCGCTGTCCGCCGACCCACGGCTGGCGACCGCCGCGCGGGCCCACAGCACGGACATGGTGGCGCGCGCCTTCTACTCCCACACCTCGCCCGAGGGGACCGAGCCGTGGGACCGAGCCGCCGCGGCGGGCTCCACCCGGCGCTCGATCGGCGAGAACATCGCCTGCGGGCAGCGCTCCCCCGCCGAGGTGGTCGAGGGCTGGATGAACAGTCCAGGGCATCGGGCCAACATCCTCAAGCCCGACTTCACCCATATCGGGGTCGGCTTCGCGGGCGGCGGACCTGCGGGAACGTACTGGACCCAGCTCTTCGGCGCCTGAGAGGCAACCTCCTCGCCCGATCCGACGTCTTGATCCACAGCAGACGACGCCCCGGCCGCCAGGACCGGGGCTGATTTCCGGCGCACTATACGCACCATGTATACACGACATGTATACGTGTGATGCATAGACGCGATGCCGCGTGCGCGCCGGACAGGGACCCCCACCCCGTGGAAAGGCATCGATGTACGGCAAAGCAAGCGCCCCCGAGTACCAGGGCGCCCTCACCACCCTCTCCGTGAACTCCTCCCTGGTCGACGTGCTGGCCGCGGGCACCGAACAGCTCCGGGCCGCCGAGCGGGCCGGGCAGCACGGCGAGGCCGCGCGTTCGGGCCTGGCTGTGGCGGAGGCGCACCGACGACTGGGGCAGGTGCGCGAGGCGGATCTCGCCTGGAAGGCGAGCTACCGCGCGGCCCGGGACGCGGGCGACATCGCGGCGATGGCCTGGGCGCTGTGGAGCGGCGGCACCCTGGCCCGCCAGCGCGGCGCGTTCCCCCTGGCCCGGCGTCTGCTGGGGCTCGCGGCCGAACTCGGTGAGCGCGGCGGCGACATCGTGGCCCGCGGCTACTCACTGGCGGGCCTGGCCGAGACCGGCCGCATCCAGGGCGACTACGAGGCGGTCGGGCGGCTGCACGAACAGCTCCTCGCCGAGGCCCGTCGGCGCGGCGAGGCCCGGCACACGGTCTGGGCCCTGGAGGGCATCGCCCAGATGCACCGCAACTCGGGCGCCCACGACACCGCGTACGCCCTGTTCGAGGAGGCGGCGGAGATAGCGGAGCGCGCGGAGGACCGGCGCGGGCACGCCTGGGCGCTGCGCGGTCTCGCCGACGTCGTCTCGGTCCGCGACGGCGACACCGGGCGGGCGCTGGCCCTGCTGGCCGAGGCGGAGACGACCTGCCGGGCCATGAACCTGTCGAGCGCGCTCGCCTACAACCACAAGATGCAGGGCAACGTCCTCTACCGCGCCGGGCGTTGGACGGAGGCCCGGGAGCGCTACGAGCTGGCGCTCGACGAGTTCCGCGCCATGGGCGAACCGCGCGGCGAGGCACTGGCCCGGCTCGGTCTGGCCAAGTCCCTGGCCCGTCTGGGCCGCGACCGCGCGGAGACCGCGGCCGAACTGGCCGAACTGGCCCGGGCCCTGGAACGGATCGGACTGCGGCACGCCCGGCAGATGGTGACACGGGCGCAGGAGGAGTTGGGCGTCGACGCGGCCCCCCGCACGGACACCGGCCCCGGCCCGGAAGCAGGCACCGGCACCGGCACCGGCACCGGCACCGACGAGGGGACCGCGCGATGACGACGCTGCCCGAGACCCTCCCCGGGTCCCTCTCCGAAGCCCTCCCCGCGACGCCGCCCGCCTCCCCCCGGGCCGCCACCGGTCCCCGCGCTCACACCCCCGCTCCCCACGTCTCCCCCGCCTCCCACGCCCCCCATGTCCTCGACCGCTGCCGCGCCTTGGTGGATCCTGCGCTGCGGGAGGCCGTGGGCCTGCTGCATCCCTGGCTCGGGGAGATGGCCGCGTACTCCTTCGGCTGGTGCGAGGTCGGTGGCGAGCCGGCCGCCGGCACCGGTGGCAAGGGGGTGCGGCAGGCGCTGGCCGTGCTGGGCGCGGAGGCGGCCGGCGCACCGGCCGGGACCGGCGTCCCCGCCGCGGTCGCGGTGGAACTCGTGCACGCCTTCTCCCTGATGCACGACGACATCATGGACGCCGACGCGACCAGGCGCCGCCGCCCCACCGTGTGGAAGGCGTACGGCACGGGTCCGGCGGTGCTCGCGGGGGACGCGCTGTTCGCGCTGGCCGTGGAGACGCTCGCCGCCGCGCCCGGCGGGCCGGGTGCCGTCGGTCAGCTCTCCGCGACGCTGCGTGAGGTGGTGCGCGGGCAGGCGGACGACCTGCTGTTCGCCGAGCGTCCGTGGACCGGGCCGCACCGCGTACGGCCCGCCGAGTACCGGGCGATGGCCGAGGGCAAGACGGGAGCCCTGCTGGGCTGCGCCGCCGCCCTGGGCGCCCGGCTCGGCGGCGCGCCGCCGTCGACGGTGGCCGCGCTCGACCGGGCGGGCCGGCAGCTGGGAGTCGCCTTCCAGATCATCGACGACGTGCTGGGCATCTGGGGCGATCCGGCCGTCACCGGCAAGCCCGTGCACGGCGATCTGCGCGAGCGGAAGAAGACGCTGCCCGTGCTGCTCGCCCTCGACGCCCCCGCTCCGGCCGCCCGTCGCCTCGCGGCGCTGCTGGCGGCGGACGGGGACGCCGAGGAGGCGGCGGAACTGGTCGAGCGGGCGGGCGGGCGCGGGGCGGCGCTGGCCGAGGCCGGGCGGAGCGTCGCCGCCGTGGAGCGGGCGCTCGGCGGCGCGGCGCTGCGGGAACCGGCCGTCGCCGGCCTGCGGTCCCTGCTGGGGTTCCTGGTGGACCGCGAGCTCTGACGCCGGGCGGTCCTCGTCGCCCACCGGGCGGGGTGCGTCACGGCGCAGAAAATCCGGCGCGGAACTTTTCGTATCGGGGTTCTCTTACCGCTGGTTACCGCCAGGTGGACACGTCGGTAATCGCTGTCTGGGTTACGCGTGGATGAATTCACGGCGTCCGATCGCGGCGCGGTGCCGTGGCACCGCGCCCGAGGTGGGAGCGGCGGCCCGTGCCGCGCTCCGGCCGTCTGACGCAATTTCAGCGTCGTTGGACCGGACCATTTTTGAACGAAGGACAGGAATTCCCGAGAAGTCACATCCGATTGAACACACCCCGTCACGGCTCCCGTACCCATGGGAAAGGTGAACTACGCGGGTTGCAGCGAGGGATGACGATGGCCGAGGCGCATGTCTTCACACAGGAGTCGGTGGCCGGGCGGTACCGGCTGCTCGATGTCGTCTCCCGCGAAACGAACCGGATCTGCTGGTACGGCGAGGACCTGGAAGCCCGGCGCCCCTGCCTGCTCACCCGGATCGGGTTCCCGGGCGGCGGGGGCCTCACGGGCGAGGAGGAAGTCCGCCGGACGACGGGCCGCATCCTGCGCATGTCGGAGACCCTGGTGCGGCTGTGCCCCGGACGGGTCGTGCCGGTGGTCGACGCCGTCGAGGACGCGGGCGCCCTGTGGACCGTCACGGAGTGGGTCGACGGCACCCCGCTCAGCGAACTCCTCGCCCGGCAGGGCTCTTTCGACCACGTGCGGGCGGCCAGGATCGGACTGGAGCTGCTGGACGTGCTGGAGGCCGCGCACGGTCAGGGCATCACGCACGGCGAGCTCAGTCCGGGCCAGATCCACGTCCCCGACCGCGGGCCGATCATGGTGACCGGCTTCGGGCTGGCGGGCGCGACGCTCGCCCCCCGGGTCACGGCGCCGTCGTACGCCTCACCCGAACAGGCGCGTGACGAACGCATCGGTCCCGCGGCCGATCTGTGGGCACTGGGCGCGATCCTCTACGCGATGCTCGAGGGGCGTCCGCCGTTCCGGGAGCGGGAGCGGCCCGAGGCCACGCTGCGGAGCGTGGACCGGCTGCCGCTGCGCGCCCCGGTGCGCAGCGGGCAGCTGACCCAGGCCGTGCAGGGGCTGCTGCGCAAGGACTCCCGGGAACGGCTGAGCCGCGGGCAGCTGCGCGGGATCCTCGAGCACGTCCTCACCGCGGACCCCGACGCGGAGCAGCCCGCCGAGCCCGCGCCCCGGCTGCGCGGCGCGTACGCCGCCGTCCGGCACGCCGGTCCGGAGTGGAGCGGCCGGGCCATGGCCGTGGGGACCGGCCTGGCCGTCGTCACCGTCGCGGTCGCCGTGCTGGCCACCACCGGACGGCCGTCCGGCAACGACGCCGCGACCGGCTCCCGGTCCCGCCCCTCGGCGTCCTCGGCCGCGTCCGCCACGGCGGGCGCGCCGGACGGTGAAAGACCCGCCGGCACCCCGACCGCCACTCCGACGACGCCCACGCCGTCCTCCTCGGTCTCCGCCACCGCGCTGCCGGCCGGTTTCCGCGTCTACTCCGCGCCGGAGGGCTTCGCCGTCGCCCTGCCCGACGGCTGGCAGCCGCTGCGCACCGAGCGCGCGGCCGGTCGGGCCTACCGCGTCACGTTCGGCGCGGCGGGCGATCCGCGCACGCTGGCGGTGACGTACAGCGAGAACGCGGGCCCGGACCCGGTCGCCGTGTGGCGGGACGACGTGCAGCCCAACCTCGCGCAGGACGCGGGGTTCCGGCGGATCGGGGAGATCCGCGCCACCACGTACCAGGGGTACAGGGCCGCCGACATGGAGTGGCTCGCCGACGTGGACGGCGCCCGGGTGCGCACCTTCGGGCGCGGCTTCCTGCTCGGCGGGGACCGCAGCTTCTCGCTGCGCTGGACGACGCCCGCCGCCGACTGGGACGGCGCCGCGAACGGGCAGGCACTGGACGTCGTGCTGCGGACGTTCCGGCCGGGGTCACAGCGATGAACCGCGCGGCGCGCGCAGGGAGCGCAGCCGCCCGCCGTGCAGCGGTTCGGTGGGCCAGCGGGCCGTGAAGGTCCGGTCGTCGAGCGAACAGGTCACCACCAGCCGGTGCGGTGTCTCCAGGAACACCACGTGTGCCTCAAGGGTGCGCGGGTCGGTCCAGCCGCCGCTGACCGCGGTGGGCAGCGGCTCCTCCGTGACGTTCCACCGCTCCGGCCCGAGCCGGAGCCGATGGGGTTCGCCGTCCTCGGTGACGGTCAGCGTCCAGCCGTCCGGGTCCGCCGCGACGGCGACCGAGGTCAGGCCCGGCTGGGCGGCGCAGACAGCGCCGGCCGGGGTGAACTCGGCACCGGCCCAGTCCTCGGCCCGCGCGGGCGGCGCGCCCAGGCCCGCGGCCGGGGGCAGCGCGAGCGCCGCCAGCCGCTGGGCGAGGTCCGCGTCCGCCCGCTCCCGGCCGGGCAGGGGCGCGGGGCCGAAGGAGGGCAGCAGGTGCCGCCAGACCAGGTTCAGCAGGGCCTGCATCTGCACGGTCGCGGCGGTCGTCGCGATCACGGCGTCGTGCTCGGGCAGTACCAGGCAGAACTGGCCGTACGCCCCGTCGCCGCGGTAGCCGTGCCGGGACCGCCAGAACTGGAACCCATAGCCGCGGTCCCAGTCCTGCCGGTCCGCCGCGCCCATGGCGCCCGAGGTGGGGACGTGCTCGCGCGTGGCCAGTCCGACCCACTCCCGCGACAGCAGCCGCTCGCCCGCCCAGACCCCGCCGCGCAGATAGAGCTGGCCCAGCCGGGCGACGGTGTCGGTGGTGGCGTGCAGTCCGCTGTAGCCGAGCTCGCGCCCTGCCCAATCCCGCAGCCACGACACGGCGCCGATGCCGAGCGGGTCCAGCAGCCGGGGCCGCAGGTACTCGGTGAGGGTCTGCCCGGTCACCCGCTGGACGATCGCGGCCAGCGTGTACGTGGTGGGCTGGTTGTAGGCGAAGACCGTGCCCGGGTCGCGTTCGGGTGGCAGCAGCAGGAATCCCCGTACGGGCTCCGCGGCGTCGAGGGCGAGGGAGTCGTGGACGGTCTCGGCGAGGTGTCCGCTGGACATGGACGCCACATGCCGGACCCGCATCGCGCGGCTGCGGGCGTCGGTGATGTCTGCCTCGAACTCCGGGAAGTACGAGATCACCGGGTCGTCGAGGCCGATCAGCCCCTCGGCGAGGGCGAACCCGGCGGCCGTCGCGGTGAAGCTCTTGCTGAGCGAGTACAGCAGCTGGGGGCGCTCGCGCGTGTACGGCGCCCACCAGCCGGAGGCGACCAGCCGGCCGTGTCTGACGATCATCAGGCTGTGCGGCTCGATGTCCTGTGCGTCCCGCAGGGCGTCGAGGAAGGCGTGGACGCCGGACGCGTCGACGCCCTCGGCGGCGGGGGTGCTCGTAGGCAGGGCTCGCTCGCTCATACCGGCATCCTCTCCCGGGGCGCGGCCGCGTTCGACGATGTCTCTCGCCCGGCAGGCGATCTTTTCCGTACGGAACGTGAGGTTTCCCGCTCGGAGTGCGGTGCTTCCCGAGCGGAGTGCGACGGTTCCCGCCCGGCCGGCCCCCGCGCGACCGGCGGGTTCGCCCGGCGCCCAGGGCCCGGCGGATCCGGCGGATCCGGCGGACGCACCCGGACCCGGCGGATCCGCCCGGCGCTCCCGCCCGGACACGGAAAACCATGCCAATGGGCCCATATAGGCTGGTCGGTCTGCACCCGTGCAGACCGACCAGCCGTGCCGCCACCGATCAGGAGAGCCACCCGTGACCGTAGCGATCGTCCCGCCCGAGACCTCTCCCGCACCCCTGTCCGACCTGGTGGCGCGCGACGCGCGCGAGTTCGGCGTGTACGCGCGGACCGGCGGCTGGGCCTTCGGCCTGATGGTGGCGCGCAGCGTGCGGCCCGGCGGGCAGGGCGCGGACGAGACGGCCAAGGTGTCGGCGAAGGAGTTCGCCGAGCTCGCGGAGTGCTCCGCCGAGCGGGTCATGCGCTACTACAAGGCCTGGGACCGGGCCGCCGACGACGGTGTCGTCCCGCACTTCGAGGCGCTGGCACCGGGTCAGCAGGTCGAGCTGCCGGACGCCGACCTGTGGCTGACCTACTACGTCTCCCGCTCCAGCGCCACGTCCGAGCGCGGCACCGCCATCACCGAGGCCGCCGAGGCCGAGGGCATCCGTCCGACGAAGGCGCTGGAGGTGGCCGAGAATCCCACCGCCCTGCGCGCCGCGATCCTCGCCGACCCCTCCACCGCCCGGGCCGCCCGGCAGGCGCTGCTCGACCGCGTCCGGGAGGACCCCGAGCTCCAGACCGAGTGGGCGCGTGACGTCGTACGCACCGACGATCTCAAGAAGGCGGTGGCCTCCGAGAGCCGGTCCGCCGACCGCATCGGGTACGTGCGCCAGATCGCGGAGTCCGGACAGATCAGGACGCCCGCCGGACAGACCGTCGACGCGCCCGTCCCGCTGCGCCAGGAGGCCGAGCGGCACCTGTCGCTGCTGGACGGACTGGAGGACGACGAGGACACCGTCGAGTGGGCGACCGAGGCCTACGACACCATGAAGTCCCTCGTCGTCGAGGCGGTGGAGGCCGACGCCGAACTGCGGGTCCAGGAGCGGCGGACGAAGTTCTACAGCAGCCTCTCGAAGGCCACGAAGGTCTTCGAGGAGCTGACCTTCGACGACGCGGAGGAGTTCTACGAGGACGACATGGTGCAGCGGCTCGAAGAGCTCCAGGCGGCGATCGGCACGGCCATCACCGCGCTGCGCGGCTCGCGCGAGCAGCACGCGGAGAGCTGAGTAGCCGTACTCATGCCGCCACCCGCCCGGTGGCACGACGATGGGGCCCTCGCCGACAAGGAGCCCGCCGATGCCTGCTGCTCGTCCCCTCCCCCGCCGTGTCCCGCCCGTCCTGTTCGTCGCTGTGGCGGTGGCCGGTCTCGCCGTGTCCGGCTGGCAGCCACGCGACCGGACCACCTGGTTCCTGGAGACGGTGTGGGTGTTCGCGGGCCTGCCGCTGGTCCTGCTCACCTGGCGCAGGTTCCCGTTGACGGGCCTGCTGTGCGGTCTGCTGGCGGCGCACTCGCTGGTGCTCGCGCTCGGCGGTCACTACACCTACGCGCAGGTGCCGCTCGGCGACTGGGTGCGGGACACCTTCGGACTGGACCGCAACCCCTACGACCGGTTCGGCCATCTGATGCAGGGCTTCGTCCCGGCCGTGCTGGTACGGGAGCTGCTCAGCCGCACCTCGCCGCTGCGGGGCAGTCGCTGGCTGGCCCCGCTGACCGTGTGCGCCTGTCTCGCCTTCAGCGCCCTGTTCGAAATGTTCGAGTGGGCGGCGGCGGTGATCGGGGGGCACTCCGCGGACGCCTTCCTGGCCACCCAGGGCGATGTCTGGGACACGCAGTGGGACATGTTCTGCGCGCTGATCGGCGCCACCCTCTCGGTGCTGCTGCTGGGGCGCGTGCACGACCGGCAGCTGGCCGCGCTGCGGCTCAGCGTGACGTGTGACGACGACGCGCCCACAGCGGCAGCACGTACCAGCACAGCGCGTACCAGCTGACCACGACCGCGACCAGGTAGGGCACATAGCCCCCGTGGGTCGCCACCCGCAGGATCAGCAGCAGCGACGAGGCCATGGTGACGAGCAGCAGCAGAAGTCCGACGAACGTCATCCGGGAGGCCAGCCACACCGCCCGGGGCTTGACCCGGCGGCCCGCCACGACCCGGTGCAAGGAGACCGGACCGATCAGGGCACCCGTCGCGGCGGCGCCCAGGACGACGGTCACGACATAGATGACCTGGTCGGTGTGGCTCAGCTGGGCGTACTTCGGGGTGAACACGACCGTGAGCAGGAAGCCGAACAGGATCTGCACGCCGGTCTGGGCCACCCGGACCTCCTGGATCAGGTCCTGCCACATCCGGTCCGCCCGTTCGTCCTCGCTCTCGTCCCGCCCGCTGCGTCGGTTCGCCCCGTCCGCCCCGTCCACGCGATCCACGCCGTCCGACATGATGCCTCCCTGCTCCGGCCGCCGGTGCCGTCCTGCTCCGTGTTCCCCCGGGTACCCCTCCCCTCACGGCGGTGACGGTGCGGCGCCCGCCCGGGACCCGGTGCGTTTGCCTCCGCGGTGAGCGGCAAGGCGGATTTCATGAGTGAATCCAGCAAGGACGTGAACGCGCACGCGGCGCAGGGGCGGCAGACCGCCGAGCGGCGGACGGCCCCGGCCGCGCGCACCGCGAAGGCGATGGCCGCGCGGACGGACGACGCCACGGCGGCGGCCAAGGGCGCGGCGAGTCGTGCGGCCGACGCGACGAGCGGACTGGCCCAGACCGCGGCCAAGGGGGTCGAGGTCGGGCGCCAGGCGGTCGTCGCCTCCGCCGGGCAGGTCGCGGCCACGGCCCAGACGGCCTGGACGGTCGTCGCCCGCCGCAAGCTCACCGCCGCCGGGGTGGGCGCCGGACTGACCGCGCTGACCACCGTCTCCTATCTGGCGGGACGCCGCTCGCGGCGGCAGGCCCAGGGACCGCTGACCCGGCTGACCGGCGGACGGATCTGAGCCGTGGCGCCGCGGGTGCGGGGCGGGGCGGGACATCAGCCGTCCCGCCCCGCGTCCGGTTCGCCGGTTCAGCGCTCCGCCGGGACTACCAGCGGCCTTCCACCTGGTCCTTGATCCGGCGGTCGTAGAGCTCGCGGATCGCGGTGAGCGTCGCCTCGGACAGCTCGGGCAGCTTGGCCGCGGTCGCGTTGGCGCGCGCCTGCTCGGGCGAGCGGGCACCGGGGATCACGGTGGTCACACCGGGCTGCTGGACGATCCAGCGCAGCGCCAGCTGGGCCGGGGTGTACCCCTCGGGGGCGAGGGCCGCGAACTCCGCGGCCGCCTCGACGCCCGTCGTGAAGTCGACTCCGGAGAAGGTCTCGCCCTGGTCGAAGGCCTCGCCGTGCCGGTTGTAGGTGCGGTGGTCGTTCGCCGCGAAGACCGTGTCCTTGGTGTACTTGCCCGACAGCAGGCCGGAGGCGAGCGGTACCCGGGCGATGATGCCGACGCCCGCCGCGCGGGCGGCCGGGAGCACCTCGTGCAGTGGCTTCATGCGGAACGGGTTGAGGATGATCTGCACGCTCGCCACGTTCGGCCGGGCGATCGCGGTCAGTGCCTCCGCGCAGGTCTCCACGCTGACCCCGTACGAGGCGATGCGCTCCTCCTCGACCAGGGTGTCGAGGGCGTCGAAGACCTCGTCGGAGGAGTAGACGGGCGTCGGCGGGCAGTGCAGCTGCACCAGGTCGATGCGGTCGACGCCGAGGTTGCGCCGGGAACGGTCGTTCCAGGCCCGGAAGTTGTCCAGGACGTAGTTCTCGGGGATCTGGTCGACCCGGCGGCCCATCTTGGTGGCGACCTCCACGTGCAGGTCCGGCCGGCCGCTCAGGAAGGCGGCGACGGTCTGCTCGCTGCGCCCGTCGCCGTACACGTCGGCGGTGTCGAAGAAGGTCACTCCCGACTCGGCCGCCGCCTCCAGTACCGCGAGGGCTTCCTTGTCGTCCACGTCGCCCCAGTCGGCGCCCAGCTGCCATGTGCCGAGGCCGACGACGGATGCGTGCCGGCCCGACCTTCCGAATTCGCGCTCGTCCATGCCGTCAGTCTGTCATCCGTCGCACCCCGGCGCGGAACGGGCGCCTCCGACCCCGGCCGACGCTTCCTCCACTCGCACGAGTACGAGCACTGGCATGAGGGGATGTCAGGGCGTCAGGGCGTCAGCTGGGCCTGTACGGCCGGGGCGTAGCGGTCGACGAGTTCGTCGAGCCCGGCCGCGCGGAGTTCGGCGCCCCGGGCGATGCCGAACATCACGCCCAGGCCGAGCAGGGCGGCCAGCGCGAGTTCGGCGCGCAGCCCCGCGTCGGGGCCGTCCAGGCGGGCGGCCAGCCGGACGGTGACCTGGCTGCGGAAGTTGGCGCGCAGCACCTCGCCGTGCTCTCCGTGCAGGGGCGCGAAGACGATCCGCAGCACGGGATCCGCGCCCCGCTCGACCTGGCTCTCCAGGACGTGCCGGACCATGTGGCGGCCGAGTTCGCGCAGCGGGGCGTCCAGCAGGCCGCTCGCGTCTGTCTCGAAGGACATCACCCGGGCGAACAGGGCGTCCTTGTTGCCGAAGTACTTCAGGATCAGCGGCGGGCTCACCCCGGCGCGCTCGGCGACCGCCTTGAGCGTGATGTCGGCATGGGCGTGCCGGGCCAGCAGGTGCCGGGCTGCGCGCAGGATGGCCGCCCTGGTCGCCTCGGCGTCCCGGCGGCCGGGGGCTGGAGCGGGGGCGGCGGCGGACGGACCCGACCGGCCGGAGGGATCCGGGGGAGTCGCGGGATCCGACGGCAGGGCGGCATCGGACGGCGGGGCGGGGTCGGAGGACGTGGTGCGCACAGCACTCATGCTCCCTCCTTCACCCCGTCCCGCGCCGACCGGGTCCCGCCCCGGGTCCGCCGTACCCCGTCGGACGACCGGTCGCCGGGGATGCTCAGCGCCACCGCGCTCGCCACCAGGGCGACCAGGCCGGCGATCGAGAACGCCATCAGATAGCCGTGCAGCGTCGGCACCGGGACGCCGCCGACGGGGCTGGTGTGCCGGACCAGCACCGCCGCGACGGCGGCGCTCGAGACGGCCTGGCCGATGGTGCGCATCAGGACGTTGACGCCGTTGGCGGAGGCGGTCTGCTCGGCGGGCACGGCGTGCAGGATCAGGGACGGCAGCGCGGAGTACGCGAGGGTCGTACCGGTCGCCACGACCGCGGCGCCCACCATGATCATCCACAGTTGGTGGCTGTCCGCGATGCGCACCGCGTAGCCGGCCGCGATGACGGCGGTCCCGAGGGCCAGGGTGACGCGTGGTCCGCGGGCCGCGGAGATACGGGCCGAGAGCGGCGAGAACAGCAGCATGATGATCCCGCTCGGCAGCAGGACGAGGCCGGTCTCGACGATGGACAGGCCGAGCCCGTACCCGGTGGCCTCGGGCGCCTGCACCAGCTGTGCCGTCACCAGGGTGTTGGCGTAGAAGGCGAACCCGGTCAGCAGGGCGGCCGCGTGGGACAGACCGACCTTGGGGCGGGTCACCAGGCGCAGGTCCACCAGCGGCTGACGGGCGCGCAGCTGCTGCCACCACCACAGGCCGAGGACGACGGCCGCGGTGAGGAACAGTCCCGTGATCCGCGGGCTGCCCCAGCCCCACTGGCCGCCCTGGGACACGCCCAGCAGCAGGCAGATCAGTCCGACGGCCAGTCCCAGCGCCCCGGTGACGTCGAACCGGCCGGGCGAGCGGACCGGCGACTCCGGCACCGCCCACCGGATCAGCGCCACGCCGGACGCGCCCAGCGCCGACGTCACCCAGAACATGACGTGCCAGTTGGTGTACTGCACGATCAGGGCCGCGGCCGGCAGGCCCAGGGCCGCGCCGATGCCCACGGTCGAGCTCATCAGCGCCACCGCGGAGCCCCGGCGCTCCGGGGGCAGTTCGTCCCGCAGGATGCTGATCGACAGCGGTACGACGGCGGTCGCGGCGCCCTGGAGGGCGCGGGCGGCGATGAGGACGCGGATGTCGGAGGTGAGGGCGCAGGTCACGGAGCCGAGGGTCATCAGACCGAGGGCCGCGAGCAGCACCCCCCGTTTGCCGTACATGTCGCCTGCCCGGCCGAGCACCGGGGTGAGCACGGCGCCGGACAGGAGGGTCGCCGTGACCATCCAGGAGACCGTGCCCGGCGCGGCTCCGGTGAGCCGGGGCAGGTCCGGGAGCAGGGGCACGACGACCGTCTGCATGACGGCCATGAGGGTGCCGCCGAACGCGAGCACCGGGATGGTGAGCCGTTCCCGCAGGCTCCCGGAACCACCGGCCGGGGACCCGCCGACCGGGGCGGACGGGTCGGATATCGGGACGGACGACGCCATGGGCACTCCAGTGGCCGACACAGGAAAGCATGAGGGTGAATGACAATTCACCCTATCGGTGAATTGTCATTCACCCAACTCCGGCATCGGTTCACGGCGACTGTTCGCGGCCGGACAGCACCCGCGCGTGCACGCTCCGCGCCACCTTCGGGCCCAGCCAGCGCTTGAGCCGTCGCAGCGCCTGCGACTGCCCGGCCGCGCGGTCGATCCGGTAGTAGAGCTGGGGCGGTACGTAGGGCAGCAGGGGTGAGTGACGCTGGCCGAGCAGGGCGAACATCCGCTCCGGGGGCAGGTCGATGTAGCGGGTCAGGTTCTCGTACCACTGGGCGCTGTAGCGGGCCGCGCTCTGCACGGAGAGCAGGGCCGCCCGGCGTTCGCGCTCGTAGCGGGCCAGGGCCTGCGGGAGTCCGCCGTGGTCGCGCAGCGCGTCGGCGAGCGCGATGGCGTCCTCCAGGGCGAGGGTGGTGCCGGCGCCGATGGAGTAGTGGGTGGTGTGGGCGGCGTCGCCCAGCAGGACGAGGTTGCCGCGGTGCCAGGTGCGGTTGGTGAGGGTGCGGAAGGTCAGCCACTGGGCGCCGCCGTCGCCCGAGGCGCGGCCGATCAGCGGGTGTCCGTCCAGGACATGGGCGAAGAGCTTCTCCAGCAGGGCCGCCCCTTCGGACTCGCTCACCCGGTCGAGCCCGAGGCCCGTCCAGGTCTCCGGGGCGCATTCGACCACGCAGGTGCTGTGTCCGGGGCCGAAGGGGTAGCCGTAGCACCAGATCCAGCCGTGCGCGCTCTCCACGAAGGCGAAGGTGAAGGAGTCGAAGACCTTGGTGGTGCCGAGCCAGATGTAGGTGTTGCGGCCCGCCGTCAACTCCGTGCCGAAGTGTCCGGCGTGCGCGGTGCGCAGGGCGCTGCGCACCCCGTCGCCGGCCACCACGAGGTCGGCGTCGGGCAGTCGCTCGGGGGTGACCTCGTGCGCGAACTCCAGCCGCACCCCGAGGGAGCGGGCGCGGGCGGTGAGGATCTCCAGCAGCCGGTGGCGGCCGATGCCGTGGCCCTCGTCGCCGGGCCTGCGGGTCGACAGGTCCCGCACATGGGCGACGCCCTGGTGCCAGCGGACGGAGCTCTCCTCGACGGCGCGCGCCGACTGGGGGTCGTGGGCGTGGAGCCTGTCGAGCAGCTCACGCCAGTACGTGACACCCCAGCCGTAGGTGGAGCCCTCGGGATCGCGCTCGTAGACGGTGATGTCGTGGGACGGGTTCTGCCCCTTCAGCAGGATCGAGAGATACAGGCCGGCGGGCCCGCCTCCGACACAGGCGACCTTCACGCGCACCCCTAGGAATTACCCAAAGCGGTCAGTTGACGACGCACAGTAGCAGTCCGAACGCCCTGGTTCCGGCCACCCGGATCACGCCAGTCTCACGAGGTGAGCCAGGCCACGCGCAGGCCGAGCCCTTGCGAAAGATCATCCGAATCCGGCCCGCCGGGGAGAGGATTTCCCCCTTCCGGGGGTCGGGGGCGGCCGCGACAGCAAGATCATCTTCGTTCAACCTTGCACGACATGTGGCTACTTGTCCTGATCGCAGCCAACCGTCCCGAAGCGATTTCTCCCGCTCTGGACCGAACCGATAGGCATACGGAGTCGTCAACCGAACTCACCTGGGAGGTCCCGTATGCCGGAACTCAGCCGACGCCGCGCGCTCACCGCCGCGGCCGCCCTCGCCGCCGCGGCCGGCGCCACGACCGTCACCATCGCCGGACCGGCCGTGGCCGACGCTCACGACCACGGCCTTCCCGAACCCTTCGACGAGGTCTACAAGGGCCGCCGGATACAGGGCCGGACCGCCGGCGGCGGCCATCACCACGGGGGCGGTCACGGCGACGGATACGCGGTGTTCGTCGACGGCGTGGAGCTGCACGTGATGCGCAACGCCGACGGGACCTGGATCAGCGTCGTCAGCCACTACGCCCCGGTGGCCGACCCGCGCGCCGCCGCGCGTGCCGCGGTCGACGAGCTCCAGGGCGCCCGGCTCGTCCCCTTCCCCGCCAACTGACCGGCCCAAGAACGCACTTCGGGAGTACCCGCACATGACCGTCCGCAAGAACCAGGCGAGCCTGACCGCCGACGAGAAGCGGCGTTTCGTCGCCGCCGTCCTAGAACTCAAGCGCAGCGGCCGCTACGACGCCTTCGTCACCACGCACAACGCCTTCATCGTCGGCGACACCGACGACGGCGAGCGCACCGGCCACCGTTCGCCGTCCTTCCTGCCCTGGCACCGCAGATTCCTGCTGGAGTTCGAGCGGGCGCTGCAGTCGGTGGACCCCTCGGTGGCGCTGCCGTACTGGAACTGGTCCACCGACCGTTCCGCACGGGCCTCGTTGTGGGCGCCGGACTTCCTCGGCGGCACCGGGCGCAGCCTGGACGGCCGTGTGATGGACGGCCCGTTCGCGGCGGCCACCGGTAAATGGCCGCTCAACGTCCGGGTGGACGGCCGGACTTATCTGCGGCGCTCGCTCGGCGCCGGGGTGCGCGAACTGCCGACGCCGGCCGAGGTCGACTCCGTGCTGGCGATGGCGACGTACGACATGGCGCCCTGGAACAGCGGCTCGGACGGCTTCCGCAACCATCTGGAGGGCTGGCGCGGGGTCAATCTGCACAACCGGGTCCATGTCTGGGTCGGCGGTCAGATGGCGACCGGGGTGTCCCCGAACGACCCGGTGTTCTGGCTGCACCACGCGTACATCGACAAGCTGTGGGCCCAGTGGCGGCGCAGGCACCCCGACTCCGGCTACCTGCCCACCGCCGGGACACCGGACGTCGTCGACCGCGACGAGCGGATGAAGCCCTGGAACGACACGTCCCCGGCGGATCTGCTCGACCACACCCCCCACTACACCTTCGACACCGACTGACCGGGTCCCCGACGGACGCGGACGGGGTCCGGTCCGCGGACCGGACCCCGTCCGGGGGCCGAACACCGTCCGGGGACCGGCCGGGGTCGCGCGCTCAGCCGGCTGCGCCGGTCCGGCACTCCGGGTGGCCCCAGCCCTGGTCGTTCTTGGCGATCGGCTCGCCGGCCGCGTACGGGCGTCCGCACACGCAGCGCCCGGGGAACTTCGCCTTGATCGTCCGCGCGGAGCCGCCGGAGCGCGCCGCGGACGACTTGCCCGCGGAGGTCTTGCCCGCGGGGCGCGCGGAGGAGGAACGGCGGCGCGGCGCGCCGGACGGCGGGGTGTCCGGCGAGGGCGGCGGCTCCGGCGAGCCGAGCGCGCTGCCCGCGGCCTCCTGGACGATCGCCGCCTGGCTCGCGGCGCGGTCGGCGAAGTCGTTGAGCGGGTCGCCGTCGACCTGGTGGGCGGGCACGTACCGGAACTCGACCGAGCGGCCGTCGAGGAGCTCGTCGATGCGTACGACGAGCTCCTGGTTGGCGACCGGCTTGCCCGCGGACGTCTTCCAGCCGTTGCGCTTCCAGCCGGGCAGCCAGGTGGTGACCGCCTTCATCGCGTACTGCGAGTCCATCCGGATCTCCAGCGGAAGTCCGGGGTCGGTCGCCGCCAACAGGCGCTCCAGGGCGGTGAGTTCGGCGATGTTGTTGGTCGCCCTGCCCAGCGGCCCGGCTTCCCAGCGGGCCGGGGTCCGTGCGTCGTCGGCGATGACCCACGCCCAGGCCGCCGGTCCCGGATTCCCCTTCGAAGCCCCGTCGCACGCGGCCACCACACGTTCAAGCATGGTCTCGATCATGCCACGCCCGGCCGTCGCCTCGGGTCACGGTGCACAAGCTCACAAGCCCGCCGGTTCAGGAGACGTCCGTGCTCTTCGGCATCTCCCCCGCCGTCCTGGTGATGTCGATCACCGAGAAGTTCGCCCCCTGCGGATCGCTGAGCGCCGCGAACCGGCCGAACGGGCTGTCCATCGGACCGAACCGCAGCACCGCACCGTGCTTGGTGGCCCTGGCGACGGCCTCGTCGCAGTCGGGGACGGTGAAGTAGACGTTGATGTACGAGGGCACCTCGGGCGGGAAGTCGTCCGTCATCTCCATCCGGCCGAGGACCGTCTGGTCGCCGAGGTCGAACATGCGGAAGTCGACCGCGTCGTCCTGCAACTGCTTCGCCGTGTAGGAGAAGACCGCCGGGAGGAACGCGTCCGTCTTCGCGGGCTCGCGCGTGAAGACCTCGGCCCAGCAGTAGGCGCCGGGCTCGGCGGTCGCCTCGAAGCCCGTGTGCAGACCGCCCTGCCAGACGCCGAAGACGGCGCCGCCGGGCTCGCGGGCCAGGCACATGGTGCCGAACTCGCCGACCTGCATCGGCTCCATCAGCACCTCACCGCCGTTCTCCCGGATCCGCGCCGCGGTGGCGGCGGCGTCCGGCGAGGCGAAGTAGAGGCACCACTGCGACTGCCCCTCCTGGCCCGGCATGGGAGGTACGACCGCGGCGACCGCCTTGCCGTTCGCGTAGGCCTGGGTGTAGTTGCCGTACTCCGACGTCGACTCGCCGAAGGTCCAGCCGAGGACGTCACCATAGAAGGTCTTGGCGCCCTCCACGTCGCTGAACATCGCATCGGCCCAACACGGGGTTCCCTCAGGTGGTACGGCCATGGCTGCGGACCTCTCGGATCGGTGGCGTTGTCCGGTTCCTCACGCTAGCCACCGGCCGGTTTCATCGCGTGCCGAACACGCCCCTGCGTTACACACTGGAAGGAATACGGACGGATACGGGCGGAGACGGGCGCACGCGGGCGGAGACGGGCGCGGACGGGCACGGACGGGCGACACTGCGGCGGACGGAGCGCGGGATGGCGGACGCGATGATGCCGGCCTGGGCGGTGCTCACACCGGGGCCGCTCGGGGACAGGCCGCTCCGGCTGGTGGAGAAGCCGGTCCCGGTCCCGGCCGACGACGAACTGCTGGTGCGGGTGCGGGCCTGCGGGGTGTGCCGGACCGATCTGCATGTCACCGAGGGTGATCTGCCGGTGCGCAGGACCGGGGTGACGCCGGGACACGAGGTGGTCGGCGAGGTGGCGGGCCTGGGCGCGGCGGTGCGCGGCTTCGCGCCGGGCGAGCGGGTGGGGGTGGCCTGGCTGCGCCGCACCGACGGCACCTGCGCGTACTGCGTGCGCGGCGCCGAGAACCTCTGCCCGGCCTCGCGGTACACGGGGTGGGACGCCGACGGGGGGTACGCGCCGTACACCACCGTTCCGGCCGCGTTCGCCCACCGGCTGCCCGCCGGTGTCGACGACGTGGCGCTCGCACCGCTGCTGTGTGCGGGAATCATCGGTTACCGGGCGCTGCGGCGGGCCGCGCTGCCGCCGGGCGGACGGCTCGGGCTCTACGGCTTCGGCGGCAGCGCCCATCTGTGCGCGCAGCTCGCGTTGGCGGAGGGGGCCACCGTGCATGTGCTGACGCGGGGGGCCGCCGCGCGCCGGCTGGCGCTGGAGCTGGGGGCGGCCTCGGCCCGGGACGCCTACGACCTGCCGCCGGAACCCCTGGACAGCGCCGTCCTGTTCGCCCCGGCCGGCGAACTGGTCCCGGTCGCGCTGCGGGCGCTGGACCGGGGCGGGGTGCTGTCGATCGCCGGCATCCATCTGAGCGACGTGCCCGCGCTGCACTACGAGAGCGAGCTGTTCTACGAGAAGGAGGTGCGCAGCGTCACCTCCAACACCCGCGCGGACGCCCGGGAGTTCCTGGCCCTGGCCGCCCGTCACCGGGTGCGCGCGACCACGCACGTCTATCCGCTGTCGCGGGCGGACCGGGCCCTGGCGGACCTCGCGGCGGGGCGTTTCGACGGGGCCGCGGTGCTGGTGGACGACCTCTCCTGACCCCCTAGTAGGGCGTGTTCCGAAAGTAGCGTCGTCCGCCCGAAGGGCGGGCCCGGCGGCGTCCGGTGCGCGCGATCGCAAGGCGGAGGGTCGCCCCGATACCGGATGTATCGGGGTGATCCCGACAACGCGGCTGGGGGTGCCCCCTCTGGGGGAGTGCGTGCCAGGCGTCGCCGGGCAGACGGGACTTTCGGAACACGCCCTAGGGCTC
>NZ_JBVJMD010000066.1:0-39260 GCF_055584385.1 Streptomyces sp. NPDC104096
ACGCTGTTGAGTTCTCAAGGAACGGACGCTTCCTTCGTACTCACCCTCTCGGGCTTTCCTCCGGGCTTTTTCCCTTCGGTCTTGCGTTTCCGACTCTATCAGACCGTTTCGCGGTCCGATTTCCTCGGTGCTTTCCAGGTTCCCGCTCTCGCGTTTCCCTTTCCGGCGGTTCCGACTCTATCAGACTCTTTCGGGCCTGATTCCCGGTCAGCGGGCTTTGCCTTCCCGGCCGTTGGGCCGTTCCGACGAGTGAGACTTTAGCGGATTCCCGGCTCCCGAGCTAATCGGGGGCCCTGTCCTTTCGAACGCGGATTCCTCATTTCGCAAATACGCACGCCAATGAAACGACGCAGCCTGGCAGACATGCCGACTGAGCGTCGAGTAGTGACGGGTACTTGCGGAATGGCTGTCCGGGGACCGACCGGAGTCGGCGCTCACGTCGGACAACTCGGAGAACATTACGGATCGCGGCGGGGTGTGTCAACTTGCTGCCCGGAGGGCCCTTCGGCCCGTACGCTGGGGGGCATGACTACACGTACGTGCACCCAGCTCTGGTGGGCCGCCTGACGGCGGCCGTACGCACGTATGTACTCAACGGCCGCCGCCTCGGCGGCCGTTGGTGTTTCTCCCTCCAGAGGGGCGGCCGGCCGGGTGCGGCGGTCCCGATCAGGAGGTGACGAGATGAAGCGGGTCTTCAGCGGGGTCAAGCCGACCGGGCATCTGACGCTGGGGAACTACCTGGGCGCCATGCGGCAGTGGGCCGCGGTCGACCAGCACCGGGCGGACGCGCTGTTCTGCGTCGTCGATCTGCACGCGCTGACCGTCGAGCACGATCCCGGCCGGGTACGACGGCTGAGCCGCCAGTCGGCGACGCTGTTGCTCGCGGCCGGGCTCGATCCCGAGTTGTGCACCGTATTCGTACAGAGCCATGTGGACGAGCACGCGCGGCTGTCGTACGTACTGGAATGCGTGGCCACCGACGGCGAGATGCGGCGGATGATCCAGTACCGGGAGAAGGCCGCGCGGGAACGCGAGCGCGGCGGGAGTGTGCGGCTGTCGCTGCTGACGTATCCGGTGCTGATGGCGGCGGACATCCTGGCGTACGGGACCGACGAGGTGCCGGTGGGCGACGACCAGGCCCAGCACGTCGAACTGACCCGGGACCTGGCCGTGCGGTTCAACCAGCGCTACGGACAGGCGTTCGTGGTCCCCAGGGCCACGCACCCGCCGGTGGCGGCGCGGGTCATGAATCTCCAGGACCCGACGTCGAAGATGGGCAAGAGCGAGGACGTCGGGCCGGGGATCGTCTATCTGCTCGACGAACCCGACGCGGTGCGCAAGAAGGTCATGCGGGCGGTGACCGACAGCGGCCGGGACGTCGTGTACGACCGCGAGCGGCGGCCGGGGCTGACGAACCTGCTGGAGATCCTCGCCGCCTGCACGCAGGGCGATCCCCGGGCCCTGGCCGAGGGCTACGACTCGTACGGCGCCCTGAAGAAGGACACCGCGGAGGCCGTGGTCGAGACGCTCCGGCCGCTTCAGGCCCGGCACAAGGAGCTGTGCGCGGACCCCTCCTATGTGGAGGGGGTGCTGCGGGACGGGGCGGAGCGGGCTCGGGCGATGGCCCGGCCGGTCGTCGACGCCGCCTATCGCGCGATCGGGCTGCTGCCGCCGGTGTCGGAGGCGGTGGTGAACGCGGCGCGGTAGGCGCGCGGGCTGGTGGCGAGGCGCGAGGCGAAGTGCTGGCGCATCGTGACCTCGCTGCCGAAGCCGGCCCGGCGGGCCACCTCGGGCATGGGGAGGTCGGTGCGTTCGAGGAGTTTCTGGGCGGCGGCGATGCGCTGGCCGAGAAGCCAGCGCAACGGTGTGGTGCCGGTCTCGGCGGCGAAGTGGCGGGCGAAGGACCGCGCCGACATCCCGGCGCGGGCGGCCAGGTCGGCGACCGTGAGCGGCTGGTGGAGATGGCGCAGGGCGTGTTCGCGGACGGCGGCGAGGGTGTCGGCGTCGCGGTCGGCGTGCGGGGTGGGGCGTTCGATGAACTGTGCCTGGGTGCCGGCGCGGAAGGGGGCCGTGACCATCGAGCGGGCGATGGTGGCGGCCGCTTCCGCGCCGTGGGCGGTACGGACGAGATGGAGGCAGAGGTCGATGCCCGCCGCGGTGCCGGCCGCGGTCCAGATGTTGTCGTCCTCGATGAAGAGGGCGTCGGGGACGACGGTGACGTGCGGATGGTGGGCGCGGAACTCGTCGATCAGGTTCCAGTGGGTGATGGCGCGGCGGCCGTCGAGCAGTCCGGCCTGGGCGAGGGTGAAGGCACCGCCGCACAGGGCGGCGAGGGTGGTGCCGCGGGTGTGGGCACGGCGCAGGGCGTCCAGGACGGGGGCGGGCGCGGGGGTGAGGTGGTCGTCGAGGCCGGGGATCACGATCAGGTCCGCGCGGTCCAGCCAGCCGAGGGTGCGGTCGGGCAGGAGGGAGAGGCCGCCGCGCATCGGGACGGGGCCGGCGGTGTCGGACGCGGCGCGGCGCAGGTCGAAGGCCGGGGCGCCGCGGTCGGTGCGGTCCTGGCCCCAGACCTCGGTGATGACGGAGACGTCGAAGGCCCGGATGCCGGGGAAGGCGACCAGGGCCACGCGGTAGGGCCGGCCGGCCGGGCCGGGGGCGCTGTCCGCGCCGTTCACGCTGCCGCCGGTGTCCGAGCTGTCCACGTTGGCAGTAAACCATCGATCGCTGGCTTTTGATCTGCTGGGGCGGAGGTGCGCCCGGCGGCAGGATCGTGGGCATGGACATCGCAGAGAACGCGGCACTGGTGGTCGTGGACGTGCAGCAGGGCTTCGAGGAGCTGGACTTCTGGGGTACGCGCAACAACCCCGGGGCCGATGACAACATCGCGGCGCTCCTCGACGCCTGGCAGTCGACCGGGCGGCCCGTCGTCTTCGTACGGCACGACTCGGTGAACCCGCGGTCGCCGTTGCGGGCGGGACACGAGGGGAACGACTTCAAGGAGTACGTGGCGCGGCGGCGCGGGAAGGGCGCCGGGGCGGAACTGCTGATCACGAAGTCGGTGAACTCGGCGTTCCTCGGGACGCCGGGTCTGGACGCCTGGCTGAAGGCGGAGGGGATCGGGCAGATCGTGGTGGCCGGGATCCAGACCAACATGTGCGTGGAGACGACGGCGCGGATGGGCGGGAACCTCGGGTACGAGGTGGTGGTCGCGTACGACGCGACGTACACCTTCGACCTCGAAGGGCCGTTCGGCTGGCGGCGCGAGGCGGAGGAGCTCGCGCGGGCAGCGGCGGTGTCGCTGCACGGGGGCGGGTTCGCCCGGGTGGTGACCACGCGGGAGGTCGTCGGCGCGGTGGAGTGAGCGGGCGGTGAACCGCCCGGCCGCCGCCCTGTACGGGGTGGAGCCGGGCGGCGGTGCGGGTCAGTTGTTGCCGGAGGCCAGTTCGCGGCTGCGGTCGCGGGCGGCTTCGAGGGCGGCGATCAGGGCGGCCCGTACGCCGTGGTTCTCGAGTTCGCGGATGGCGCTGATGGTGGTGCCGGCGGGCGAGGTGACGTTCTCGCGGAGCTTGACCGGGTGTTCGCCGCTGTCGCGGAGCATGGTCGCGGCACCGATCGCGGACTGGACGATCAGGTCGTGGGCCTTGTCGCGGGGCAGGCCGAGCAGGATCCCGGCGTCGGTCATCGCCTCGACCAGATAGAAGAAGTACGCCGGGCCCGAACCCGAGAGGGCGGTGCAGGCGTCCTGCTGCGACTCGGGGACGCGGAGGGTCTTGCCTACCGCTCCGAAGATCGCCTCGGCGTGGCTGACGTGGTCGGCGGTGGCGTGGGCTCCGGCGGAGATGACGGACATCGCCTCGTCGACCAGGGCGGGCGTGTTCGTCATGACCCGGACCACGGGGGTGCCGACGGTGAGGCGGTCCTCGACGAAGGCGGTGGTGATGCCGGCGGCTCCGCTGATGACCAGGCGGTCCGCGGGGACGTGCGGGGCGAGCTCGTCGAGGAGGGTGCCCATGTCCTGCGGTTTGACGGTCAGGATCAGGGTGTCGGCGGTCTTGGCGGCCTCCGCGTTGCTGACCGGGACGACTCCGTAGCGGGTGCGGAGTTCTTCGGCTCGTTCCGGGCGGCGGGCGGTGACCAGGAGGTCGGACGGGGCCCAGCCGCCGCGGATCATTCCGCTGAGCAGTGCTTCGCCGATCTTGCCGGTGCCGAGGACCGCGACTTTCTGGATCATGGCTGAGGTGCCCTCCGAGGGGTGCGTCGTCCGGGCTCATCCTCGCATCAGGGGCGGCGGGTGCGGGTGGGGTGTCCGGTGGGCGGACGTGGGTGTCGGGGCGCGGTGCCGGGGTGGGGCGCCGGGACCGCGCGCCGGGGCGCGCGTCCGCCGTGCGGCGTCGCGGGTCAGGTGGTGCGGCGGCGCAGGGTGGCCGCCCCCAGGCCGAGGACCAGCAGGGCGCAGCCCGCCACGATCAGTACGTCCCGTACGAAGGTGGCCGTCATGTCGGTGTGCCTGAGCACCTCGTTCATGCCGTCGACCGCGTACGACATGGGCAGCACGTCGGAGATGGCCTCCAGGACCGGGTGCATCTGGTCGCGCGGGGTGAACAGGCCGCACAGCAGGAGCTGCGGGAAGATCACCGCGGGCATGAACTGGACCGCCTGGAACTCCGAGGCGGCGAAGGCCGAGACGAACAGGCCGAGGGCGGTGCCGAGGAGCGCGTCCAGCAGGGCCACCAGGAGGAGCAGCCAGGGGGAGCCGGTGACGTCCAGGCCCAGGAGCCAGACGGCGAGGCCCGTGGCCAGGGCGGACTGGACGATCGCCAGGCCGCCGAAGGCGAGGGCGTAGCCCGCGATCAGGTCGCCCTTGCCGAGGGGCATGGCGAGGAGTCGTTCGAGGGTGCCCGAGGTGCGTTCGCGCAGTGTGGCGATGGACGTGACCAGGAACATCGTGATCAGCGGGAAGATCCCGAGCAGGGACGCGCCGATGTTGTCGAAGGTGTGCGGGCTGCCGTCGAAGACGTAGCGCAGCAGGACCAGCATCAGGCAGGGGACGAGGATCAGCAGCGCGATGGTGCGCGGGTCGTGGCGGAGCTGGCGCAGGACGCGGGCCGCGGTGGCCGTGGTGCGGGAGAGGTTCAGGGCGGCGGCGGGGGCGGGTGCGGTCGTGCTCATCGGGCTGTCTCCTTCGTGTGGCCGGCCGCGACGGCCTCGTCCACCAGGTGCAGGAAGGCCGCCTCGACCGTGTCGGAGCCGGTGCGGGTGCGCAGGGCGTCGGGGCTGTCGTCGGCGAGGACCTCGCCCTCGCGCATGAGCAGCAGCCGGTGGCAGCGCTCGGCCTCGTCCATGACGTGGGAGGAGACGAGGAGGGTGGCGCCGCGGTCCGCGGCGATGCGGTGGAAGAGGTTCCACAGGTCGCGGCGCAGGACCGGGTCGAGGCCGACCGTCGGCTCGTCCAGGACCAGGAGTTCGGGGGCGCCGAGGAGGGCGACCGCGAGGGAGACGCGGTTGCGCTGGCCGCCGGAGAGGTTGCCGGCCAGGGCGTCGGCGTGGCTCGCGAGGTCGACGTCGGCGATGGCCCGGGTGACGTCGGCACGACGGCGGTCGGCGGCGGCTCGGCCCGGGTCGAGTATCGCGGCGAAGTAGTCGAGGTTCTGCCGGACCGTCAGGTCGTCGTAGACGGACGCGGCCTGGGTGACGTAGCCGATGCGGGTGCGCAGGGCGGGGTGGCCCGCGGGGCGGCCCAGGACCTCCAGGGTGCCGGTGACCTTGGCCTGGGTGCCGACGATCGCGCGCATGAGCGTCGACTTGCCGCATCCGGAGGGGCCGAGCAGACCGGTGATCTGGCCGCGCGGGACGGTGAAGCCGAGGCCGCGCAGAACGGAGCGGGAGCCGCGCAGGACGGTGAGGGCCTCGGCACGGATCGCGGGCGGGGCGGGGGCGCCGGTGGCGGTCTCCCCGGCGTCCGGCAAGTAATTCATCATGTGATGAATAATTCTCGCGAGCGGGCGCGCCGTCAAGAGGGTGCGCGAAGCGGCGCAGGCGCGCGGCGGTGGGATTGGAGGCAGGGCGTCCGGTTCCTGCGCCTCTGTGTTCACCGGCTGCACACACGGATCGGCCCCGCGGCGGACGTCCGTTTCCGACAATGGAATTCAGTTCGCCGAGTCCTCCCCCGGTTCGGCGCCCACGCGTCTCCCGCTGTCGACCGGAGGTGCTGCTGTCATGCGCTGTGGCGTACGCAAGGCCGATCTGTTCGCTTCACTCGTCGTGTTCCTCGTCGCGTTGCCGCTCTGCGTGGGCGTCGCCGTCGCCTCCGGTGTACCGGCCGAGCTGGGCCTGGTCACCGGGATCGTCGGCGGCCTGGTCGCCGGGGCGCTGCCCGGCAGCAGCCTCCAGGTGAGCGGTCCGGCGGCGGGGCTGACCGTGCTCGTGTACGAGGCCGTGCGGACGTACGGCCTCGAAGCGCTCGGGGTCCTGGTGTGCGCGGCCGGTCTGGTGCAGCTCGCCCTGGGCGCGCTGCGGCTCGGGCGGTGGTTCCGGGCCGTGTCCGTGGCCGTCGTGCAGGGGATGCTCGCCGGGATCGGGCTGGTGCTGATCGCCGGGCAGGTCTACGCCCTCGGTGACGTGGCCGCTCCGGGGGACGGGCTCGGGAAGCTCGCCGGACTGGTGTCGCTGCCCGGCCGGATGGACCCGGTGGCGTTGTCGGTGGGCGGTGCCACCATGGCCGTACTGCTGCTGTGGCCGCGGTGGCGGCGGGGGGCGCGGCTGGTGCCCGCGCCGCTGGTCGCGGTGGGGCTGGCGGCGGCGGTGACCGGGGTGTTCGACCTGGAGGTGCGGCGGGTCGAGGTCCGGGGACTGCTGGATGTCGTACAGGTGCCGCCGCCGGCGGAGTTCGGGCGGCTGACGGAAGTGGGGGTGATCGGGACCGTCGTGGCCTTCGCGCTGATCGCGTCCGCGGAGTCGCTGTTCAGCGCGGCGGCGGTGGACCGGCTGCACACGGGACCTCGTACGGACTACGACCGGGAGCTGATGGCGCAGGGCGCGGGCAACACCCTGTGCGGGCTGCTGGGGGCGCTGCCGATGACGGCGGTGATCGTGCGCAGCGCGGCGAACGTGCGGGCCGGGGCGCGGACCAAGGCCTCCCGGGTGCTGCACGGCGTGTGGCTGCTGCTGTTCACCGCGGTGCTGCCCGGGGCGCTCGGGGTGATCCCGGTGGCGGCGCTGGCCGGACTGCTGGTGCACGCCGGCTGCAAGCTCGTGCCGGTGCGCGAGGTGCGGGGGCTGTGGCGCGGGCACCGCGGGGAGGTGGTGGTGCTCGGGGTGACGGCGGTCGCGATCGTCGTAGGGAACCTGCTGGAGGGCGTGCTGGTCGGGCTCGCGCTGGCCGTCGCCAAGACGGCGTGGGAGACCAGCCATGTGCATGTGGAGACGGAGGACCTGGGGGCGGCGGGGCTCGTCGTCCGGGTGCTGGGACACGCGACGTTCCTGCGGCTGCCGAAGCTGCTGGACGCCCTGGAGGCGCTGCCGTGGGACCGGGAGATCCGGCTGGAGCTGGGCGGTCTGCGGCACCTGGACCATGCCTGCGCGGCGGCCCTGGAGGGGTGGGCCGCCGCGCGGCAGGAGCGTCAGGGCGTGGCGACGATCAGCAGGACGTCGTAGACCTCCTCGACCAGGCCGGCCGGGAAGATCTCCAGCAGGCGCTCGCGCTCACGGGCGAGGAAGGCGTCGGCCGCCGACTCGCCGTGCACGAGGAAGAGGGAGTGGCTGCCGAGGTTGGCGAGGTGGGTGTCGAGCGGGACCGTGCGGCTCCAGCGGACCGTGCGTCGCGCGTGCTCCGGGGCGGCCGGCACCCCCTCGAAGACGCGCGGTGCCGTGTAGCCGGGCGAACCCTGCCGGTTGTCGTACGCGCTGCCGAAGTGGCGCCCGATGCGCCGCGCCTGCTCGCTGATCCACGGCACGTCGTGCGGGTCCGTGTTCCACCACAGCGCCAGCGCCCCGCCGGGCCTCAGCACGCGCGCGGCCTCGGGGAGCGAGTGCGCGGGATCGGTCCAGTGCCAGGCCTGGGCGTAGGTGAGCAGGTCGAGGGAGGCGGTGGCGAGGGGGAGCGCGTTGCCGTTCCCGCGCACGAGGGGGACGTCGGGGAGGGTGCGGCGGAGCTGGGCCGCCATGCCGTCCCCGGGCTCCACCGCGATCACCTCGGCGCCGCGGTCGCGCAGCAGGGCGGTCGCGATGCCGGTGCCGGCGCCTATGTCCGCGACCCGGGCGCCGCGCAGCGGGCGGCCCGCGAGCTCCTCGATCGCGTCGAAGAGGGCGGGCGGGTAGCCGGGGCGGTTCGCCGCGTACCGGGCCGCGGCGGCGTTGAAGGAGTGGGCCCGGTCGGCGGAGGAGGAGGCGGTCATGCCGACATGCTTGCGCCGACGACCGGGGAGTACACGCGGTTCAGCCGACGGCTTGAGACGTCCGGGGTGCGTGCGACGGCCGACGCACAGCGGGTGCCCACGCGTCCCGAGGTGAGCGGGACGCGCGGAGCGGGGTGGGCCGGGGGTGCCTGCCGGGACTCCCGGACCGGGCGGTCAGCTGCGGCGCTTCTTCGAGGGATTGCCGGTGCGGCGGGTCGAGCGCTTCTGGTGCGCCTGCCGGGCCGCCTCGTACTCCTCGCGGTGGAGCACCTCGCCGGGAGCCTCGGTGAGGGAGCGGAAGAAGTAGGCGAGGAGCGAGCCGACGAAGCCGATGGCCAGCAGGCCGCGCAGGGAGGCGAGCCGGTCGGCGTCGGGACGCTTGCGGAAGCCCTCCCAGGTGTGGCCGAAGGCCAGCGCGCTGCAGACCGCGAACATCACGACCACGAGCACCGTGACGAAGCTGCCGACGTCGGCGATCTGGAGTCCCTGGTAGGCGAAGCGCAGGACCAGACAGGAGACGGCGGCCGCGGCGAGCGAGCCGACGACCACGCCGATACGCCGCAACCGGTAGCCGTCGTCGTGGTTCACCCAGGTCGTGCCGAAGAAACGGAGGGGCTCGGGGCGGGGCCCGCCGCCCTGGGAGCCCGCGGGGCCGGACGGGGTGTCGGTCTTGTCGGTCACTCCTTGATTATGGCTGGGGAGGACCACGGACTTCTTGGGGGGATCAGGCGCAGCGGGAGGTGATGCAGCCGTCGCTGCCCGTCTGCACATACGCGTCCGAGATGAACTCGCCGTTGCTGATGTTGTCCCAGATGTTCGACGTGCCGTACGTGCCCGTGACGGTCGCGCCCGGCGTCTGGCAGTAGATGACGACCTTGGACGCCCCGGGCAGGGTGCGCGTGATGCTGTAGCCCGTACCGGGGCCGCTGCGGACGTCGAGACGGACGTCCGCCGTCGTGCAGGAGGGCGGCGAGGCCGCCTGGGCGGTCGCCGATGAGCTCATCAGCACGAGGAGTGCTCCGGCGGCGGTGCCCGCCGCAAGCACGGATCGGCGTCCACGGGATGTCATCGGTACCCCCTGGACGGTGGTGACGGTCTCAGGCGCAGCGCGGCCGGATGTAACCGTCGCTCCCGGTGTGCACATACGCGTCCGAGACGTACTCGCCGTCGTCGATGCTGTCCCAGATGGTGGTGGTGCCGTACGGACCCGTGACGGTGGTGCCCGGCGTCTGGCAGAAGACCGGGACCTTGGATCCCTCGGCCAGGACACGGACGATGCTGTAGCCGGTGCCGGGACCGCTGCGGACGTTGAGACGGACGCCCGGTGCGATCGAGTAGTACACCAGCGCCGTGGTGACGGCCTGCGCCTGCGCCGCGCCGTCGATCTCCTCGACACGCTCAACAGCCATGAAAATCCTCCCCCGTTGCACCCCATGACTGCCATGGGGCCCCGTTGATTCCCCCGAATCGCGCTGCGAAACACGCGTAACGCAATTCGCACGCGAAGGCTAGCAAGCCGCCTCCGTCTCGAACGGGTCATCGACTAGGCTCCGTCCGTTCGCGCGCACGGAAGAACAGCACGGGGGTGGTTCCATGGCGCCGCAGCAGAACATCGGAGCGGGCGCGGAAGCGGAACTTCCCGAATACGCCGGTCACTACCCGCTGGAGGCCCGGCTGGGCTCCGGCGGCATGGGCGTGGTGCACCTGGCCCGGAGCACCTCGGGGCTGAAGCTCGCGGTCAAGGTCGTGCACGCCCAGTTCGCCAAGGACCCCGAGTTCAGGGGTCGGTTCCGGCAGGAGGTGGCCGCCGCGCGTCGGGTCAGCGGAGCCTTCACGGCATCCGTCGTCGACGCCGACCCGGAGGCCGGACGGCCCTGGATGGCGACCCTGTTCATCCCCGGGCCGACCCTCTCCGACCATGTGAAGCGGAACGGGCCCATGGAGCCAGCCCAGTTGCGTCGGCTGATGGCCGGACTCGCCGAGGCGCTGCGCGACATCCATCGGGTCGGGGTGGTGCACCGGGACCTGAAGCCGAGCAACGTGCTGCTCGCCGAGGACGGCCCGAAGGTCATCGACTTCGGCATCTCCCGGCCGACGGACAGCGAACTGCGTACCGAGACAGGGAAGTTGATCGGGACGCCACCGTTCATGGCACCCGAGCAGTTCCGGCGGCCGCGGGAGGTGGGACCCGCAGCCGACATCTTCGCGCTCGGGTCCGTGATGGTGCACGCGGCGACGGGGCGCGGGCCGTTCGACTCCGACAGTCCGTACGTCGTCGCCTACCAGGTCGTGCACGACGAGCCCGACCTGACCGGCATACCGGAGAACCTCGCGCCGCTGGTGCTGCGCTGTCTCGCCAAGGAACCCGAGGACCGGCCCACGCCCGACGAGCTCATGCGCGAACTGCGGTCGGTGGCGGCCTCGTACGACACGCAGGTCTTCATCCCGACGCAGCGGACGGGCGACGCGAACGAACCCCGTCCCGAGAAGCCGGAGCGACGCCCCGCAGGACGCAGGGCAGGACCGGCGGCTCTCGGCGCCGGAGTGCTCGGCCTCGCCGTGCTCGGGGCACTGCTCTCGGTCCACCTCCTCGGCGGCGGAAGCGGAACACCGAGGAGCACCACCTCACCCACCGCGTCCGCGCGGTTCGGCGGGTGGCAGTCGACACCCGTGTCCACGACGAGCGCACCCCAATGCTCCTACGGTGCGGGCAAGTTGCTCTGCGCGCAGCCCGGTGTGGTCTTCGCGCTCGATCCGTCCGACGGACACCTGCTATGGCGTCGCGCCATGGCCGGAACGCGCGCGAGCGGGCCGCCGGTGCTGGCGGGCGGTCTCGTACAGCCCGCGCTGGACGACAGCCGCCGGCTGGAGGCGGTCGATCCCGCATCGGGCCGGACGTCCTGGCGGCGGGACCTGCCCGCGCACGACGGGCCGGCGCGAGTCGGGGACATGCTCCTGGTCACCGGCGCGGACGGAACGGTCACCGGCGTGGACAGCGCCTCGGGCGACACGAAGTGGAAGCGCCGGATACCGGGCCAGGGCGTACCGTTCTTCTCCGCGTTCGCCGGTGACCCCCTGGCGTACGCGGCGACCCCGTCCGACGACGGGACGACCACGCGGGTCACCGCGGTGGACCCCGGCACGGGCGACGTGCGGTGGGACGCGCGGCTCAAGGGCTCGCTGAAGGTGGCCGGCGCGGCGGACGGGTCCGTCTTCCTGCTCTCCCTCGACGCGCTGTACGGGAGCGCGACGGCCGTCGTCCGCTACACCCCTGCCACCGGCACCTCACGACGGGTGGCACTCGCCACCCAGCTCGAACAGGCCCACGTCACCGTGCGCGGGAACCTCGTCCATCTCATGGCCTCCGGTGGATCGCTGGTGACCGTCGACATGGATGCGCGTCGGCAACTGTGGAACCTGGAGACGGGCGTGTTCCGGGGCTCGGAGCCGGCCTCCGACGGCCGGCAGGTGTACGTCACCACCCCCGACGGCCGTCTCCTCGCCGTCGACGCCCGTGATGGCCGGCTCCTCGGGCAGACGCGTGCGCGGCTGGGTGCCAACTCGGACCGGGTGGTGGCCTCGCTGCCCCAGCCCGTCGTCGACGGTCACCGGGTCTACGCCGCCGCTCCCGACGGCACCGTCTTCGCCGTGGACGCGCGGCGTCCCTCGGCGTGGTGAGCTGCGCGTGCCGACACGCGAGAGGGGCCGCCTCCGGGGAGACGGCCCCTTCACCCACCCTGGAGGGCGGCGTCAGCCCAGCTTGCTGACGTCGCGCACGGCGCCCTTGTCCGCGCTGGTCGCCATCGCCGCGTAGGCGCGCAGCGCCGCGGACACCTTGCGCTCCCGCTTCTTCGGCGCGTACACGCCGCCGAGGGCCTGCTCGCGGCGGGCCAGCTCCGCGTCGTCGACCAGCAGGTCGATGGTGCGGTTCGGGATGTCGATACGGATCCGGTCGCCGTCCTCGACGAGAGCGATCGTGCCGCCGGACGCGGCCTCCGGGGAGGCGTGTCCGATGGACAGTCCGGAGGTGCCGCCGGAGAAGCGGCCGTCCGTGATCAGGGCGCAGGTCTTGCCGAGGCCGCGGCCCTTGAGGAAGGAGGTCGGGTAGAGCATCTCCTGCATACCGGGGCCGCCCTTGGGACCCTCGTAGCGGATGACGACGACGTCCCCGTCGGTGACCTGCTTGTTGAGGATCTTCTCGACGGCCTCCTCCTGGGACTCGCAGACCACCGCGGGGCCCTCGAAGGTCCAGATCGACTCGTCGACGCCGGCCGTCTTCACCACGCAGCCGTCGACCGCCAGGTTGCCCTTGAGGACCGCGAGACCACCGTCCTTGGAGTACGCGTGCTCGGCGGAGCGGATGCAGCCGTTCTCGGCGTCCACGTCGAGCGCCTCCCAGCGCTCCGACTGGGAGAAGGCCTCGGCGGAACGGACGCAGCCGGGGGCCGCGTGCCACAGTTCCACCGCCTCGGCGGACGGGGAGCCGCCGCGCACGTCCCAGGTCTTCAGCCAGTCGGCCAGGGACGGGCTGTGCACCGAGTACACGTCCTCGTTGAGCAGACCGGCGCGGTGCAGCTCGCCGAGGAGGGCGGGGATGCCGCCGGCCCGGTGCACGTCCTCCATGTAGTACGTGCGGTCCTTGGCGACGTTCGGCGCGACCTTCGCCAGGCACGGGACGCGGCGCGAGACCTCGTTGATCTCCTCCAGGCCGAACGGGACGCCCGCCTCCTGGGCGGCGGCCAGCAGGTGCAGGATCGTGTTCGTCGAGCCGCCCATCGCGATGTCGAGCGCCATGGCGTTCTGGAAGGCGGCGAAGCTCGCGACGGCGCGGGGCAGGACGGTCTCGTCGTCCTGCTCGTAGTAGCGCCGGGTGATGTCCATGACCGTGCGGGCCGCGTTCTCGTAGAGCGCCCTGCGGGCCGTGTGGGTGGCCAGGACCGAACCGTTGCCGGGGAGGGAGAGGCCGATGGCCTCGGTCAGGCAGTTCATCGAGTTGGCGGTGAACATGCCGGAACAGCTGCCGCAGGTCGGACAGGCGTTCTCCTCGATGCGGAGGATGTCCTCGTCCGAGATCTTGTCGTTCACGGCGTCGGAGATCGCGTCGACCAGGTCGAGCGTGCGGACCGTGCCGTCGACGAGGGTGGCGCGGCCGGACTCCATCGGGCCGCCGGAGACGAAGACCGTCGGGATGTTCAGGCGCAGGGCGGCCATCAGCATGCCGGGCGTGATCTTGTCACAGTTGGAGATGCAGATCAGGGCGTCGGCGCAGTGCGCCTCGACCATGTACTCCACGCTGTCCGCGATCAGGTCGCGGGAGGGCAGGGAGTAGAGCATTCCGCCGTGGCCCATCGCGATGCCGTCGTCGACGGCGATCGTGTTGAACTCGCGGGCGATGCCGCCGGCCTCGCGGATGGCCTCGCCGACGATCCGGCCGACCGGCTGGAGGTGGGTGTGACCGGGGACGAACTCGGTGAAGCTGTTGGCGACGGCGATGATCGGCTTGCGGCCGATGTCCGCACCGGGTACACCGGAGGCGCGCATAAGGGCGCGGGCGCCCGCCATGTTGCGGCCGTGGGTGACTGTGCGGGACCTCAGCTCGGGCATCGCGCTCGCTCCTTCAGAGACTGCGATCAGAGACTTCTGACTGCTGACGAGCGTACGCCGGTCATCCAGGGGTCGGGACGGTGTGTCCGGAATACGGGACACATGTCTCACTCGCACGTACGGCGTCACGGTCCCGCCGACGTCACGGCCCCGTCGGTGTCACGGTCCCGCCGACGTCACGGCCCCGTCGGTGTCACGGTCCCGTGAGGTGTGCCTGCACCACCGGTGCCACGCGCGCGACGACCTGCTCCAGGTCCGCCGACGCCAGCGGCTCCACCTTGATCACATAGCGCAGCATCGCGCAGCCCACGAGCTGGGCGGCCGCGAGCTCGGCGCGCAGTTCCGCGTCCGGCAGGTCGAGCCGGGCGGCGATCCGGCCCAGGAGCTGGGAGACGACCAGGCGGCGGAAGACGGCGGCCGCGGTGTCGTTGTTGACGGCGGAGCGGACGATCGCCAGCAGGGGCGTACGGGTGGCGGGGTTCTCCCAGACGCCGAACATGAAGCGGGTCAGGCGTTCGCCCACCTCGTCCGGCGGCCCCTCGGCCACCGCCGTCGGCCCGTTCAGCACGGGCCCGGCGGCGACCTCGATCGCGGCCTCGAAGACCTGCTCCTTGGTGCCGAAGTAGTGGTGCACCAGGGCCGGGTCCACGCCCGCCGCCTTGGCGATGCCGCGTACGGACGTCTTCTCGTAGCCGCGCTCGGAGAACTCCTCGCGGGCGGCGCCCAGGATGCGCTCGCGGGTGTCCGCGGACTCCGCGCGCGGGGGACGGCCGCGCCTGCGGGCGATCGGGCCGGTCACGGCCGGTGCGCCTTCGCCGCCGCCAGATGCAGACGCGTGAAGGCCAGTGCCTCCGCCAGATCGGCCTCCCGCTCGGCGCTGGACATGGCCCGGCGGGTGTTCACCTCGATGACGACATGCCCGTCGAAGCCGGTCCGGGCGAGGCGCTCCAGCAGCTCGGCGCAGGGCTGGGTGCCGCGGCCGGGGACCAGGTGCTCGTCCTTGCCCGAGCCGCTGCCGTCGGCCAGGTGGACGTGGCCGAGGCGGTCGCCCATGCGGTCGATCATCTGGACCGCGTCGGTGCGGGCGGTGGCGGTGTGGCTGAGGTCGATCGTGAAGTGGCGGTAGTCGTCCTTCGTGACGTCCCAGTCGGGGGCGTAGGCCGGCATCTCGCGGTCCCGATAGCGCCAGGGGTACATGTTCTCGACGGCGAACCGCACGTCCGTCTCGTTCGCCATCCGCCAGATCCCGGCGACGAAGTCGCGCGCGTACTGCCGCTGCCAGCGGAACGGCGGGTGCACCACGACGGTGCTCGCGCCGAGCTTCTCGGCGGCCGCGCGGGCGCGCTGGAGCTTGACCCAGGGGTCGGTGGACCACACCCGCTGGGTGATGAGCAGGCAGGGGGCGTGCACGGCGAGGATCGGGATGCGGTGGTGGTCGCTGAGCCGGCGCAGCGCCTCGATGTCCTGACTGACCGGATCGTTCCAGACCATGACCTCGACACCGTCGTAGCCCAGGCGCGCGGCGATCTCGAAGGCCGTAGCCGTCGACTCCGGATAGACGGAGGCCGTCGACAGCGCGACCTTCGCGTCCGGGATGCGCACGACTGGTTCTGCCACGAGGGACAGCGTACGGGGCCTCGGATCACGCCGGAGGGCGCGGGACGGCGGGCGGGCACGGCGACCGGCCCTTACCGGCCTCCCGCCGCGGCCTCCCGCACCGGCTCCGACACCGCCGCGGTACCGGCCCCGGCACGGCCTCCCGGGCCCTTGCGCGTACGGGGCGGCGCGGGCCGGGCCGACGGCCGCACCGTCCGCCCCTCCCCTGCCCGCCCGCGTGCGGGAGGCGGTCCCGGCCGCTGTCCGCCCGCCCGCGTAATGTGACGCGTCGCACGCGCGCGGGCCGGACGTCAGGGCGCCGGAAACCCGTCCATGTGGTCCAGCCTGCGCAGGATCACGCCCTCGCGCAGCGCCCAGGGGCAGATCTCCAGCGCCTCGACGCCGAACAGGTCCATCGCGCCCTCGGCGACCAGCGCGCCCGCCAGCAACTGGCCCGCGCGGCCCGCGGAGACGCCGGGCAGCTCCGCGCGCTGCGCGGGCGTCATCGCGGCCAGCCGGGGCACCCAGGCCTCCAGGGACTCCCGCTTGAGCTCGCGCTGCGCGTACAGACCCTCGTCGGAGCCGGCGGCGCCGGCTATCCGGGCCAGCTGCTTGAAGGTCTTGGAGGTGGCGACGACGTGGTCGGGCACGCCGAGCCGGCTGAACTCCCCGACCGTACGGGCGATCTGGGCCCGGACATGACGACGCAGCGCCCTGATCTCCTCGGGGCCCGGCTGGTCGCCGGGCAGCCAGCCCGCGGTGAGGCGGCCCGCGCCCAGGGGCAGCGAGACGGCCGCGTCGGGCTCCTCGTCCATGCCGAAGGCGATCTCCAGGGACCCCCCGCCGATGTCCAGGACCAGCAGCCTCCCGGCCGACCAGCCGTACCAGCGGCGGGCGGCGAGGAAGGTGAGCCGGGCCTCCTCCGCTCCGGTGAGCACCTGCAACCGGACGCCGGTCTCGGCCTGCACTCGCGCGAGGACGTCGTCGGCGTTGGTGGCCTCGCGCACGGCGGAGGTCGCGAACGGCAGCAGGTCCTCGACGCCCTTGTCCTCGGCGGCCCCGAGCGCGCCATGGATCACGGAGATCAGCTTGTCGACCCCTTCGGGACCGATCGCTCCGTCGTCGTCGAGGAGTTGGGCCAGGCGCAGATCCGCCTTGTGCGAGTGCGCGGGAAGCGGGTGCGCGCCGGGGTGAGCGTCCACCACCAGCAGATGCACCGTGTTCGATCCCACGTCGAGGACACCGAGTCTCATGTAGGGCACGCTACTGCCAGGAACGCCGAGATCAGCCCCCGCTGCGGTCCCTGAAGCGCTCCGGGGCGACTTACCCTGGACGGGTGCCAAAGACGAAAAAGGCGAAGGACGGAAAGTCGGCCAAATCCACCAAGGGTCCTTCGCAGCCGAAGGCTCCCCGGTCGAAGCAGGCCCCGACGGTGAGCGACGAGAAGGGACTCGACTTCGCGCGCGCGTGGGTGGAGTTCCCTGATCCGGCGGACGACGAACAGGTCTTCCGGTGCGATCTGACATGGCTGACCTCTCGCTGGAACTGCATCTTCGGCAGCGGCTGCCAGGGCATCCAGGCCGGCCGCGCGGACGACGGGTGCTGCACGCTGGGCGCTCACTTCTCCGACGAGGACGACGAGAAGCGGGTCGCCGGACATGTGGCGCGGCTGACCCCGGAGATCTGGCAGAACCACGCCGTGGGCACCGAGACCGGCTGGGTCTCCGAGGACGACGAGGGCTCCCGCCAGACCCGCCCCTACCAGGGCTCGTGCATCTTCCAGAACCGGCCCGGCTTCCCCGCGGGCGCGGGCTGCTCGCTGCACCTCCTCGCCCTGCGGGAGGGCCGCGAACCGCTGGAGACGAAGCCCGACGTCTGCTGGCAGCTCCCGGTGCGGCGTACGTACGACTGGATCGACCGGCCGGACGACACCCGCGTGCTCCAGGTGTCGATCGGTGAGTACGACCGCAGGGGCTGGGGCCCCGGGGGCCACGACCTGCACTGGTGGTGCACGTCGGCGACCTCTGCGCACGGCGCGGGCGACCCGGTGTACGTCTCCTACCGGCCCGAGCTGATCGAGCTGATGGGCAAGGCCGGCTACGACCGGCTGGTCGAGCTGTGCGAGGCACGGCTGGCCTCGCAGCTCCCGCTGCTGGCACCGCATCCGGCGGATCCGGCGGGCTGAGCGCCGGCCCCCTCGCGACCGATGCGACCGATGCGCCCGATGCGCCCGGCACATTCGGCGCATTCGGCGTATTCGGTGGGATGGACGTCGCACGACCCGCGCCTGCTCGGTCTACGAGCCGGCCGGGCTCGGGTCGTCGTCATCGTCGCCGTCCGGCGGCGGTGACGGGCTTCCCGGGTCGGAGGAGTCGGAGTCGGTGGGGGTGGGATCCGGGTCGGCGGACGGCGGATCGGACGGCGTCGGCCCGGTGGAGGCCGAGGCCGAGGCCGTGCCGGTCGGCGTCGTGGACGGCGGCCCGCTGGGACTGCCGGGGGCGGAAGGCGCGGGTGCGGTGCCGTATCCGTCGATGGAGACGACCGTTCCGGCCGGGGCGATCGCCACCCGGGCGCTCCAGCGCCCGGACGGCTCGCGCAACTGGTCGACGTGCACCTTGATCGTCAGCGACGCGCCGGGCGCCAGCGTGCCGGACGACCGGCTGAGGTAGAGCCAGGCCGCCCCCGTCGTGGCCGACCAGCGGACCGGGGAGTCGCCGGTCGCGGTGAGGGTGATCAGCGTGGTGTCACCGCTGCTGCTCGCCGTCACGTCGAGGTGGCCCGCGCTCCTGCGGCCGGCCCCCACGACGCTGACCACCGCCACCGAGACGTCCGAACTCCCGGTGGCGCGGGTGCCGGCCCTGGTGCTGGCGTTGCCCGCGTTCTCGTAACCGCCCGGCCCCGAGCCGTCGAGGCCGCCGGGACCTTGCGCCTCGGTCGTGCTCGCGGAGCGGCCGTCGGCGCCCTCCCCGGTCTCGGCGCCCCGGTAGGCGGCCCACAGCGCGAGCACGGGAGCCGCGACCACGGTGGCGACGACGGTGGTGGTGACCGCACGTGCGCGAAGCCGGTCCCGGCGGGCCGCGTGGTCCTTGGGGTCCATCGGGAAGCCCCGCCGGTCGAAGCGCGGGGCCGCTCCCCGCGCGCGGGGAGCGTGCGCCATCGCCGCGTGCAGTGCCGCTCGGGGCGCCTCCAGGACGGGCAGTTCGGCGGGCGTGAACATGGCCCCGGGCCAGCGGCCGGGCACCGCGCGCTCGGCGGCGCGGCGGCAGCGCGGACAGTCGTCGACGTGCCGGACCAGTTCGCGGCGCACGGTCGCGCTGAGGACCAGCTGGTGGTCGCCGGTGAGGTGGGCGACACCGGGGCAGCCGCCGGTCTCGACGACGGCGAGGGCCGCGCGGGTGCGCTCGACCTCGCAGGCGGCGGAGGCGAGCAGCTCGCGGGCGACCGCGGGGTCCAGGCCGACGACGGCGGCCACCTCGTGGGCGGCGAGGTGGTGGCGCACGGCGAGTTCGAGCGCCTCGCGCTGCTCGGGGCTGGTGCCCGCGGCCTCCGGCCAGGCCAGCCGGGCGAGCTCCCGGCGGCGCAGCTCCTGGACCTCCTCGGACACGGGCGACGCGGCGGACGGAGGACCGGGCTGCCCCACGGGCCGCCCGGCGGACTTCGGGGGCTGCGGAGCCTGCGGGGACTGCTGTACGGGATGGCCGGCGGGCTGCGGGGTGTGCGGGGCGCGCCGCCGGGGGCCGGACCGGCCCGCCGCGTGCGCGCTCTGGCGTCGCTGCCTGGCCTCGGTCAGCTTGCGCAGGCAGGCCCAGCGGGCCAGTGCGTACAGCCAGGCCCTGAGGTTCCCGGTGGCCTCCGGGACGCGCTGTCCGCGCCGCTCGACGAGGGCCAGGACCTCGCCCAGGGCGGCGGTCGCCGTGTCGTGGTCGCAGAGCACGGACAGGCAGTACGTGAACAGGCCGTCCAGGTACGGCTCGTAGCACGCGGGCGGCCGCTGGGGCTGCGTACGCGCCGCGGCATGACCGCGCGCCCGGTGTGCGCCGGTGGTGCGGGGCGAGGTGTCCGGACTGCTGCTCATCACCTGTGCGACCGTAGGCGGCGCGAGCAGGTCCCTTCCGGCGCCTTGAGCACTTTTAATCCGGACGGGTGAAACGATCCCTCATAAGGGGACAGGAGGGTTGCGCTCCGTGGCTCGTTCGCGCCAGGGCGTGGCCGGTTCACGGCGGGCCCGGAACCGGGTGCGCGGTGGGTACGGGCCGGGCGTCGGCCGCGTGCGGGCCGGGCGGGGGCCGGGCGGGGGCCGGATTCGGGTGGGCGTGGTCGCGTTGTCGGTGCCTACGGCTACGGTTTCGTCCATGGCTGCCCGTACGAAGACCACCAAGGACCGCCCGTCCTTCCGCTGCACCGAGTGCGGCTGGCAGACGGCCAAATGGCTCGGCCGCTGCGCCGAGTGCCAGGCCTGGGGGACGGTCGAGGAGTACGGCGCCCCCGCGGTCCGTACGACGGCACCGGGCCGGGTCACCACCTCCGCGGTGCCCATCGGTCAGGTCGACAGCCGGCAGGCCACCGCCCGGAGCACCGGGGTCCCCGAACTGGACCGGGTCCTGGGCGGCGGGCTCGTGCCCGGCGCGGTGGTGCTCCTGGCGGGCGAGCCCGGCGTGGGCAAGTCGACCCTCCTGCTCGATGTCGCGGCGAAGTCGGCCAGTGACGAGCACCGCACGCTCTACATCACCGGTGAGGAGTCGGCGAGCCAGGTCCGGCTGCGCGCCGACCGCATCAAGGCCCTCGACGACCATCTGTACCTCGCCGCCGAGACCGACCTCTCCGCCGTGCTCGGCCATCTGGACGCGGTGAAGCCGTCGCTGCTGATCCTCGACTCCGTGCAGACGGTGGCCTCGCCGGAGATCGACGGCGCCCCCGGCGGCATGGCGCAGGTGCGCGAGGTCGCGGGCGCCCTGATCCGGGCCTCCAAGGAGCGCGGGATGTCGACCCTCCTGGTGGGCCACGTCACCAAGGACGGGGCGATCGCCGGCCCGCGCCTGCTGGAGCACCTGGTGGACGTCGTGCTCCACTTCGAGGGCGACCGGCACGCGCGCCTGCGCCTGGTGCGCGGCGTCAAGAACCGGTACGGAGCGACGGACGAGGTCGGCTGCTTCGAACTGCACGACGAGGGCATCATCGGGCTCACCGACCCCAGCGGGCTCTTCCTGACCCGACGTGACGAGCCGGTCCCCGGCACCTGTCTGACGGTCACGCTGGAGGGCCGTCGTCCCCTGGTGGCCGAGGTCCAGGCGCTCACCGTCGACTCGCAGATCCCCTCACCGCGCCGCACGACCTCCGGCCTGGAGACCTCCCGTGTCTCGATGATGCTCGCGGTCCTGGAGCAGCGCGGCCGGATCAGCGCCCTCGGCAAGCGGGACATCTACTGCGCGACGGTGGGCGGCGTGAAGCTCTCGGAGCCGGCCGCGGACCTGGCCGTCGCGCTCGCGCTCGCCTCGGCGGCGAGCGACACCCCGCTGCCCAAGAACCTCGTCGCGATCGGCGAAGTGGGCCTCGCGGGCGAGGTCAGACGGGTGACGGGCGTGCAGCGCCGGCTCGCCGAGGCCCACCGGCTCGGCTTCACCCACGCGCTCGTACCGGGCGACCCGGGCAAGATCCCTCCCGGTATGAAGGTCCTGGAAGTCGCCGATGTGGGGGACGCGCTGCGGGTCCTGCCGCGCTCGCGTCGCCGAGAGGCCCCACGGGAGGAGTAGGACCGCCGGTAGACTTTGCCCTGGTCTCGCCCGTCCGTACGAAAAGAGTGCGCGAAACGGGAGCACCCAGAACCTGCGACCGGAGGAGTGCAGTGGCAGCCAACGACCGGGGAGCAGCTCCCGGGAAGTCCGGCGGGAGTTCCGGTGTCGAGGGCCGGATGCGCGCCTCGCTGAGTGCTGTGGCGCCCGGTACGGCCCTGCGCGACGGTCTGGAGCGGGTTCTGCGGGGCAACACCGGCGGACTCATCGTGCTCGGGTCCGACAGGACCGTCGAGTCGATGTGCACGGGCGGTTTCGTGCTGGACGTCGAGTTCACCGCCACGCGGCTGCGTGAGCTGTGCAAGCTGGACGGCGGCATCGTCCTGTCGTCGGACCTGTCGAAGATCCTGCGCGCGGGCGTGCAGCTGCTGCCCGACCCCACGATCCCCACCGAGGAGACCGGCACCCGGCACCGCACGGCGGACCGGGTCTCCAAGCAGGTCGGCTTCCCGGTGGTCTCGGTCTCCCAGTCCATGCGGCTGATCGCGCTCTACGTCGACGGGCAGCGCCGCGTCCTGGAGGACTCGGCGGCGATCCTGTCCCGCGCCAACCAGGCCCTGGCGACCCTGGAGCGCTACAAGCTCCGCCTCGACGAGGTCGCGGGCACGCTGTCGGCGCTGGAGATCGAGGACCTGGTCACCGTCCGTGACGTCTCGGCGGTCTCCCAGCGCCTGGAGATGGTGCGGCGCATCGCCACCGAGATCGCCGAGTACGTGGTCGAGCTGGGCACGGACGGCCGTCTCCTCGCCCTCCAGCTCGACGAGTTGATCGCGGGCGTGGAGCCCGAGCGGGAACTCGTCGTCCGGGACTACGTGCCCGAGCCCACCGCCAAGCGGTCCCGCACGGTCGACGAGGCGCTCGCCGAACTCGACGCCCTCAGCCATGCCGAGCTGCTCGAACTGTCCACCGTGGCAAAGGCGCTGGGCTACACCGGCTCGCCCGAGACGCTCGACTCCGCGGTGTCCCCGCGCGGCTTCCGCCTGCTGGCCAAGGTGCCGCGGCTGCCGGGCGCCATCATCGACCGCCTGGTGGAGCACTTCGGCGGTCTGCAGAAGCTGCTCGCCGCCAGCGTGGACGACCTCCAGACGGTCGACGGCGTGGGCGAGGCGCGGGCCCGCAGCGTCCGCGAGGGCCTGTCGCGGCTGGCGGAGTCGTCGATCCTGGAACGCTACGTCTAGAGGCCTGCCGTTCGGATCAGCCCGGCGTCGCGGGTCCGCCGAGCGGTCGGGTCGGTCACGGCCGGCCTGATCCGAGCGAAGGGCCCTGGGGCGTGTTTCGAAAGCCCCGTCCGCCCGGCGGCGGACTCAGTCCGCCGACAGCACGAACGACGTCTGCTTCTTCGGGAACCCCGGAGCCTTCGCCTCCACCAGATAGGTCCCCGGTCCCGCCGAACCGGCCGGAGGCGTAGCGCACTTGGGGGCGCTCGGCCTGCGGTCCCACTTCACGGCGTACGTGACACTGTTGCCCGCCGGCACCCGGTAGAACCGGTTCGCGGAGTCCCCGGGGCAGTCGTCGGACGCCCAGTACGCGCTGCCGCTGCCGGCCTGAGTGATCGTCAACACCGTGCTCCGCGGCCCGAGATCGACCTTGCAGTCGTTGGCGGAGGAGTTCTTCGCGGTCAGCCGGAAGTCGGGCGCCTGGTCCGGCGTGTAGGTGTTGCGGACGCTGTTCAGCGTCAACGTCATCACGCTGGCAGTGCAGTTGGGCAGCGGGGAGCCGGCCGGCAGCGCGCCCGTACCGCCACCACCGCCCGACCCGACGCCCGAACCGCCCCCGGAGGAAGCGGAGTCGTCGCCGCCCGCGGATCCGTCGGAGCCGCCCGCGCCGGAGTCCGACCCGGAGGCCGAGCCGGACGCCGAGCCCGAGTCGGAGGGGCTGCCGGTGCTTCCGCCGGTCGACTCGTCGCGGCCGCCCGGGGCTTGACTGATCGCAGGCCCGGAACCGGACGGCCCGGGGGTGATCGAGGAGGCGGGATTCTTGCCGTTCGAACCGTCGGCGTCATGCTTGGCGCCCCCGCCGCCGGAGGTGACGATCCACGTCACCAGCAGCGCCAACAGGGCGACCACGGACAGCATTACGGCCCTCCGACGCCAGTAGATGGTGGAGGGAAGTGGTCCGATCGGATTGCGCAGAGATCCCACGGCGCAAACTTTACGAGAGATCCCCGCGTTCGCAGGCCCCACCCGCCGCCGATCCTCAACTTTTCCGGATCATCATTCCGGAAACAGAGGTTCCGGTCCGTTTTTCGAGGCGGTCGTCCCGGTCACCGGACGGCACCCGTGCCGGGCCAGCCTCGAACCACGCCCGGCCGACCCGTGGCAGGATCGGAATGCCATGACTGCGCCCACGAAACCCCCGCACACCGTCCCGGCCCCCGGCTCCCCCGGCAGCCCGGTCGACGGGACGCATCTGCACACGCCCGTCATCACCTGGTTCGACACCCACGCCCGCGACCTGCCCTGGCGGCACCCGGAGGCCGGCCCCTGGGGCGTGATGGTGAGCGAGTTCATGCTCCAGCAGACGCCGGTGAACCGCGTCCTGCCGGTCTACGAGCAGTGGATGGCCCGCTGGCCGCGCCCCGCCGACCTCGCCGCGGAGGCCCCCGGCGAGGCCGTGCGCGCCTGGGGCCGGCTCGGCTACCCGCGCCGCGCCCTGCGCCTGCACGGCGCCGCGGTCGCCATAACGGACCGGCACGGCGGCGACGTACCGTCCGACCACGCCCAACTGCTCGCCCTGCCCGGGATCGGCGAGTACACGGCCGCCGCCGTCGCCTCGTTCGCGTACGGCCGGCGCCACGCCGTGCTGGACACCAATGTCCGCCGGGTCTTCGCCCGCGCCGTGACCGGCGTCCGGTACCCGCCGAACGCGACCACCGCCGCCGAGCGCAAGCTGGCCCGCGCCCTGCTGCCCGAGGAGGAGCGGACCGCGGCCCGCTGGGCGGCCGCGTCCATGGAGCTCGGCGCGCTGGTGTGCACGGCGAAGAACGAGGCCTGCCACAGCTGCCCGATCGCCGGGCAGTGCGCCTGGCTGCTCGCCGGGAAGCCGGAGCACGAGGGCCCGCCGCGCCGCGGCCAGACGTACGCGGGCACGGACCGGCAGGTCCGCGGCAAGCTGCTGGCCGTCCTGCGCGAGGCCCACACCCCGGTCCCGCAGGCCGCGCTCGACCGGGTGTGGCACGAGCCGGTGCAGCGCGCCCGCGCCCTGGACGGGCTCGTGGCGGACGGTCTGGTGGAACCGCTGCCGGGCGGCCGGTACCGGCTGCCGCTGACCTGACCTGACCTGACACACGGTCACCTCACAGGAAGGCGGGCTTCTTCACAGCCGGCTCCAGGTCCGCTCCCAGCCTTACGACTCCCAAATCCCCCCATATCAGCATGATTCACCTCGCCCCCTTACCCCCGACCTACTTCCGTTACACAACCGACGGACAGCCGAGGGCTTCCCGCAGGCTGCTTCGGACAGCCCCGTGACAACACCTCCGTAGCTTCGTTCGCGTGCCCGGCACCACCACGGGGACGAGGAACACGGGCCGGAGTAAAACGGGGAACGGAGGCGGTCGATCATGGCGCAGGGCGAGGTGCTCGAATTCGAGGAGTACGTCCGCACCCGGCAGGACGCGCTGCTGCGCAGCGCGCGCCGGCTGGTCCCGGACCCGGTCGACGCCCAGGACCTCCTCCAGACGGCGCTGGCGCGGACCTACGGCCGCTGGGAGGGCATCGCGGACAAGCGGCTGGCCGACGCCTATCTGCGCCGAGTCATGATCAACACACGGACCGAGTGGTGGCGGGCGCGCAAGCTCGAGGAGGTGCCGACCGAGCAGCTTCCGGACGCCTGTGTCGACGACTCCACCGAGCAGCACGCCGACCGGGCCCTGCTGATGGACGCCCTGAAGGTGCTCGCCCCGAAGCAGCGCAGCGTCGTCGTGCTGCGACACTGGGAGCAGATGTCCACGGAGGAGACGGCCGCGGCCCTGGGCATGTCGGCCGGAACGGTCAAGAGCACGCTGCACCGGGCGCTCGCCCGGCTCCGCGAGGAGCTGGAGAGCCGTGATCTGGACGCACGCGCGCTGGAGCGTGAGGAGCAGGAGCGTTGCGCGGCCTGACCGGCACCGGGCCCACAACGGCCCGCGGAACCTTCCAGGCGGTGTTCACGGCGATGTTCGTGATCACCGCCCTCGGGCTTTTCGCCTCCGGATGCGCCACCGGCGGCACCGGCGCCCGGGACGAGGGACCGGCGCACTCCGACACCGTGGCGGGCGCCGTCCCCTCCCTCGTGGTCTCGCCCTCCGGTACCCCGGCCCGGGTGGACGCGGTGCGGCTCGTCAAGGCCGACCCGAAGGTCTCCGCGGAGGTCAAGCGGGGGCTGAAGCCGTGTGTCGGCGACGACTACCCGGTGGACGTCTCCTACGGCGACCTGACCGGAGGGTCGTCGAGCGACATCGTCGTGAACGTGCTGACCTGCGCCGACGCGGTCGGTCTGGGCTCCTACGTGTATCGCGAGCAGGATGGCAGGTACACGGACGTGTTCAAGGTCGAGGAGCCCCCGGCCTACGCGGAGATCGACCGCGGCGCCCTGGTGGTGACCAAGCAGGTGTACGGCAAGGACGACCCGGTCTCGAGTCCGTCCGGGGAGAACGTGATCACGTACCGCTGGTCCGTGGACCGCTTCATCGAGGAGTACCGGTCGTACAACGACTACAGCAACGCCGCGGGCACGGCGCCGACCCCGGCGCCCGACCGCGGATGACCGAGGCACGGACGAGCCGGGCACAGACCGGCCGCGGCGCGAGGTGACCCCGAGCGCGAACGACCCGACCGACCACCGCACCGACCGCCGGAAGGACTGAGAACACCGGGATGGCAGACCAGACCCACGTGCTGTTCGTCGAGGACGACGACGTCATCCGCGAGGCCACCCAACTCGCGCTGGAGCGGGACGGCTTCGTGGTCACCGCGATGCCCGACGGGCTGTCGGGCCTGGAGGCGTTCCGCGCGGACCGACCCGACATCGCGCTGCTGGACGTGATGGTGCCCGGCCTGGACGGCGTCAGCCTGTGCCGGCGCATCCGGGACGAGTCCACGGTTCCCGTGATCATGCTGTCGGCGCGCGCCGACGCCATCGACGTCGTCCTCGGCCTGGAGGCGGGCGCCGACGACTATGTGACCAAGCCGTTCGACGGCGCCGTGCTGGTGGCCCGCATCCGCGCCGTACTGCGCCGCTTCGGTCACGCCGGCGGGGCCGACCGCGCGGGCGAGGCCGCTGCCGCCGCCACCGGCGGGGTGCTGGCCTTCGGCGAACTGGAGATCGACACCGAGGGCATGGAGGTGCGCCGTGCCGGACAGCCGGTGGCCCTCACCCCGACCGAGATGCGGCTGCTGCTGGAGTTCTCCTCGGCGCCGGGCACGGTGCTCTCGCGCGACAGGCTCCTGGAGCGCGTGTGGGACTACGGGTGGGGCGGGGACACCCGCGTGGTCGACGTCCATGTGCAGCGGCTGCGTACCAAGATCGGCCAGGACCGCATCGAGACGGTCCGCGGCTTCGGTTACAAGCTGAAGGCCTGAGCGGGGCGATTCATGCAGGTCACACGGGGGATCATCGACCGTCTGAGACTGTCCGGCGGTAACCGTCCGGGCATCCGTACGGGGCTGCGGTGGAAGCTGAGCGCGGCCATCGCGCTGGTCGGCGCGCTGATCGCGCTCGCGCTCAGCGTGGTGGTGCACAACGCCGCCCGGGTCTCGATGCTGGACAACGCGCGCGACCTCGCCGACGAGCGGGTGCTGATCGCCCAGCACGGCTACGAGGCGTCCGGGCGGCTCAACTTCCCCAGCATCAAGATCGACGACATGAACCTGCCCGCGGAGCTGCGGGAGAAGGTGGCCGAGGGGCGCCGGGCGACGTTCGTGTCCGACAGCGCGGGCGGGGAGCCGGACATCTGGGCGGCCGTACCGGTCAAGGACGGGCATGTGCTGTCGCTGCACACCGGGTTCACCGACCGCAGCACGAACATGCTCAAGGATCTCGACCAGGCTCTGGTGATCGGCTCGATCGCGGTGGTCCTCGGCGGGAGCGCGCTCGGCGTGCTCATCGGCGGCCAGCTCTCGCGCCGGCTGCGCAAGGCGGCCGCCGCGGCCAACCAGGTCGCCAGGGGCGAGCCGGACGTACGGGTGCGCGCCGCCATCGGCGGGGTCGTGGAGGACGAGACGGACGATCTGGCGCGCGCGGTCGACGCGATGGCGGACGCCCTCCAGCAGCGTCTGGAGGCGGAGCGGCGGGTCACCGCCGACATCGCGCACGAGCTGCGCACCCCGGTGACCGGGCTGCTGACGGCGGCCGAGCTGCTGCCGCCGGGCCGACCCACGGAACTCGTGCTGGACCGGGCGAAGGCGATGCGCACCCTGGTCGAGGACGTGCTGGAGGTGGCCCGGCTGGACGGCGCGTCCGAGCGGGCCGAGTTGCAGGACATCCTGCTGGGCGACTTCGTGTCCCGGCGGGTGGCGGCGAAGGACCCGGGGGTCGAGGTGCGGGTGGTGCACGAGTCGGAGGTCACCACCGACCCGCGGCGCCTGGAGCGGGTGCTGTTCAACCTGCTGGCCAATGCCGCCCGGCACGGCAGGCCGCCGGTCGAGGTCACCGTCGAGGGCCGGGTCATCCGGGTCCGTGACCACGGCCCCGGCTTCCCCGAGAACCTGCTCGTCGAGGGGCCGAGCCGGTTCCGCACGGGCAGCAGCGACCGCTCGGGGCGGGGCCACGGGCTCGGCCTGACGATCGCGGCGGGCCAGGCCCGGGTGCTGGGCGCCCGTCTGACCTTCCGTAACGTCCGCCCGGCCGGGGCGCCCGAGCACATCCCGGCCGAGGGCGCGGTCGCCGTCCTGTGGCTGCCGGAACACGCCCCGACGAGCACGGGCAGCCACCCGATGCTGCCGGGCGGGCAGTAGGGCCGGTCCGGCGGCCACCGGCAGGGCCGCTGCCCGGCCGGCAGGACGGCGAGCGACCGGCAGGACGGCAGCACAGGCGAAGGCCCCCGGGGCGGACACCAGCCGGGGGCCTTCGGTTCACGGTCGGATCGGACGGACCCGATCGACCAATGGATCGGGCGGACTCCGTCGGCCGGTGGGTCAGACGGACTCGGCCATCGCGGCCATCGCCGCGTCGCCCTCGGCGCCGTCCTGCTTCGGCCCCGCTCCCTTGAGCGCGACCTCCTTGACGAACAGCGACGACACCAGGACGATCACGGCCACCACCGCGCCCAGCACGAACGCCGAGTGCGTACCGGCCGACACCGCGTGCTGGTAGGCGTCCCGCGCCACCGCCGGCAGCTTCGCCAGGCTCGCCGCGTCCAGCTGCGGGGACTGTTCGGTGATCTTCGAGCCCAGCGCGCCGGCCCGCTCGGTCATGACGTCCTGGACCCGGTTGTTGAACAGCGCGCCCATGACGGCGACACCGAACGACGAGCCGAGCGTACGGAACAGGGTGGTGGAGGAGGACGCGACGCCCATGTCCTTCATCTGCACGCTGTTCTGCGCCACCAGCATGGTCACCTGCATCAGGCAGCCCATGCCCAGGCCGAGGACGGCCATGTAGACACCGGAGATGAAGCGGGTGGTGTCCGTGTCCATCGTCGACAGCAGATAGAGACCGATCACCATCAGCACACCGCCGACGATGGGGAAGATCTTGTAGCGACCGGTGTTGGTGGTGACCCGGCCGGCGACCATCGACGTGACGAGCATGGCGCCGAGCATGGGCAGCAGCAGCAGTCCGGAGTTGGTCGCGGACGCGCCCTGGACCGCCTGCTGGTACAGCGGCAGGAAGAGCGTGGCGCCGAACATCGCGAAGCCGGTGACGAAGCCGATGATCGACATCAGGGTGAAGTTGCGGCTGCGGAAGATGTGCAGCGGCACGATCGGCTCGGCGGCCTTGGTCTGCCAGAACACGAACCCGACCAGCGCGGCGACGCCGAGGCCGATGAGCTCCATGATCCGCGCGGACGTCCAGTCGTACTCCGTGCCGCCCCAGGTGGTGACGAGGACGATGGAGGTGATGCCGACGGTCAGCAGCACGGCACCGAGGTAGTCGATGCGCGTCTCGGACCGCTTCTTCGGCAGGTGCAGGACGACACTGATCGCGGCGAGCGCGATCGCGCCGAGCGGCAGGTTGATGTAGAAGGACCAGCGCCAGCCCCAGTTGTCGGTGATGGTGCCGCCGATCAGCGGACCGCCGATCATCGCCAGCGCCATGATGCCGGCCATCATGCCCTGGTACTTGCCGCGCTCGCGGGGCGGGATCAGGTCACCGATGATCGCCATGACGCCGACCATGAGACCACCGGCGCCGAGACCCTGGACGGCCCGGAACCCGATCAGTTCGCCCATGTTCTGGGCCATGCCGCTCAGCGCGGAGCCGATCAGGAAGATCACGATCGACGACATGAAGGAGCCCTTGCGGCCGTACATGTCGCCGAGCTTGCCCCAGATCGGGGTGGAGGCCGCGGTGGCGAGGGTGTACGCCGTCACGACCCAGGAGAGGTGCGCCAGGCCGCCGAGATCGCCCACGATCGTCGGCATGGCCGTGCCGACGATCATGTTGTCGAGCATCGCCAGCATCATCGTGAGCATCAGCGCGAGCAGGACCACCCGCACGCTCCTGGGCTGTTTCTCTTCTTCCGCGTCGACCGCGTCGACCGTCTGCGCGTCCGCCATCATTCCCACTCCCCCGGGTCGAGCACTTACTTGCCGACCGGCTAGTTGACTACACTGGGCAAGGTAGACCCGTAACTAGCCGGTCGTCAAGTAAGTTTCGCGGGAGCGCAAGGAGTACGAGGATGGTCGGCATCATGGACGGCACCAAGCACCAGCGCCGCGGCAACACGCGCCAGCGCATCCAGGACGTCGCACTCGAACTGTTCGCCGAGCAGGGGTACGAGAAGACCTCGCTGCGCGAGATCGCCGAGGGCCTGGACGTCACCAAGGCCGCGCTCTACTACCACTTCAAGACCAAGGAAGAGATCCTGGTCAGCATCTTCGAGGACCTGACACGGCCCATCGGGGAACTGATCGAGTGGGGCAAGGGCCAGCCGCACACGCTGGAGACCAAGCAGGAGATCGTACGGCGCTACCACCAGGCCCTGATCGACGCGTCACCGCTGTTCCGCTTCATGCAGGAGAACCAGGCGACGATACGTGAACTGCGCATCGGCGACTCGTTCAAGGACCGGATGCGCGGCCTGCGCGAGATCATCATGGACCCGGACGCCGCACTGGTCGATCAGGTCCGCTGCCTCAGTGCGCTGTTCACGCTGCACGCCGGCATGTTCGTCATGCAGGACCTCGAAGGCGACCCCGAGGACAAGCTCAGGGCCGTCCTGGAAGTCGCCATCGATCAGGTGACGCAAGCCCACCGGGGCTCGTGAGCGAGCGGGTCAGACCTTCACGCCCTTGGAGCGCAGGAAGGCGACCGGGTTGACCGCCGAGCCGTAGTTCGGCGTCGTGCGGATCTCGAAGTGCAGGTGCGGGCCGCTGGAGTTGCCGGTGTTGCCCGACAGGGCGATGTGCTGGCCGGCGCCGACGTACTGACCTATTCGCACGTCGATGCGGGACAGGTGGGCGTACTGCGAGTACAGGCCGTTGGCGTGCTTGATGACGATGGCGTTGCCGTAGGCCGGGCCGTCACCGGCGCCCCGGCCACCGGCCTTGACGACCGTTCCGCCGGAGGCGGCGACGACGTCGGTGCCGCTCGGCACGGCGAAGTCCTGGCCCGAGTGCTTGTGCGCCCACATCCCGCCGGCCTGGTTGAAGGTGGCGCTCAGCGCGTAGTACTTCACCGGCTTGACCCACGCGGCCCCCGGCGCGACCGACTTGGCGGCGGCCGGAGCCGCGGCCGGAACGGCGGCGGACGCGGCCCCGGCTCCCAGCATGACCGACATCCCCAGGCCCGCCCCCAGAACGGCGACGCGGTTGCGGAGCAGGGACGTGCGGGCGTTACGGGACGAGACACGCTGAGACATCGGAACCTCACGACTTCGGGGACAGGATCGCCACCCGGCGTTCAGACGTTCGCCCGGGGTGGCCACACCTTGGTAACCCGTGGCCCCATCTGCGCTCAAACGTGCTATCTACGACGATAGGTAGTAAACATCCACCAAAATGCGCACTTCTTGACACAACCCCCATTCGGCGCGGCAACCCCAAGGGCACGGGAAAGACCGTAGGGACTTGAGAGCGAATGTCCGATTTGTCATTATCTGGGGTTTCACTAACCGGGATAGTAGGGAACAAATCGCCTGTGCCGCTTGTCACCGGGCGGCGAGATCGAGGGGTCCGGAAATGTGACGCGGGCTACGCCGCGGAAACCGCCCCGGGACCTCCTGGAACGGGTGGGCGAACCGGCCCCCGCAGGCGCCGAATTGGCATTCGGCGCCACCGCGTCGCAGCACCGGGACTCTGACGGGTCCCCAGATCACGCCCTCCGGGGCCGACTTGCGGGCACCCCGGACGCCCCTGCCTCAACTGAGCGCGGTTCCCGCCGCTTTGTGACGCACGTCTCTGTACGCCTACTGCCCGGTAACCCTACGGTTCCTCTCGCGCCACCCTCACCCACGATCATGCCCATGACCCCGGCCGTGCACGGATGTGAGAGGACCCCCCACCGATGAACACAGGCTCCTGGACCCGCCGTATGTCGGCCGCCGCCGTCTGCGCGGCCGCCCTGGTGGCGACGGCCGCCCCCGCCGAGGCCGCGACGGCGGACACCACCGCCTCGGCCGCCGCCACGAAGACCGACTACGCGACCTGGCAGCGGGACTGCCAGACCGTGATGGACCAGGCCCTGCCGTACCTGGAGCAGCGCATCGCCGCCGCCCGGCCGGGCGAGAAGCCCGCCGTCGTGCTCGACATCGACAACACCGCGCTGGAGACCGACTTCGGCTTCAGCTACCCGCAGCCGGCCAACAAGCCGGTCCTGGCGGTCGCCCGGTACGCCCAGGAGCACGGCGTCTCCGTCTTCTTCGTCACCGCCCGGCCGGGGATCGTCTACCTGCCCACCGAGTACAACCTGGAGCACGACGGCTACCAGGTCTCCGGTCTCTACGTGCGCGGACTGTTCGACCTCTTCAAGGACGTCGCCGCCTACAAGACCGCCCAGCGTGTCGACATCGAGTCGAAGGGCTACACGATCATCGCGAACATCGGCAACAGCGCCACCGACCTCTCGGGCGGCCACGCCGAGAAGACGTACAAGCTGCCCGACTACGACGGGCAGCTGTCCTAGGGCGGGTACCGGCGCCTGTCCTGGAACGCGTCCCAGCAGCCTGTCCCGGGGCCCGTTCCGGGGCCTGCGCCGACCGCACCCGGGCATGCCGAAGGGGGCCGGTGCTGGAAAGCACCGGCCCCCTTCTCGCGTCGCTCCGGGGCTTACGCGTCCTTGCTCAGGTTCGGTCCGGCACCGCCGGCCGCCTGCTCGATCGGCGGGACGTCCGGCAGCGCCGACTTCTCCTCACCGCGGAAGGTGAAGGTCGCGGAGTCGCCCTCGCCCTCGGTGTCCACGACCACGATGTGACCGGGACGCAGCTCGCCGAAGAGGATCTTCTCCGAGAGCGTGTCCTCGATCTCGCGCTGGATGGTGCGGCGCAGCGGCCGGGCGCCCAGCACGGGGTCGTAGCCCTTCTTGGACAGCAACTCCTTCGCGGACTGGGAGAGCTCGATGCCCATGTCCCGGTCCTTGAGGCGCTCGTCCACCTTGCCGACCATCAGGTCGACGATCCGCAGGATGTCCGCCTGGGTGAGCTGCGGGAAGACCACCACGTCGTCGACGCGGTTGAGGAACTCGGGCCGGAAGTGCTGCTTGAGCTCGTCCGAGACCTTGTTCTTCATGCGCTCGTAGTTGGTCTTCGTGTCGCCCGAGGCCGCGAAGCCCAGGTTGAAGCCCTTGGAGATGTCCCGGGTGCCGAGGTTGGTCGTCATGATGATGACCGTGTTCTTGAAGTCCACGACCCGGCCCTGGGAGTCGGTCAGACGACCGTCCTCCAGGATCTGCAGCAGCGAGTTGAAGATGTCCGGGTGGGCCTTCTCGACCTCGTCGAAGAGGACGACCGAGAACGGCTTGCGGCGCACCTTCTCGGTGAGCTGGCCGCCCTCCTCGTAGCCCACGTAGCCGGGGGGCGAGCCGAAGAGACGCGAGACCGTGTGCTTCTCGCTGAACTCCGACATGTCGAGGGAGATCAGCGCGTCCTCGTCACCGAAGAGGAACTCGGCGAGCGCCTTGGACAGCTCGGTCTTACCGACACCGGACGGACCGGCGAAGATGAACGAGCCACCGGGGCGCTTCGGGTCCTTCAGACCGGCACGCGTACGGCGGATCGCCTTCGACAGCGCCTTGACGGCGTCGACCTGGCCGATGACCCGCTTGTGGAGCTCGTCCTCCATGCGCAGCAGGCGGGACGACTCCTCCTCGGTCAGCTTGAAGACCGGGATGCCGGTGGCGGTCGCGAGGACCTCGGCGATCAGCTCGCCGTCGACCTCGGCGACGACGTCCATGTCGCCGGCCTTCCACTCCTTCTCCCGCTTGGCCTTGGCGGCGAGAAGCTGCTTCTCCTTGTCGCGCAGGGAGGCGGCCTTCTCGAAGTCCTGCGAGTCGATCGCGGACTCCTTGTCCCGGCGGACACCGGCGATCTTCTCGTCGAACTCGCGCAGGTCCGGCGGCGCGGTCATCCGGCGGATACGCATCCGGGAGCCGGCCTCGTCGATCAGGTCGATGGCCTTGTCCGGCAGGAAGCGGTCCGAGATGTACCGGTCGGCCAGGGTGGCGGCCTGGACCAGCGCCTCGTCCGTGATGGACACGCGGTGGTGCGCCTCGTAGCGGTCGCGCAGACCCTTGAGGATCTCGATCGTGTGCGGCAGGGACGGCTCCGCGACCTGGATGGGCTGGAAGCGGCGCTCCAGGGCCGCGTCCTTCTCCAGGTGCTTGCGGTACTCGTCCAGCGTGGTCGCACCGATGGTCTGCAGCTCACCACGGGCCAGCATCGGCTTGAGGATCGAAGCCGCGTCGATGGCGCCCTCGGCCGCGCCGGCACCGACCAGCGTGTGCAGCTCGTCGATGAACAGGATGATGTCGCCGCGGGTGCGGATCTCCTTGAGGACCTTCTTCAGGCGCTCCTCGAAGTCACCGCGGTAGCGGGAACCGGCGACCAGGGCACCGAGGTCGAGGGTGTAGAGGTGCTTGTCCTTGAGGGTCTCGGGCACCTCGCCCTTGACGATGGCCTGGGCGAGGCCCTCGACGACGGCGGTCTTGCCGACGCCGGGCTCACCGATCAGCACCGGGTTGTTCTTGGTACGGCGGGACAGCACCTGCATGACCCGCTCGATCTCCTTCTCGCGCCCGATGACCGGGTCGAGCTTGGACTCACGAGCGGCCTGGGTGAGGTTCCGGCCGAACTGGTCGAGGACCAGGGACGTCGAGGGAGTGCCCTCGGCAGGCCCGCCGGCGGTGGCGGTCTCCTTGCCCTGGTAGCCCGACAGCAGCTGGATGACCTGCTGACGGACACGATTGAGATCGGCACCCAGCTTGACCAGGACCTGGGCGGCGACGCCCTCGCCCTCACGGATCAGGCCGAGCAGGATGTGCTCCGTGCCGATGTAGTTGTGGCCGAGCTGAAGCGCCTCGCGGAGCGACAGCTCCAGGACCTTCTTGGCACGGGGGGTGAAGGGAATGTGGCCGGACGGGGCCTGCTGGCCCTGGCCGATGATCTCCTCCACCTGCTGGCGGACCGCCTCGAGCGAAATCCCGAGGCTCTCAAGGGCCTTGGCGGCGACACCCTCACCCTCGTGGATCAGGCCCAGGAGGATGTGCTCGGTGCCGATGTAGTTGTGGTTGAGCATCCGGGCTTCTTCCTGAGCCAGGACGACAACCCGCCGCGCGCGGTCGGTGAACCTCTCGAACATCGTTAATCGCTCCTCAGAGCGGTCAGGCAGTGGGGGGAACTTCCCCTCCCTGTCCTTCCGCAGCTTAGTCCCGCGAGCGGGGACCGCTCATTCCAACTGCCGACACCGTCCTTGGCCTCCTGACCCCGAACGCCGACATCTGCTCCAACCCGATGGTGCGAGACGATGTTCCCGCAGGCCAGGCAGTTACCCTCACCAGCAGTACGCCGATGGCGAACGTGAGACGGCCTTTCCTGCGTGTCGCCCCCTCCCACTAGGGATGTCTTACCCGTGGGAGCGGACAGTCCATGCCGCGCGCACCGATTCCCTCCGCTACGGGCGAACAACCTCACGCCTCCCCGCACCCCCGCACGCCCCCTTGAGTCGTCACGCTGCGCAGTCGTCGCTGCACCCAGCGTAACCCGGGGGGATTTGGGACGGTTGCACTTGGCATGGTTGGCTCAGTCACCACGGCTCCCCTTTCCCGTCGGCTCCCGGCGCCGGACGACCGGACGCGGCACTGGTACGAGAACGAGCTGGGCTGGGCGACCGTGCCCGGAGAGCCGGTACGGCTGGTCACGGGCGTGCGCTTCGACGTCCTGGACGTCCCCGCCGAGGCGGGCCTGGGGGCCCTGAGGCATCTGGCGCCGGACTCCCCGGTGGCGCTGAAGGGCGACCGGATGCGGCTGCTGACAGCCGTCGGCAGCGCGGAGGAGCTGCCGGGACTCCTGGACTGGCTGGAGTGGGGCGCGCTGGCGCCGGATCTGTTGGCGCTCGGCGCGGGCGGGTTCGTCGAGGCGCCGCTACCGCCCGTTCCGGGGACGGCCGGCGGCCCGCGGGTCTCCCCGGACGACTGCCGGCCTCTTCAGGGGGCCGCGGTGTGGTTGCGGCCCCCCGCGCCGGGACGCGAGGTCGAGGCGTCGCTGCCGACGCTGTCGGCCGTGGGGGGCGGGGGCGCCCCCGACCTCGCACGCCTCGTGGACACGGTGGCCACGTGGTGCCACCGTGCCAGGCTGCGGCGCGCAGGCGCTCAGCCGTTGGCCTTCTCGTAGGCCTCGCGGATCATCGCGGGAACACGGCCACGGTCGTTGACCTCGAAACCGTTCTCCTTCGCCCAGGCGCGGATCTGCGCGGTGTCCTGGCTGCCACCGGAAGCGGCGCGCGCCTTTCCACGGCCACCCGAAGCGCGGCCTCCGGTACGCCGACCACCCTTCACATAGGGGTCGAGAAGGCTGCGCAGCTTGTCCGCATTGACGGTCGTGAGATCGATCTCGTACGTCTTGCCGTCCAGCGCGAACGTCACGGTCTCGTCCGCCTCGCCGCCGTCGAGGTCGTCGACAAGAAGGACCTGAACCTTCTGTGCCACCGGATTTCCTTTCATCGAAAACGTGAGGGCCGGGGGTCTGCGGCGTCCGCCGTTTCACCGCCCCTTGTTATATCCACTACTGCAGTACGTCGGAAAGCAAACCGCTTTTGCGGGAAAAACACAAACCCCCGGCAGAGACCCAAGGGCCGCTCCGCCGCCGGAAACATGCGCGTTTCGGACATAGGGAACCTGGGCAGCGTCCGTTGGGTTGTCCTCGCTTGTGCCCCGGTGGAATATGCCTTGCGGAACCGCGCGATGCCCGGCGATCACAGATGCAGAAGCATCCGGCTGTTGCCCAAGGTGTTCGGTTTCACTCGTTCGAGACCGAGGAACTCCGCGACACCCTCGTCATAGGAGCGCATGAGTTCCGCGTACACATCGGCGTCGACCGGCGTCTCGCCGATCTCCACGAAGCCGTGCCTGACGAAGAAGTCGACTTCGAAGGTCAGACAGAAAACCCGGCGAACGCCGAGCCGGCGAGCGGTGTCCAGCAACTTCCCCAGCAGTCGATGGCCGACGCCCAGGCCCTTGAGGCCGGGCTTCACCGCGAGGGTGCGTACTTCCGCGAGGTCTTCCCACATGACGTGCAGCGCGCCGCAGCCGACCACCTCGGCGTTGTCGTCCCGTTCGGCGACCCAGAACTCCTGGATGTCCTCGTAAAGCGTCACCATCGCTTTGTCGAGCAGGATGCCGTCCCGGGCGTACGCGTCAAGGAGTCGGCGCACGGCCGGGACATCGCCGGTCCGGGCCCGCCGGACGGTGATGGTTTTAGCGACTTCGGGGCTCTCTGGCATGAGCGGACGCTATCGCCCGCCGCCCTTCGCCGCCGAGCCGGGGTTCTCCCCCGACGACGTATCGGGCGCGTCCGTATCACCGGCATCGCCGGCTGTATCGGGGGCCTGGTCGGGCGCGGGCGTTTCCGGCACCTGGACGATGCGCATGGCGTCCGACAGGGCCTGCCGCTGTTCGTCGCTCATCATGCCGAAGAACGCGACGAGAGCGGCCGCGGCGTTGTCGCTCTGCGCCCAGGCGTCGTTCATCAGCGCGGCCGCGTAGGCGGCTCGGGTGGAGACCGCCTCATATCTATAGGCCCGGCCTTCCGCCTCCCGGCGCACCCAGCCCTTCTGATGGAGATTGTCCAAAACGGTCATCACCGTGGTGTAGGCGATGGTCCGTTCCCGCTGCAGGTCTTCCAGGACTTCCCGAACGGTGACCGGGCGGTTCCACTTCCACACCCGCGTCATGACCGCGTCTTCGAGTTCTCCCAATGGGCGAGGCACAGCTCAGAACAATAGTGGGAGATCCCGGCAATGGCGCCCCGGACGTGCACTTTAAGCTGCAAACGGGAACAAAAAGGGCGTACGACGGGGAAAGTGCCCACGACCGACAGGACGGGGGTCCTGGCTGCGCGGGCACGCGTCGTACGCCGGGGGAGGGCGCGGAGGAGCTCCGCGACCCTGTGGCTCAGCGGCTCGGGGGCTCAGGCTTCGGACTGCGCGGAGGTGGCCTGACGGGCGCCTTCGGCGCGCGCGAGGGCCGCGTCGACGGCGGCGTCCTCCTTGGCCTTGTTGGCCCCGCCCTGGGTCTTCACGATCACCCTGATGAGACCGATGAAGAACGCGGCCATCACGACCGGGGGCACGAGCGCGGAGACGTAGTCCATGCCCCCAGGGTAGCCACGCCGGGGCGCCGCGCCGGGGGCGGGGGACGCGGACCCGGCGCGGGAGGGGGCGGACGGGTGCCGGCCTCGCCCCCCGCGCCCCGGGGCCGGTCAGCCCACGGCGAGCCGCTCGGACGGGCTCGCGGACGGTGCGGCCGGTTTGCGGCGCGGGAAGACCTCGCCCGGGGTGGGGACGGGGCGCCGGGCCGGAGCGGGCTCCTGCGGGGCGGGCCCGGGACGGGCGGGTGCTGGCTTCACGGCGGGTTCCTTCCGGGGCTTGTCGGCCGCCTCCCCGGCGACCGTGCGGACATCGGCGCAGAGGCCGCCGGGCGAACCGCCGGAAAGGCCCCCGGGGAGCGCCAGAAGGCGGGTACGGGAGGCGGGGACGGTCGGGGCGGACGAGATGGCCGCGGGGCCGGCTTCGGGCGCCTGGGCGCCCACCGTGGCCCGCCGGGAGGCGGTCCGGGCGAGCCGGGCGCGCACGTCCTGCTCCGCGAGCGTGCGGCAGCGGTCGAGGAGGGCGGCGGCGACGGGGCCGCCCCGCAGCGCCCGGAGCGCGGCGAGGTCGTCCGGGTCGGGGCGGTACCCGGCCCCCAGCGCCTCCTCCAGGAGCGCGAGATAGCCGCTCGCGGTGCCGGGCAGGGCGGCGCGGTACCGGGCGAGGTCGGCCACCAGGAAGGCGCGCAGCCGGGCGCCCTCGCGCATCGCCTCGTCTAGGGACTCGGCGACACGAAGACAGTCCTGGACGTCCTCGGCCGAGGCGGGGGCGGGGTTCAGGGCGAGGGCGAGAGCACGGCGGAGCACACGCAGCTCCTCCGCGCCGAACGCCATGCCGCCGCGGGATCCGTATGGCGTGGGCATGGACCGACGGTACGCGCTAATCAGACAAATTCTGCATAGGGGACACGCCGGGCGCGCGCGTCCACCCAGGTGGACGCG
>NZ_JBVJMD010000067.1:0-37174 GCF_055584385.1 Streptomyces sp. NPDC104096
CCTACTCGCACTACCTCTCCAAGTTCACCGCCTATCTCCAGCAGTTGGACATGGAGTCCAACGGCAAGTCGGTGGACCGCGACGGCAACCCGGTGGACTGGCAGACCGGGCCGGTCGTCTGGGGCACGCCGGGCACCAACGGGCAGCACGCCTACTACCAGTTGCTGCACCAGGGCACCAAGCTGATCCCGGCCGACTTCATCGGCTTCGCCCGTCCCGTCGGTGAGCTGAGCGATGAACTCAAGGCGCAGCACGACCTGTTGATGGCCAACTTCTTCGCCCAGACCCAGGCGCTGGCCTTCGGCAAGACGCCGGAGGAGGTACGGGCGGAGGGCGTGCCCGAGGAGCTGGTGGCGCACAAGACGTTCCGCGGCGACCGGCCCACCACCACGATCCTGGCGCGCGAGCTGACCCCCTCGGTCCTCGGCCAGCTCATCGCCCTCTACGAGCACAAGGTGTTCGTCCAGGGCGCGGTCTGGAACATCGACTCCTTCGACCAGTGGGGCGTGGAGCTCGGCAAGGTCCTCGCCAAGCGCGTCGAACCGGCCCTGACCGAGGGCGCCGAGGTCCCCGGCCTCGACCCCTCCACCACCGCCCTCGTCGCCGCCTACCGCACTCTCAGGAAGTGAACTGACATGCAGCTCGGTCTCATCGGTCTCGGCAAGATGGGCGGCAACATGCGCGAGCGGATCCGCCGCGCGGGCCACACCGTCATCGGCTACGACCGCAACCCCGACGTCACCGACGTGAGCAGCCTGGCCGAACTGGTCGAGGGGCTCCAGGCGCCGCGCGTCGTCTGGGTGATGGTCCCGGCCGGCGCCGCCACCCAGTCGGTCGTCGACGAGCTCGGCGGTCTGCTGGAGGCCGGCGACACGGTCGTCGACGGCGGCAACTCCCGCTGGACGGACGACGAGAAGCACGCCCGCGAGCTCGGCGCCAAGGGCATCGGCTTCGTCGACGCGGGCGTCTCCGGCGGTGTGTGGGGCCTGGAGAACGGCTACGCCCTGATGGTCGGCGGCGACAAGGAGCACGTGGACCGGCTCCAGCCGATCTTCGAGTCGCTCAAGCCCGAGGGCCCGTACGGCTATGTCCACGCGGGCAAGGTCGGCGCCGGCCACTTCTCCAAGATGGTCCACAACGGCATCGAGTACGCCATGATGCAGGCCTACGCCGAGGGCTGGGAGCTGCTGGAGAAGGTCGACTCCGTCACGGACGTGCGCGAGGTCTTCCGCTCCTGGCAGGACGGCACGGTCATCCGGTCCTGGCTGCTCGACCTCGCGGTGAACGCCCTCGACGAGGACGAGCACCTGGAGAAGCTGCGCGGCTACGCGGAGGACTCCGGCGAGGGCCGCTGGACCGTCGAGGCGGCCATCGACAACGCGGTGCCGCTGCCCGCGATCACGGCCTCGCTGTTCGCCCGGTTCGCCTCCCGTCAGGAGGACTCGCCGCAGATGAAGATGATCGCCGCGCTGCGCAACCAGTTCGGCGGCCACGCGGTCGAGTCGGCGAAGTAGGCCCGGTCGCGGCGGAGTGTCGCACCCGGCCCGGGCGAATGCCCGCGGGCCCGGTCCGTTCGGTGAACGGACCGGGCCCGCAGGGTAGTTGGTTGACACCCGGCACCGGGCACGTCAGAGTCCCCGCTGATGGAGACCAGTGATCTGACGGCGGCGGAACGACGGGTGTGGCAGGCGTTCGCCCGCGGCGAGCCGGTGGACTTCCGGGCCGTGCCGGACGAGGACGCGGCAGGCGGGGACACCTGGGGACCGGAACGCACCCTGCGGGCCGCGGCGCTCAAGGCACTGCTGATCCGCGCGCCGCGGGAAGAGGGGGAGATACCGTCCCTCAAGGTCTCCGGCGCCCGGATCACCGGGGCGCTGAACCTGACGTACGCGGTGATCGACCATCCGGTGCGGCTCACCCACTGCCACTTCACCGAGGCCCCCGACCTCTACGGCAGCCGGCTGCGCCAGCTCAGCCTGCGCGGCTCGGTCCTGCCCGGACTGAGCATGGGCAGTGCCCGAGTCGACGGCGTGCTGCGACTGACGGACTGCCGGCTGCGCGGACCGCTGCGCCTGGGCGGCGTCCAGATAGCGGCGGCCCTGTTCCTGGAGCGGGCCGAACTCACCGCGCGGGAGGGCACGGAGCCGGTGCTCCAGCTCAACCAGTCGTTGATCGGGGACGATCTGTGGGCCCCCGGACTGCGCGCGCAGGGCGGAGCCCACCTCGACGGCGCCAAGGTCGACGGATCGGTCACCCTCGAAGGCGCCGTGTTCGACAACCCCGGCGGCACCGCCCTGAGCGCGCAGACGCTGGACGTCCACGCGGACGTCCGGGCCAGGCGGCTGCGCGCCCGCGGCACGGTGGACCTGCGTGGCGCCCGGATCGTCGGCCGCCTCGACCTGACGCGGGCCGACCTGGCCACCCCGGGCGGCACCGCCCTGCGGGCCAGCAGCTGCGTCATCGGGGAACTGTGGCTCCACCGGTGCGCGCCGATCGAGGGCGTCCTCCATCTGCGCCGCTCCCACATCGAGGTCCTGAGCTTTGAACCTGAATCCGTGCCGGGGGAGGTGCTGCTGAACAATCTCACCTACGGCGCCCTCACCCCGCACGAGCCGGCCGAGCGCCGGCTGCCGATGCTGGAGCGCGACGCCGACGGCTACGTCCCTTACGCCTACGAGCAGTTGACGGCCGCCTACCGTCGCGTCGGCGACGACCACGCGGCCCGGCTCGTGCAACTCGCCAAGCAGCGCCGCCTCCGCGGCACCCGCGCCTTCCACGGCAGGCTGTGGGGATACGTCCAGGACGCCACCGTGGGCTACGGCTTCCACCCGCTGCGCGCCGCCGTATGGCTGCTGTCGCTGCTGGCGGCCGGCTCCCTCGCGTACGGCCTGCACCATCCGCGCCCGCTCAAGGCGTCCGAGGCACCGCACTTCAGCCCGGTGTTCTACACGCTCGACCTGCTGCTCCCGGTGATCTCCTTCGGGCAGGAGGACGCGTTCGCACCGGACGGCTGGTACCAGACGCTGTCGTACGCACTGGTCATCGCCGGCTGGGTGCTGGCCACCACGGTGTTCGCCGGGGTGAGCAGAACCGTCAGCCGCCAGTGAGCCGCCGTGCCGCGTGCTGCGCGGCCAGGCGTACGGGGGCGTTCTGGGCGCCGTAGCCGCGGTAGCCGCCGTCGCGCTGGACCAGTTCGAAGAAGACGCGGCCGACGGTGTGGGTGTAGCAGTGGCGGAACACGCCGTGCTCGTCGCGGTCGTAGAGGATGCCCAGGTCCCGATAGGTGTCGAGGTCCTCGTCGGAGAGGTCGTAGCGGGCGGCGAGGTCCTCGTAGTAGTTCGCGGGGACGGGCAGCGGACGGCCGCCTGCCGCGCGGAAGCGGCGGGCGGTGGCGACCAGGTCGGGGGTGGCCAGCGCGATGTGCTGGGCGCGGACCTCCTCCTGCGCGGGAGCCGGGCCGACGGCGAGTGCGATACGGACGCTGCCGTCGGGGTCGGTGACGGCGCGGCTGCGGAAGAGGCCGTAGGGGTCGGCGACGTCCACGCTGTCCTGCGCCTGGAGACCGAGGACGCTGCGGTGGAAGAGCGCCGCCTCGTCGAAGTGGTGCCAGGGCTGGGTCAGGGCGAGGTGGTCGACGCGGGTGACGCCGATACCCGCCGTCCCGTCTCCGGTGTCCGTGAAGTCGGCCCGCCAGTCGGGGTGTCCGGGGCGGCCGGTGGCGCAGAAGAACAGTTCCGTGCCGTCGGGGGCGGCGACCGCGTCGAGCGGGGCGTCGTGCGGGGCGCGCCGGCGGGGCAGCACGGGGGCCAGCAGCGCCTCGGCGCGCCGGGCGGCACCGGCCGGGTCGGGTGACTCCAGGCCGATCGCGGCGAGGACGGTGCCGTCACGGCGGGCGGCCGGCCCGGTGTTGACCAGGAGGCGGGCCTCGCCCTGCTGCCACAGGTCGACGGGTTTGCCGCGGTGCCGGGCGGTGCGGGCGAAGCCGAGGGCGGTGAGCAGCGCCGCGACCGGTTCGGCGTCCGGGGTGAGCAGTTCGGCGAACGCGACCCCGGTGGGCACGACCGGGGCGGGCGGGGTGCTCAGGCCGACGGTCTCCTGGAGGACGCGCAGGGAGCGCTGGGCGTCCACCGCCGTCGGGCCCGCGTCGGCCTGCCGGAAGACGTCGTTGAAGACCTCCAGCGAGAGCGGGCCGTCGTAGCCGGTGCGCAGCACGTGCCGGACGAGCCCGGCGACGTCGAAGCCGCCCTGGCCGGGGAAGCAGCGGTAGTGACGGCTCCACTGCAGGACGTCCATGGCCAGGAGGGGGGCGTCGGCGAGCTGGAGGAAGAAGATCTTCTCGCCGGGGATGCTCTCGATGCCCTTCGGGTCGGAGCCCCGGGACAGGATGTGGAAGCTGTCCAGGCAGGTCCCCAGCGCCGGGTGCCCGGCCGCCTCGACGATGCGCCAGGCGTGGTCGTACGTGCTGACGTGCCGGCCCCAGGCGAGCGCCTCGTAGGCGACGCGGACGCCGAAGTCCTGGGCGAGGTCGGCGAGCCGGCCGAGCTGGGCGGCGGCGAGGGCGTCGTCGTCCTCGGCGCGGGGCGAGACGCTGGAGCAGACGAGGACCGTGTCGGTGCCGAGCCTGCGCATCAGCTCGAACTTGTGCCGGGCGCGGCGCAGATTGCGGGCGAACTCCTCCTCGGGCACGCCCTCGATGTCGCGCATCGGCTGGTAGAGGTCGACGGTGAGGCCGAGGTCGGCGCAGCGGGTGCGGATCCCCTCGGGGGCGAGGGGGCTGGCGAGCAGGTCGTTCTCGAAGATCTCGACACCGTCGAAGCCGGCGCGGGCGGCGGCCGTGAGCTTCTCGGTGAGGGATCCGCTGAGGGAGACGGTGGCTATGGACGTACGCACGGCGGTACCTCTCTCTGCTGTCTACTTCGGGGTCCGCGCGACGCTCGCGCCCGCTCCGGCTCCCGCTCCGGCTCCGGCTCCGGCTCCGGCCAGTTCCGCGATGTCCGCGAGCATCCGCGCGCTGTCGGGTTCCCGTCCGGTGAACAGACGGAAGGCGTCCACGGCCTGGAAGGCGGCCATCCCGGCCCCGTCGAGGGTCTGGCAGCCGAGCGCGCGGGCGGTGCGCAGCAGCTCGGTGTCGACCGGGCGGTAGACCACCTCGGCGACCCAGAGGCCGGGGCGCAGGAGTGCGGCGGGGAAGGGGAGACCGGGGTGGGCGGCCATGCCGGTGGGGGTCGCGTGGACGACTCCGTCTGCCCGGGCGAGCAGGTCCGGCAGTCGGTCCGGGGTGGCGGAGGCGGCCCGGCCGGGGCCGAAGTGGCGGGAGAGGGAGCCGGCGAGCGCGGCCGCCCGCTCGGGCAACGCGTCGACGACCGTGACCCGCCCGGCGCCGAGGGTGAGGGCGGCGTGCGCGACGGCGGCGCCCGCGCCCCCGGCGCCCAGCTGTACGACCCGCTCCAGCGGGACGTCGGGCAGTCCGCGCGCGAAGGACGCGGCGAAACCGGTGACGTCGGTGTTGTGTCCGACCGCGCGGCCGTCCTCGAGGACGACGGTGTTGACCGCGCCGAGCGCCTCGGCCTGCGGGGCGAGCGCGTCGAGGTGGGGGATGACGAGCTGCTTGCACGGGTGGGTGATGTTGAGCCCGTCGAAGCCCAGGTCGCGCGCCGCCCGCAACAGCTCCCCCACCGCCTCGGGGGACACCCCGAGGGTGTCGATGTCGATCAGCCGGTAGAGGTAGCGCAGCCCCCGCCGGTCGGCCTCCCGCTCGTGCAGGGCGGGGCTGAGCGAGGGCCCGATGCCGGAACCGATCAGTCCGACGAGATACGAGTCCTTCGAGTCCTTGGTCACGGGGGACCTCCTGAACGGCTGCGGGTCACGAGAAGCTGACGCTAATGTACGAACTAGTACGTTACCTATATCAGCCGAAGGAGATCCCGGGAAGACCCCCGAGGCAGCGCCGGTGACTGCTTCTAGAATCACCGGCACTGGCCCTACGCCCGAAGGAACCCGATGACCAGCGTCGACGAACCGGCACGACCCAACGGGCGCATCCGTGACGCCGCCCGCACCCAGGCCGAGATCCTCGACGTCGCCACCCAGGAGTTCGCCCGCGCCGGCTACGACGGCGCCCGTGTCGACGAGATCGCCGCCCGCACCCGCACCACCAAGCGGATGATCTACTACTACTTCGGCGGCAAGGACCAGCTGTTCACGGCCGTCCTGGAGCGGGCCTACGGGGTGATCCGCGAGGCCGAGCAGGAGCTGGACGTCGAGCACCTGGACCCGGTGGCGGCCATCCGGCGGCTGGCCGAGCTCACCCTCGACCACCACGAGCAGCACCCGGACTTCATCCGCCTGGTCAGCATCGAGAACATCCACGGGGCCGAGCACATCGCGGCCTCGGAGCGGCTCGCGAAGATCGGCTCGCCCGCCCTCGACGTGATCCGCCGCATCCTGGCCTCGGGCCAGGAGTCCGGTCTGTTCACGGCCGACGTGGACGCCGTCGACCTGCACGCCATGATCAGCTCCTTCTGCTTCTTCCGGGTCGCCAACCGGCACACCTTCGGCGCCCTGTTCGGCCGCGACCTGACCGACCCGGCCCGCCGCGAGCACTACCGCGCCATGCTCGGCGACATGGTGATCGCCTACCTGACCGCGGACCGCACGACGGACTGAACGCCGGCTCGGCCGGCCGAGTCGGCCGGCCGAGTTCCTTCGGCACGACCTCTTGACACCCGGGAAACGCGGCAGCAACATCCGTAGCCAACCGCTACTAACTATCCAGTGGGTTAATTAACCGGGTAGCGCCCGGTGCAGCCGACCCGTCACCCCAGGGAACCGGCACTTCTCCCCCGTCGCCCACTCCACCCACGGTGGAGGCCCCCCGAAGGAGCAAGCCGTGTCCGTCCCCGTCGCACCCAGCGACCCCACCGCGCCCGTCGGCCAGCCGACGAAGGCGGCGGCAGCCGCCTGGATCGGCAGCGCCCTGGAGTACTACGACTTCTTCATCTACGGCAGCGCGGCCGCGCTGATCTTCCCGAAGGTCTTCTTCGACGAGTCCGACCCGGCGACCGCGACCCTCCTGTCCCTGGCCACCTTCGGCGTCGCCTACGCCGCCCGGCCGGTCGGCGCGCTCTTCCTCGGCCACTTCGGCGACCGGCTCGGCCGCAAGAAGATCATGGTCTTCACCCTGCTGCTGATGGGCCTGTCGACGTTCCTCATCGGCTGTCTGCCCACCCGCGCCCAGGTCGGCACCCTGGCCCCCGTCCTGCTGGTGCTGTGCCGCGTGCTCCAGGGCATCTCGGCGGCGGGCGAGCAGGCCAGCGCCAGCTCGATGACGCTGGAACACGCACCGCCCGGCCGGCGGGGCTTCTTCACCAGCTTCACCCTCGGCGGCACCCAGGGCGGACAGCTGATCGCCACCCTCGTCTTCATCCCGGTCGCCGCGCTGCCCGAGGACCAACTGCTGTCCTGGGGCTGGCGGCTGCCGTTCTGGCTGAGCGTCGCGGTCGCCGTCGTCGGCTTCGTCATCCGGCACCGGCTCGAGGAGACGCCCGCCTTCACCCGGCAGGCCGCCGAGGAGGGCGTCGCGAAGCTGCCGCTGGCGGTGCTGCTGCGCGAGCACCGGGCGGACGTGCTGCGGGTGATCGCGGGCGCGCTGATCGCCTCGGTCAGCACCATCTTCACGGTGTGGGCGCTGGCGTACGCGACCAGCGACGCGGTCGGGATGAGCCGCTCCGCCATGCTGTGGGTGGGCGCGCTCGCCAACCTCGTCGCGCTGGCCGCGATCCCGCTGTGGGCCACGCTGTCCGACCGGATCGGCCGCCGCCCGGTCTACCTCGTCGGCGCCGCCGGCAGCGCGGTGACGATGTTCCTCTACCTGTGGGCGATCTCCACGGGCTCCTACCCGCTGATCCTGCTGCTGGGCGTCCTCGCCTTCGGAGTCGTCTACAGCGCCGCGAACGGCGTGTGGCCCTCCTTCTACGGCGAGATGTTCTCCACCCGGGTCCGGCTGTCCGGCATGGCGATCGGCACCCAGATCGGCTTCGCCGTGGCCGGGTTCGCGGTCACCTTCGCCGCGCAGATCGCCGGACCGGACGGCGACGACTGGTCGTCGGTGGGCCTGTTCACCGCCGCCCTGTGCGTCCCGCCGGTGATCGCCGCCCTGACGGCCCGCGAGACCCACCGGGTACCGGCGGAACTTCTCGGCGCACGCCCGGCGGCCCGGACGTCACAGCCGGAGACCGAGACGGAGTCGGTGACGGCCTGACTGGATTGCCCGGGCGGGCCTACGCCCGGGGAATCCCGTAGGCCCGCTCGACCCGCAGCCGCAGCACGAGCCGGCCGTCGCGGACCATGGCCGCCCGGTAGTCGTCCCAGTCGGGGTGCTCGCCCTGGACGTCACGGTAGAGGCGCACGAGCTCCTCCACCGTGTCGTCATGGGGGTCCTTCGCCACGGGCGACAGCTCGGCCGTGCCCTCGGCGACCGCGTAGGCCCACCGGTCGTCGCTGGTCACGTGGTACGAAGCGCGCGGGTCCCGGCGCAGATTGCGGGTCTTGGCCCGGTCGTCGGTCAGCGAGACCCGGACGATCCGCTCGTCGGGGTAGTAGGCGTGGTTGACGTTCGACAGCTGGGGGCGTCCGTCGCCCTTGAGGGTGACCAGCACCCCGCCGTGGCCCTCGGAGAGCAGCTTCAGAAGTGCGTCCTGCGTCGCGTCCTGAGTCATGACATGGACAACGGAACTCTCCGGTGCGGGAATTCCCGGTCCGGGCGAGCTCGCCGACCTCGATGACAGACACTGTCCACGGACGTCTGGTAGACAGTGTCTATGTCTACGACGGAACCTTCTGCGGGACTGCGGGACCGCCTGGTCGACGTCGGTGTCGAGCTCGTCGCCAGGGAAGGCGCCCAGGCGCTCACCCTGCGCGAGATCGCCCGTCGGGCCGGTGTCTCGCACGGCGCCCCGCGCCGCCACTTCCCCACCCATCTGGAGCTGCTGTCGGCCATCGCGCGCCGCGGCTTCGCCGAGCTCGCGGACAGGGCGACGACGGCCCTCGGGGAGGTCGCCGGAACCGGGGAGGAGCCGGCCGCCGCCGCGCGGGCGCAGCTGACCGGGCTCGGCCGGGTCTACCTGGAGTTCGCCCTCGGCAACCAGGGGATGTACGAGCTGATGTTCCGTCACGATCTGCTGGAGAGCGGGCATCTGGGGCTGCGCGACACCAGCCTTCCGCTCTTCGGCGTCCTGGTGGATCTGGTCGGCCGGGTCCGGCCGGACGCGCACGCCCCGACCGTGGCGGGCGCGCTGTGGGCGAACCTGCACGGCGTCGCCCAGCTCTGGAGCTGGGGCAGCCTGCAACTCGCCACCGGATCGGCGGACTTCACCCCGATGTTGCGGGCCGCGCTCGACGCGCACCTCGGACCGGAGGCCCCCGCGTGAAACCCGTCCGGCCCCTGGACTCCCCTCCCCCGGCCGTCCTCCCGCCGACTCCCGTCGGCCGCCGGATCGCCTTCGCCGGAAGTGTGGCGGGGGCCGCGATCGTCGCCCTGGACGGCACCGTCCTCACCGTCGCGCAGCCCACGCTGCAAAGGCAGTTGGACGCCTCCTTCGCGCAGGTCCAGTGGACCGGCACCGGTTATCTCATCGCCGTCGCCGGTCTGCTGGTGTTCGCCGGGCGGCTCGGCGACCGCTACGGACACCGGCGTGCCTTCGGCGTCGGGATGCTCGGGTTCGGGGCCGTGTCGGCCGGCATCGGCCTGGCACCCGGCATCGGCTGGGTGATCGGACTGCGGGTCGCCCAGGGGGTGTTCGGCGCTCTGCTGCAACCGGCCACCCTGGGGATGCTGCGGGCCGCGTTCCCGCCCGACCGGCTCCGGCTGCCCATCGCCGTACGCACGGCCGCGATCGCTCTGGCGGCCGCCGCGGGACCGGTCGTCGGCGGGGCACTGGTGACCGCCGTGGGCTGGCGGGCGGTGTTCTTCGTGAACGTCCTGCCCGCGCTGTTGTTCGGCACGCTCGCGCTCACCGTCCACGACCGGCCGCGCCCCGCGTGCGCCCCACCGCTCGCACCGGCCTCGCCGACCGCGCCCTCCGGTCCGGTCACGCCGAGACGCCTGGATCTGCCCGGCGCCCTGCTGCTCGCGGTCTGCCTCGCCTGCCTGGTCCACTCCCTCGTCGCACTGCCGGAGTCCGGCTGGACGGCGGCCGCCGGACCGGGCCTGGCCGTGTCCGCCGTCGCCGCGGCCGCCTTCGTCCGCCACGAGCGCAGGGCCTCGGACCCCTTGGTCCCGCCGGCCGTCGTCGGTGCGCCCGCCGTCGCGGCGGCCCTCGGCGTGCTGGTGGCCGCGTCGGCCGCGCTGCACGGCACGTTGTTCGCCTGCGTCTACCGCCTCCAGTACGACCTCGGTCTCGACCCGTTCCACAGCGCCCTGGTCAGCCTGCCGCTGGCCGCGCTGATGGTGGCGGCAGCGCCCGCCTGCGCCGTACTGCTGCGCCGCTGCGGCGCCCGGCGTACGACCATGGCGGCGGCGGTCGTCCTCGCGTCGGGGATCCTGCTGCTGTGGCGGGCCACCGGGGCCCCCGCGCTGTGCGCCGGCTTCGCGCTGCTGGGCGCCGGGTTCGGCACGCTGATGGTGGCGGGCACCCATGTCGTCGTGCGCCGGGCGCCGGTCGAGTCGGCCGGGGTGGCGGGCGGGCTCCAGCAGACCGCGATGAACGTCGGGCCGGTGCTCGGCACGGCCGTGGCCACCACGTGCATGGCGCTCGGCGGGAGCCGCGCGCCGCTGCCCGTCCTCGCGGTCGTGGCCGTGGCGGGGGCGGTCGTGGGCCGGGCGCTGCCCGTGTGTTCCGTCACGACACCGGCCGAACATCGCACCGACGGGTCCGGTTCACGTATACCTGCGCGACCATGAGGAACGAGGTGGTCGAGGCCGGGTATGCCCGACGGCACCTCGTACGCGCGCGACCGGAGGAGAACGATGGCACAGCTGCGACAAGAGGTCGACCCGGGTGAGGTCGGACTGGATCCCGAGGCACTGGACCGGCTCGACCGGCACTTCGTCCAGCAGGTCGAGGAGGGCCGGCTGCCGGGCTACCTCGTGGCGATCTCCCGCGGCGGCCGGGTCGCCCACCTCACCACCTACGGTCACCGCGACCTCGCCGCCGGTCTGCCCGTCGAGTCCGACACGCTGTACCGGATCTACTCGATGACCAAGCCGGTCACCACCGTCGCCGCGCTGCTGCTGATGGAGGAGGGCCGGCTGTCGCTCGACGACCCGGTCGCCCGTCATCTGCCCGCCTTCGCCGACCCGCAGGTGTACGTCGACGGGTCCGGCGACGCGATGCGCACCCGGCCCGCCGACGGGCCGATCCTGGTCCGTCATCTGCTCACCCACACGGCGGGTCTGACCTTCGCCTTCTACCGCTCGCACCCGGTGGACGCCCTCTACCGGGCGGCCGGTCTGGAGTCGTCGGTGCCGGCGGGCGCGGACCTGGCGGAGACGATCGACGTGTACGCGAGCCTGCCGTTGCAGTTCGAGCCGGGCACCGAGTGGAACTACTCGGTCGCCACCAATGTGCTGGGCCGGGTGATCGAGGTCGTGTCGGGGCAGCCGCTCGACGTCTTCCTCGCCGAGCGGGTCTTCGGCCCGCTGGGGATGACGGACGCCGGGTTCTGCGTCCCCGCGGACCGGGCGGGGCGGCTGGCGGAGCTGTACGGCGAGACCGGCGACGGCGGCATCGAGCCGATCGCCGGGCTGCCGCTGCGCGGACGGCCCCGGTTCCTGTCCGGCAGCGGGGGCATGGTGGCGAGCGCGTACGACGTGCACCGGTTCACCGAACTGCTGCGCCGCCGCGGGGAACTCGACGGCGTCCGGCTGCTCTCCGCAGACACCGTGGACCTCATGACGAGCAATCAGCTCCCCGGCGGCGTCGACATGCGGACCTTCGGCAGCCGCCCGGCCCACGACGAGCCGGGCAACGAGGGCGTCGGCTTCGGTCTGGGCGTCTCCGTGGTCATCGACCCGGCCCGGACCAAGGCCTCGACCGGCCTCGGCATGTACGGCTGGAGCGGGGTGGCCACGACGACGTTCTGGGTCGACCCGAGCCGCGACCTGAGCGTGCAGTTCCTGACCCAGGTGCGCCCGCGGTCCTCGCACGCGCTCTACCAGGACCTGAAGCGGCTGGTGCACGAGGCCGCCGCGCACTGACGACGCGGCTCCTCTCGGCGGGCGGCCCCGGCATGGGATGAGCCGGGGCCGTTGCCGACACTGTCGCCGACGCTTTCGCCGGAGCCTTCACTGTCGCCGGAGCCTTCGTTGTCGCTGGCGCCGGCGTTGTCGCTGGCGCCGGCGCGTCCGGACGCCGCGTGGAACGCGGTCAGGACCAGTGCGCCACCGCGTCGAGGTGCGGCAGCACGTGGTCGAGACGCTCCCGCTTGGTCCTGAGATAGGTGATGTTGTTCTCGCACGGCGGGATCAGCAGCGGCACCGTCTCGGCGACCTGGATGCCGTGCCGCACCAGGTCCTCACGCTTGCGCGGGTTGTTGGACATCAGGCGGACGGAACGCACCCCGAGGTCGTTCAGGATCCCGGCGGCCACCCCGTAGTCGCGGGCGTCCACCGGCAGGCCCAGCGCGAGGTTCGCCTCCACCGTGTCCAGCCCCTCCGCCTGCAGGGCCATCGCGCGCAGCTTGCCGAGCAGGCCGATGCCGCGGCCCTCGTGACCCCTCAAGTAGACGACTATGCCGCTGCCTTCGGCGACCACGGCACGCAGCGCGGCGGCGAGCTGGTCGCCGCACTCGCAGTGCTGGGAGCCGAACGCGTCGCCGGTCAGGCACTCCGAGTGCAGCCGGGTGAGCACGCCCTCGGCGCCGATGTCGCCGTAGACCAGGGCCACTTGCTCGTCGCCGCGGTCGTGGTCCATGTAACCGATCGCCTGGAATTTCCCGTACACGGTGGGCAGCGGAGCATTCACAACGCGTTCCACGCCCGTGCGCTGCGCGGACTTCTTGCCGAGTACGCCGATGTTGTCTGTCATGATCTGATTCCTAAGCAGAGACGAAAGGCCGTGAAGAAATGAGTGGTTCGGGCGCGCGTGCCGCGGCATACGGCTTGGTGCCGACGGACACTACGGAAGACGTACGGACGCGGGGGGCGGGCGGCTCAACACAGGTAGCCGTCCTTCCCGTCGGCAGCTTCGAGCAGCACGGTCCGTACCTGCCGCTGGCGACCGACACCCTGATCGCCTGTGCCGTGGCCCGGGACATCGCCGAGGCGTACCCGGTGCACCTCCTTCCGCCGGTGACGATCTCCTGTTCGCACGAGCACGCCGCCTGGCCGGGGACCGTCAGCATCTCCGCGGCCACCCTGCACACGGTGGTGCGGGACATCGCCGAGTCGCTGCGCCGGTCGGGCGTCGAGGTCCTGGTGGTGGTCAACGGTCACGGCGGCAACTACGTGCTGGGCAACGTCGTCCAGGAGGCCTCCGCGCGCGGTGAGCGGATGGCGCTGTTCCCGGCCGCGGAGGACTGGGAGGCGGCCCGGGAGCGGGCCGGGGTGCAGACCTCGTTGCTGACCGACATGCACGCGGGAGAAATCGAGACCTCCGTCCTGCTGCACGCTCATCCCGAATTGATCCGTCCTGGTTACGAGTCCGCCGATTTCGTCGCGGACGACCGTCGTCATCTCCTCACCACGGGAATGTCCGCCTATACCGATTCCGGTGTCATCGGGCGTCCGTCCCTCGGTTCCGCGGAAAAGGGAAAGGCGTTGCTGGCCGCCCTCACCGATTCCTTCGGCGCGTATTTCTCACTGCTCACCGGACGCGATGCCGCGGACTCCGGCGCGGACTCCGGCGAGGTCTCGGGCACCGACTCGGGGGCGGCCGCCGGACGGTAGTGCTCGTCGGGTGTGCGGCCGGCGGCCGGTTCCGGTACGACGGTTCCGGCCGCGGCTTCCGCCGTGGCGGACCCGGCCGGCCCGTCCGGTGCGACGGGTTCGGCGGACGCGTCCGCCACGGCCGTGCCGCCGCCCGCCCGCACGCCCTGGTACCAGCGCACGACCAGCACCAGCGCGCCCGGCAGGGCGGCGACGAAGCTGAGCACCCCGTACACGACGGCGACGGCCAGCCCGTTGCTCGCGCCGAGCCCGGCGGCGCCGAACGCCCAGACCGTGACGCCCTCGCGGGGACCGAAGCCGCCGACGTTCAGCGGCAGGCCCATGGCGACCAGGGCGAGCACGGCCAGCGGCAGCAGCACCAGGACGGACGCGCCGGACCCGGTCACCCGGGCGGCCAGCACGAACATCGTCAGGTGGCCCGCCAGCACGACCGCCGAGGACAGCGCGACACCCGGCCCGTTGCGCCGGGACAGCAGTCCCTCCCGGGCCTCGGCGAGCGTCGCGCGCAGCGCCCGCCCGCGACGCGACTGCGCGGGGGCACGGTTCAACCGCAGGGCGGCGAAGACGGCCAGCGCGCCCAGCAGGCCGAGGCCGACGAGCGGCGCGAGGTGCCGGACGTCGGCCATGACCGGGGACGGCAGCGCCAGCAGGACCGTTACGCCCGCCACGGTGAGCGCGATCTGCCCGGCGACCCGCTCCAGCACCACCGCCCGCACCCCGCGCCCGATGTCACCGGCGCTGCGTCCGTGGTGGACGGCCCGGTGGACATCGCCGAGGACGCCGCCGGGCAGGGCGGCGTTCAGGAAGAGCGCGCGGTAGTAGTCGGCGATCGCCGGGCCGAGCGGCAGGTGGATCCGCAGGCCCCGGGCGACCAGTGCCCAGCGCCACGCGCTGAACACCGTGGTGACCGCGCCGATGGCGACCGACACCAGCAGGGTGACCGCGTCGATCCGCCGCAGTCCGTCCAGGAAGACACCGGTGCCCAGCCGCCACAGCAGGACGGCCAGGATGGCGACTCCGACGACGGTGCCCAGATGGGTGCGCACCGCCCGGGAGTCGAACCGGGCGAGGACGGCCCGGGAACGCTTCGCGGAGACGGCGGGCGCGGAGACGACGGACTCGGAGACGGCGGACGCGGAGGCGTCCGCCGCGGCGGCGCGCTCGGCCCGTACGGGGTCGGCGGACCCGGACCGCTCGCCGGCCACGGCCGCTTCGGCGCGTACGGGCTGCTCGCCGCGTACGGCCGAGTCGGCCCGGTCGGCAGCGTCGCGGCCCTCGGACCCGATCGCACCGGTACGGGCCCGGGCCCCGGCGGCCCGGGTCGCCGGACGGCCCGCGCCGGTCCGCGGCACCGGTCGTGCCACCGCGGGCACGACCGCGCCCGCCGTCTCCGCGGTCATGACGCCGCTCCGCCTGTCGGCCGGGCCAGTGCCAGCAGGTCGCTGTGGTGGACGACGACGGTCAGCTCGCCGGCCGCGCAGGCGGCGAGCCGGTCCGCGAGGTAGGCCTCGGCGCGTTCGGCGAGTTCGGGGCGTTCCTCGACGGCGGCACCGACCCAGCCGCGCAGCCACTGGGCGGTCAGCGCGCGCTCGTCGGGGCCGAGCCGCCAGGCGCTCGGGTGCAGCTTCACCGTCGCGCCGTGCGCGGAGAAGGCCTCGCAGGCGACCGTGACGGCGTCGGGACCGAGCAGCCCGTCGCGCCGCTGGTGGGCGTTGAAGGCGGCGGTGATCTCCGCGTCCAGCGGGTCGGCGGGGGTGAGTTCGACGCGCCCGGCGACGGAGAGCGTCAGCAGCGCCGGGCACCCGGCGCCCGCGCAGGCCGCGGCCAGGGTGTCGACCTCCTCGCGGGTGAGGACGTCCAGCAGGGCCGAGGCCGTCACCAGCGAGGCGCCGGCCAGGGCGTCCGGGGTCAGCCGGGCGACATCGCCGCGCCGCGTCTCGACGGTGACCCGGCTGCCGTCGGCGGCCGACCGCGGGGAGGCCACGGCGGCGAAGTGCAGCAGGTAGGGGTCGCGGTCGTGCAGGACCCAGTGCTGGGCGCCGTCGAGACGGGGGGCGAGCCAGCGGCCCATCGAGCCGGTGCCGCAGCCCAGGTCGTGGATGACGGACCCGGCCCGGCCGGGCAGGTTGGCGAGCCGTACGCGCAGCGGGTCCAGCAGGTCCAGCGACCGCGCCGCGGCGTCGGCGCCCTCGCGCAGCTCCAGCCACTCGGGGGCGTAGCGCGGCGGTTCGTCGGGGCCGCTCTCCCGCAGTCGTACGGTGGCCCGCTCCTCGGACCGGCCGACCGGCCCGGCACCCGCGATCACCGCGTCCGTCCCGATCACCGCGTCCGTCGCGGTCACCTCGTCCGTCACGCCCGTTGCGTCCACTACAGCTCCCGTACCGATCGCTTCCACCGTGTCCGCCGCCTCCCGTGGGCCGGGCTGCGGGGGGATGACCTGCACGCGCCGCGCCAGGTCCGCAGGTGTGGCCGTCGTCTTCCTCATGCCGCCCTCCGGGGTTCGCTCGGGAGCCGGCCCAGTACACCGGCGAGGGTCTTGGCGGTCGCCGCCCAGCCGCCGAGGGCGGCCCGGCGGCCGCGGGCCGCGGCCTTGAGACGGCGCCGTACGTCCGCCTCGCCGAACCAGCCGCGCAGTTCGGCGGCGAGCGCGGCGGGGTCCTCCGGCGGGACGAGGATGCCGGGGACGCCGCCGTCGGGGGCGCGGCCCACGGCCTCCGGGAGGCCGCCGACGTCGGTCGCCAGCACCGGGATGCCGCGCGCGAGGGCCTCCGTGACCGCCATGCCGTACGTCTCGGCGTAGGAGGTGAGGACCATCAGGTCGGCGGCCGCGTAGCTGGCGTCGAGTTCGGCTCCGGCCTGCGGTCCGGCGAGGTGCAGCCGGTCCTCCAGGCCGTGCTCGCGGATCAGGTTCCGCAGATGGGCGACGTACTCGGGGTCCTGGCCCAGCCCGCCGACGCACACGCAGCTCCACGGCAGGTCGGCCGCCGCGGCGAGCGCCTCGACCAGCCGGTGCTGCCCCTTGCGCGGGGTGACCGCGGCGACGCACAGCAGCCGGGAGACGCCGTCGGTGCCGGAGGCGAGGGGGGCGATGTCGGCGCCGGGGGCGGCGGCATGGACCCGGTCGGGGGCGAGGCCGTGGTGCGAGACCAGGCGGCGGACCGCCCAGTCGCTGGTGGCGACGACCGCGGACACCGCCCGCAGCACCGTGCGCTCGCGGGCGTCCAGGTCGGCGGCCACCTCGGCGGCGAGACCGGTCTCGTCACCGAGCGGGAGGTGTACGAGGACGGCGAGCCGCAGGCGTTCGGCCTCCGGGACGATGATCTCGGGGACACCGCAGGCGACGATCCCGTCCAGCAGGACCACCGATCCGTCGGGCAGCTGGTTCAGCGTGCGCGCCAGTTCGGTACGGGCGGCGGCGCCGGGGCGGGGCCAGCTGCCGGGCACGGCGTGCTGGTGGACCTGCCAGCCGAAACCGGGCAGGTCCAGACTGACCCGCCGGTCGTAGGCGTTGCCGCCGCTGGGCGCGGCCGGGTCGTCGACACCGCCCGGCAGCACGAAGTGCACGGAGCGCAGGGACATGGGGATGATCTCGCCGTTCTTCCGGGCCGCGGTCTGTGCGGGCACATAGGCGAGGGGCGTGTGCCCGACGGTCGTGTCGGTCACAGGGCACGCTCGTAACTCGCCCACGCGACGTGCGACTCGTGCAGGGTGACGGAGATGCCCGTCAGGCCCCGGGCGCCCTCGCCGAGCGCGCCCAGGTGGACCCGCTCGGCCAGGCGGTCGGCGACGACCTTGGCCAGGAACTCCGTCGAGGTGTTGATCCCCGCGAAGTCCGGCTCGTTGTCGAGGTTTCTGAAGTTCAGCTCGCTGGTGATGGCACCGAGTTCCTGGGTGGCCAGGCCGATGTCGACGACGATGTTGTCGTCGTCCAGCTCCTCGCGCCGGAAGGTGGCGTCCACCAGGAACGTAGCTCCGTGCAGGCGCTGCGCGGGTCCGAAGACCTCACCGCGGAAGCTGTGGGCGATCATGATGTGATCGCGGACGGTGACACTGAACAACGGACGACCCTCCAGGTGCGGCGCGTCTGGTCCCCGGCCGAAGCGCGCCGGGGATGCCGTGTAGTACGGCTCTTCGCTTCCCCGTGTTCAGCCGTCTCTCACTCTTTTCTGAGGTCAGGCGCTCTTGTCGTACCGCACGCGGTGGCAGAGCGCCGGGATCTCCCCCGAGGCGAGCCTCGGCATCACCTCCGGCAGGTCCTCGAAGGCGGACTCGCCGGTGACCAGCGCGTCCAGCGCCGGATCGGCGAGGAGGTCCAGGGCGAGGGCGAGCCGGTCGGCGTAACTGCGGTTCGCGCGGGCCGGGGAGACGGTGCCGACCTGGCTGCCGCGGACGGTGAGCCGACGGGAGTGGAACGCCTCGCCGAGCGGCAGGGCGACCTTGCGGTCCCCGTACCAGCTCAGCTCGATGACCGTGCCCTCGGCGCGAAGCAGTTCCAGGGACCGGGCGAGGCCCTGTTCGGTGGCGCTGGCGTGCACGACGAGGTCGCACTCGCCGAGGGCGTTCTCGGGGGTCGCGAAGCCGACGCCGAGCGCCTCGGCCACCGCGGCGCGCGCCGGGTCGGCGTCGACGAGTTGCACGCGCACGCCCGGGAAGCGGGCGAGCAGGGCGGCCACCGAGCAGCCGATCATGCCGCCGCCGACCACGGCGATCCGGTCGCCGACCAGGGGGGCCGCGTCCCAGAGCGCGTTCACGGCCGTCTCCACCGTGCCGGCGAGCACGGCCCGCTCGGCGGGCACGCCGTCCGGCACCACGGTCACGGCGCTCACCGGAACGACGTAACGCGTCTGATGCGGGTAGAGGCAGAAGACCGTACGGCCGATCAGCTCATCGGGTCCCTCCTCCACGACGCCGACGTTGAGGTAGCCGTACTTGACCGGGCCGGGGAAGTCGCCCTCCTGGAACGGCGCCCTCATGACGGCGTGCTGACTGGCCGGGACACCGCCGCGGAAGACCAGCGTCTCCGTGCCGCGGCTGATCCCGGACCACAGCGACCGCACCACCACCTCGTCCTCGGCGGGCTCCGGAAGGGTGAGTTCACGGACCTCGCCGTGACCCGGTGAGCGGAGCCAGAAGGCGCGGGCGGAACGGTTCATCGGCATCCTCCTGAACGATCGACACGTTGTTCACGTACCGAGATGTGCACAGGCCGCGCACAGTACGCGGCGTTGATCGACTCTGTCACTCGGCCGGAGGATGTGCGGTGGCCCTGAACAACACTTACGACGCAAGGCTGGTCCAGCAGGAGACCGCTGTGGGAGCGGGCGTACAGATCCTGTTGCTGGCCCTGCTCGGCACGGCGATCGGGATGGGCCCGGCGGGCTGGGTGACCGGCCTGACGTTCGCGATCGCGACCTGGGCGGTGCTCTCCCGCGCCCTGCACCGCTCCGGACTGCGTTCCTTCGGCCCCGCCAACCGGGTCACCCTCGGTCGCGCGACCCTGGTCGGCGGAGTGACCGCGCTGGTCGCCGACTCCTTCGAGAGCACGCCGCCGGTCACCCTCCTGGTCGGCCTGACCGCCGTGGCCCTGATCCTGGACGGCGTCGACGGCAAGGTGGCCCGCCGCACCGGCACGTCGACCGCGCTGGGCGCCCGCTTCGACATGGAGGTCGACGCGTTCCTGATCCTGGTGCTCAGCGTCTACGTCTCCATGGAGCTCGGCCCCTGGGTGCTGCTCATCGGCGGTATGCGCTACGCCTTCGTCGCCGCCGCCCGGGTGTGGCCGTGGCTGAACAACGCGCTGCCGCCGAGCACCGCCCGCAAGACCGTCGCCGCGCTCCAGGGCGTCCTGTTGCTGCTGGCGGGCTCCGGACTCCTGCCGTACGCGGCCGACTTCGGGGTGGCGCTGCTGGCGCTGGCGCTGCTGGTGTGGTCGTTCGGCCGTGACGTGCTGTGGCTGTGGGCGACCTCCCGCCGGCCCGAGCGGACCGCCCACGCCGAGCAGAAGGTGCTGGAACTGGCCGCGCACTGACCGTACGACCGCCCGTCCGCCCGTCCGTCGGCACCCCCGGACGAACGGACGGCCGAAGGGCCCGGACCACCGCTGGTGGTCCGGGCCCTTCGGCGTTCTGCGTTCTGCGTTCGTCGCTGCTCGTCGCTACGGGCGCGCGGAGCGCGTGCGTACGACCGCGAAGGCCGCCGCCGCCAGCCCGAGCGCGCCCACGACCAGACCGGCGATGCCCAGACCGCGCGCGGTGGAGTCACTGTCGGAGGCGGCCTCGGCGGTGCTGTCGGGGGCCGTCGGCGCGGAGCCCTTCGCGGCCGGGGCCGCGCCGCTCTCGTCGCCCGCCGTGAGCTTGACCACAGGCGCCGGGTTCTCCGGCTCGTCCGCGCCCTCCTCGGCCTGCTCGATCCAGCGGACGACCTTGCCGTCGGAGTAGGTCTGGAGCGCCTTGAACGTCAACGCGTCCGTGTCGTCCGGCAGTTGACCGAAAGCGACGTCGAAGTCCTCGAACCCTCCCGCTCCGATCTTCCCGCCGGTCCAGGTGATCTCGGAGACGGCCTCGGTGATGGTGCCGTCGTCGGTCCTGACCGGCGTCCTGAGCTTGGTGGTGGTCACCTTCGGCGTCCAGCCGTCGTGCGGACGGACCAGCACACCGAGGACGGGATGGTCGGTCGGCAGGTACACCTGCACCTTCGTGGTGCTGACGGAGTCGTCCTCGTTGGGGACACGGAAGGTCAGGAGGCCGTCGGTGGCGCCCTTGGCGTAGCTCTCGGGATGGACGGTGACGTGCGCGGAGGCGGCACCGGCCGCCGCCAGGACTCCGGCGGCGGCGAGCACGGCGCCGAGACCGGCGCGGCGCAGGGTGGTGGTGCGGGTCGTGGACATGGGTGAGCGGATCTCCGTACGGGAGTGAAGTCGATGGGGTCAGACGGTGTACGGGATCCGGGTGGGCGGCCCCCGGCGGCTCATCGCGTGCCGGAGCAGCAGCGTCCGCGGCGGTACGGCGTCCGCCACCGCACAATCAGCCGCGGCCCGGAGGAAGGGCGCCGGCGGGCCGCCCCACCAGGCCGCGAGTCCGGGGAGCAGCGCGACCGCCCGCCGCAGCAACGACCACAGGGCGGCCTCCCCGCGCCGCAGCCACCAGGAGGCGACGAGCGCGGCGAGCACATGCGCGACGACCGCGTGCGGGGTCATGGTGTGCGGGTGGGTGCCTGTGGGGCCGGGCATCCGGCCGGCCATGTGCATATGGGCCATGTGCACATGGGTCATCTGCGCACGGCTCATCCGCATGACCGGGTCGGCCGTGGTGGTGGTCCGGGAGAACGCGGAGTGCAGTCCGGCCTGGACGGCGAGCATGGCCGCGGTGATGCCCCGCAGGGACCGTTCCCGGCCGCCGAGCAGCCAGCCGGCCGCGAAGACGGCGAGGAACCCGACACCGTCCGCCCACAGCGGCGGCACGTCCCCGGTGCCGAGCCCGTGCCCGGCCACGGCCAGCAGCACACACACCGCGGCGAAAACCGCGGCACGCAGGCTCCGTATGGCCGGGGACGCACTCATGGTCAGCGATCCTCCCACGCGGCGGTAGAGCCCGACGGGGCGAACGGCTCAACCCGGTGCGCGATCGCTCTCCCGACCGGGCCGACGACGGCTCGCTCGTCCCCGCGCCGTCTCTGCGCCCTTTTGCCGCCGACCCGCTCCCGCCACACTTGTTCCGCTCGGCACCGGTTCCGCCCCGTACGTGGGCGGGAGGGGATCGACTGGGGAGAGTGACGCCGTGGCGGCAGACGATCCGTCCGACGAGGAGATACGTGCGGCGATCGACGCGCACCTGACGCGCTTCGGCCGGAGGAAACACCCCGCTCCGGCCCTCGAGGACCTCCGGCTCACCCGCTCACACCTTCTCGAGGGCACGATCACCCGCCGCGTCGAGGACCGCACCGAGCAGACGCGGCACCGGCCGGGAACCGTCGGCCTCTCGGACCGGCCGACCTACGACGTGCTGAAGGACTACAAACTCGGTCCCGGCGAGTCACCGCTCGACCGGCCGCTCGACCTGGTCAAACGCGGCACGGTGCACCTTCGTTCCTGCGACTGCGGCAACGGCCGAAGGCAGTGCGCCGACTGCCGGGGCATGACGTACCGTCCGTGCGAACCCGCCCAGGTGTGCACCGTCTGCCAGGGCGTCGCCATGTGCACGCAGTACCTCAAGCACGGCGGTCTGCCGAGCACCCCGCCCAGGCCTCCGAAGCCGGGCAAGTCCGGCCGTCCTGACGAACGGGTGACCTGCGAGGGATGCCACACGCCCGACAGCGCGTGCCCCGGCTGCCGGGGCTGGGGGAAGGTCAGGTGTCCGGAGTGCGCGGCGACCGGGCGCATCCCGTGCTCAGCGTGCAGCCGTACGGGCACCGTGAAGTGCACCACATGCGAGGGACACGGGAACCTGACGTCCTGGACCGCGGGACGGATCGCGTGGACCCGGCGGTCCAAGACCATAACTCCCCCCGTCCCACGACCCAGGCGAATCGGGTCGGAACTGGACGCCGGCGGCTGGCGGGAGGATCTCCTCGACACGGACGACACTCTCCCCGGCGACCTCTCCCTCGACCAGCGCACCGCCCTTGAGTCACAGCTGCGACGCGGGAAGGATGAGAGGGAACGGCAGGTCGTCCTCAGGCGTCTGACGGTCGTCACGGCGAGGCTGCCCGGCTCCCCCCACCAGGAGTTCTACGTCTTCCGGGGCACTGACGGACGCCTCAGAACCGTACGCCGACTGTCGGACGAGGGCAGGTGGAAGGCGTCGGTGATTGCGGCTGGGGTCGTCGCCCTCGCGATACTCGTACTGGTCCTGATCCGCTGACCGGACCGCTCGCCCGCCGGACGGACCGGCGCGACTGGGCGGTGAGGTCACGGCTTGCGGGCCACCCCGCCGTAGCAGCCGGCCTGGGCGTCGGTGAGGTCGGCCAGCGGCTGGTCCGGCTCCGGGTGCCAGCGATGCGTCACGGCCAGCCCCGGCGACAGCAGGTCCAGCCCGGCGAAGAAGCGGGCTGTCCGGACCCTGGAGCGCAGTTGGATCGGGATGCCCGCACGGACGTACACGTCCTGGGTACGGGCCATGCCCTCCGGGTCGAAGTCGGTGGTGCCGTGGCTGAGGACGAGGAAGCTGCCGGACGGCAGCGCGTCGACCAGTTCCTGCACCACCTCGTACGCGCCGTGCTCGTCCGGCACGAAGTGCATCAGGGCGCACAGGCTCAGCGCGATCGGCCGGTCGAAGTCGAGCGTGGCCCGGGCCTCGTAGGACTCCAGGATGGACTTCGGCTCCCGCACGTCCGCTTGCACATAGGCGATGCGGCCCTCGGGGGTTCCGCGCAGCAGGGCCCGCGCGTGGGCCAGCACGATCGGGTCGTTGTCGGCGTAGAACACCCGGCACTCCGCGGCCTCGGCCTGTGCGACCTGGTGCAGGTTCGGCTCGGTCGGCACACCGGTGCCTATGTCGAGGAACTGCCGCACCCCGTGATCACGGGCGAGCGTCCGCACGGCCCGGTGCATGAACAGCCGGTTGGCGAGGGCGAAGCTGCGGGCGTCCGGGGTGTGTTCGAGCACCTGCTCGGCCGCCTCGGCGTCCACCACGTAGTGGTCCTTGCCGCCCAGGTAGTAGTCGTACATACGGGCCGGGTGCGGCCTGCTGGAATCGATGGGTACCAGCCCCGAGGCCGACTCGACCGACACCGTTTTCTCCTCGACTGTGTATGACGGGTCCTCGCCCCGTATCCGTGCCGGCCGCCGCACCGGAACGGCCGCCCGACGGCATCACCGTAGGCGACTGAAGTACGGAGTGACCAGAAAACCCTTACCGGGACGGTGAGTTGGGTCGATTCTGAGCCGAGTTCGGCCGTTGCCCCGTTGGGCGTCGTCTCCCGGCGCCGCCTGCTGGAACCGGAGAGTCGCAGCCGAGGGCGGCCATGCCGGGCAGGATCAGATCGAATCGGCCGGGTTCAGGAACGCGGAGACCGTCGAGGTGAATCGGTCGGGGTCGTCGCGCCACGGATAGTGGCCGGAACCCCGCTGGGTGACGAACTGCACTGACGGGAAGAGCTTCGTGTACCCCCGCAGGGCAGCCGGCGGCCCGGCCACATCCGCCTCCCCGCCGCCGGTTCTCGTTCCCCCGCCCTCGACCCGCGGCCCGGCTGCCCTCGCCCACATGTTCACGAGATTGCAACACCTGTTCCCACCATGCGGATTATCACGGAATGCCCTCGACAAACCGGGGAGATCGCTGCCACCCTCCCGCCATGTCTCTCACCCCTCGTGTTCTGCGCCGCGTCCTCGCCGGCGCCACCGTCGCCCTGCTCGCGACCGCTGTCGGCTGCGCCCCGCAGCCCGAGGCCGACCCGTCCGCCAAGCCCTCCGGCTCGACCGGCTCTTCGTGCGCCGACGGCGAGCTCGCCACGAAGACCTCCGGCAAGCTGACGATCGCCACCGACCAGCCCGCCTACGAGCCGTGGTTCAAGAACGACGACCCGTCCGACGGCGAGGGCTTCGAGTCGGCCGTCGCGTACGCCGTGGCGAAGAAGCTGGGGTACGGCGAGGACGCCGTGGCCTGGGAGCGCGTTCCGTTCAACAAGGCCTTCGCACCGGGTGAGAAGACCTTCGACTTCGACATCAACCAGGTCTCCATCAGCGACGAACGCAAGAAGGCCGTGGACTTCTCGTCCGGCTACTACGACGTACGCCAGGCCGTCATCGCGCTGAAGGGCTCCCCGGCCTCGAAGGCTACGGGCGTCGCGGACCTCAAGCGCCTCAAGCTGGGCGCCCAGGTGGGCACGACGAGCCTCGACTACATCGAGGACGTCGTGAAGCCGAGCCGGGACACCGCCGTCTACGGCAAGAACGACCAGGCCAAGTCGGCGCTGAAGAATGGTCAGGTCGACGCGATCGTGGTCGACCTGCCGACCGCGTTCTACATCACCGCCACCGAGGTGACCGACGCCGAGATCGTCGGCCAGTTCGAGAACCGGGGCGGCGCCCCGGAGCAGTTCGGCCTGGTGCTGGACAAGGGCAGCGCGCTCACCTCCTGCGTGACGGACGCCGTGGACGCGCTTCGCAAGGACGGCACCCTGGCGAAGATCGAGCAGCGGTGGCTCTCCGACGCGGTCGACGCCCCGGTGCTCAAGTGACCGTCGTCAAGGACGAGTCCGGTCGTGGCGGCACGGACGACAAGGACGACGGGGGCGGCGCGGACGGCCCGTCCGGCGCGGCGGACCCGTACGTCCCGTCGCAGCGCCGGCTCGAACGCGAGCGGTACCGGCGTGCCCGGTCCCGCCGCGCCACGGCGATCGCCGCCCTCTCGACCCTGGTCACCGGGGCCGCCCTGTACCTGCTCGTCATCGGCGCGCCCGGCTGGCCGCGCACCAAGGAGACCTTCTTCAGCGGGGAGTACGCGCGCGAGGCGTTCCCCAAGGTCCTGGAGGGCCTCTGGCTGAACCTGCGGCTGCTGCTGGTCTGCGGCGCCGCCGTGCTGGTCCTCGGCATGCTCATCGCCGTGGCCCGCACGCTGCGCGGCCCGGTGTTCTTCCCGCTGCGGGTGCTGGCGGCCGCCTACACGGACTTCTTCCGCGGGCTGCCGCTGATCATCAACCTGATGATCGTGGTCCTGGGCGTCCCGGCGCTGCGGCTCCAGGGCGTCACGGTCGACCCGGTGCTCCTCGGCGGCACGGCGCTGACGCTGACGTACTCGGCGTACGTCGCCGAGGTGTTCCGCGCCGGCATCGAGTCGGTGCACCCCTCCCAGCGCGCCGCGGCCCGCTCCCTGGGCCTGTCGAACCGGCAGGCGCTGCGGTACGTGGTGCTGCCGCAGGCGGTGCGCCGCCAGGTGCCACCGCTGCTGAACGACCTGGTGTCCTTGCAGAAGGACACCGGTCTGGTGTCGATCGGCGGCGCGGTCGACGCGGTGCGCGCGGCGGACATCGTCGTGGGCCGCAGCCTCAACTACACGCCGTACATCGTGGCCGGGCTGGTGTTCGTCGCCCTGACCATTCCGATGACCCGCTTCACGGACTGGGTGACGGCCCGGATGGACCGTCGACGGGCGCAAGGAGGAACGACATGAGCGACGACGTTCCGGTGCTGCGGATGGAGTCCGTCCGCAAGACCTTCGGGGGCGCGGTCATCCTGCGGGACGTCGACCTGGAGGTCGCCCCGCACACGGTGACCGCGCTGATCGGCGCCTCCGGCTCCGGCAAGTCGACGCTGCTGCGGTGCGCCAACCTCCTGGAGGACATCGACGACGGCGCGATCTGGCTGGACGGAGAGGAGATCACCGACCCGCGCGCCGACCAGGACGCGGTACGGCGCCGGATCGGCGTGGTCTTCCAGGCGTACAACCTGTTCCCGCACATGACCGTGCTGGAGAACATCACACTCGCCCCGCGCCGGGTGCACGGCGTCCCCCGCGCCGAGGCCGAGGCACGGGCCCGGGAGCTGCTGGAACGGCTCGGGCTGGGCGTGAAGGCGGATGAGTACCCGGACCGGCTCAGCGGCGGCCAGCAGCAGCGTGTGGCGATCGCACGCGCCCTCGCCGTACGGCCCCGGCTGCTGCTGCTCGACGAGATCACCGCGGCCCTCGACCCGGAGCTGGTCGGCGAGGTGCTGAACGTCGTGCGCGACCTCAAGGCCGACGGCATGACCATGGTGCTGGCGACGCACGAGATGGGCTTCGCCCGCGAGGTCGCCGACCAGGTCTGTTTCCTGGACTCGGGCGTGGTGCTGGAGCGCGGCACCGCCGAGCGGGTCTTCGGTGACCCGCAGAAGGACCGGACGCAGCGCTTCCTGCGGCGGATCGTGGAGGCGGGCCGCCTGTGAGGGTCCGCGACAGCGCCCTGGGGCGGCGGGCGTGCTCCTCGTCATCGCCCTACACGGCCCCCGCCGCGTCCAGGAGGCGCACCAGGTCCTTCCTCCCGTAGCCGAGGAGGGCCGCGCGATGGGCGGCCATCAGCATCAGATGCGCGACGATCTGCGCCCCGTAACCGTCCTTGTCGTCGCCCAGCCATTCGCCGGGGTCCTCCACACCGAGGCTGTTCATCACCAGCCCGTGCGCGCGGCGGATCTCCATCACGGTGTCGGAAACGGCCTCCAGCAGGGTCCGCCCCGGCCGCTCGCACTTGAGGGCAAAGCCTCCCCAGTCGACCGGTTCGCAGCCGCTCGGCGGGTGCAGCCGCAGGCCCTCGTAGCGCTCGTGGCCGAAGGCGCCGTCGCCGAACTCGTCGTGCACCAGGGCGAAGCGGTGGAAGCCGGGGGCTTGGGTGTCGTGTGCGGTGGGCGTGCCGTCGTCGTCGCGCTGGAACTCAAGGCTCATCTGACCCCCCGTGGTCGTCGGCGGCGGGGAACGCCGAACGCTCCCCGTCACACGAACCAACGGACCGCGGCCCACCCGCGTGCCCGCCGACCCCATTGTCATCCGATCGTGTGAGCCCGCCGCCCGTCCTTGACGATGCGACCGAGTCCGGGCTCGACCTGCACGGGACAGCACGTTTTCTGCACTCTTCTGTGCCCGCTGTCCCGGCCGGCCCGACGACTCAGAGGCCCAGGTAGTCCGGCAGCCGGGGTCGGGCGACGGCTCCGGGGACGTCGCACGACGGGCGCAGTTCCTTGTAGGTCTTGGCCTCGTCGTACGTGAAGTCGGCGCCGCTGCTGTACGCCACGGCCAGAGCGACGCACGCGGCCTCGCTCCCGGTGTCGACCGTCCCCGGGTCCAGCTGGTCGGCGCCGTTCACGGCGGCTTCCTGGCAGTTGGCGAGGGCGCCGTGGTCGTCGGACTGCTCACCGCTCGCGGCCGTCCTGTCGAGCGCCACGACGGCGTCCGCGCAGTCACGCGGCATCTGGGTGTGCTCGAAGGCGATCCCCTCGATCAGCTCGTCGACCGCCGCGTCCGCGGCCTTGTCGTGGGTGCCGTAGGTGTAGACGAGGTACTTGCTGTACGGCAGCCACCACACGCGATGGCTCTTCTTGCGCGAGCCGTCGTAGTCGGGCAGGACATCGGTGCCGAAGGTCCAGCTCTTGGCCTTCCTGCCGCCGATGCCGGTCAGGGGGCGGTCCTTCACCGAGATCACGGACTCGTCCGCGGACGTGACGCCGTCCTCGCTCTCGGTCGACCACATGGCGCCGGAGTCCGCTTGTCCTTCACGTATCTGATCGGCGGTCAGGGCGGGGGCGTACAGGATGCGCACCCCGGTCTCCGGGTCGCCGTGCAGGTCGAAGTAGGCGCTCGTCGCGACGGCCGTCTCTTCTTCGTCGGTGGTGGTGTCCCAGCCCGCGCCGGAGTCCGTGTCCGCGTCGCTCGCCCGCACCGTCAGCTCCGAGTCGGCGGGAACGGTGACCCGCAGGCCGCCGAACAGGGCCAACGGTTCCGGCTTCTCCTCCACGGCGGCCTCTTCGGCGACCGGCGATTCGTCCGCCGAGGGGGTGGCCGTGGACGGTGTCGGGGCCGCGACCGGCTGCCGCGGTGCGGCCGTGGTGGCGACGGCGGAGGGTCGGTCGGAAGCGCCGTCCTCCTCGTCACCGGCGGTCATGCCGGCCGCGATGCCCGCGGCGGCCGCGCCCAGGACCGCGGCGGTGGCCAGCGTGCAGACGACGACCCGGCGTCGCGCACGCCGACGCACCGGTGACGGGCCCGGGGCCACGGCAGAGGCGGGGGCAGGGGTGGGGGCAGGGGTGGGGGTGGGGGTGGGGGTGGGCGGCACGAGGGGAACCGGCGGAACAGGCCGCGCGGTGGCCTCCGTCCCGGCCTCCGCCGCGGGAGCGGCAGGAGCGGCAGGAGCGGCAGGAGCGGGCCGTACGGTGGTCTCCGTGCCGGTCGGCTCCGCGGACTCCTCTCCCGGTTCTCCGGTCGGTGCGTCCGTCGGTTCTTCCTTCGTCGCTTCCGTCGGGTTCGCCGGGTGGTCCGGCGTCTCCTCCTGGTCCGCCGGAAGGTCGGCGGGCAGGGGGACGGTCCACCTCGCGCCCTCCAGGGGCGCCGCGCCGTCGATGTCGGCGCCGTCCTCCTGCCCGATGGTCCGCTCCAGGGACCGCGTGTAGGAGACGGTCGGGAAGACCGCCGTGCCCGTCGGCCCGTACGCCGTCGCCGTCCGCTCCGCGAGTTCCGCCGCGCTCGGGCGCTGCTCCGGCTCCTTGCGCAGGGCCGCACGGACCAGTGGCAGCAGGGTGTCGGGGACGCCGGTGAGGGAGGGCTCGGCGCTCACGATGCGGTGGGTGATGCCCGTGGGGGTGCCGAAGGGATGGGTCGCGGCGGCGGCGTAGGCGACCAGCAGCCCCCAGGCGAAGATGTCGCAGGCCGGCAGGGTCGTCCCCGCGGTCAGCTGCTCGGGGGCCATCCAGCCCGGCGTGCCGGTCGTCACGGAGGTGGCGGTGATCGCGGTGGCGTCGAGGTGGTGGGCGATGCCGAAGTCCACGACACGGGGGCCGTCGGCCGCGAGGAGCACGTTCGTCGGCTTGAGGTCGCGATGGGCGACGCCGGCGCCGTGGATGCACGCCAGGGCGTGCGCGACGGCCGCCGCGAAGGTGAGCAGGTTGTCCGGGCCCATGGCGCCGCTGTCCCGGACGTGCTGGTGCAGGGTGTCGCCGCGGACGTAGGCGGTCGCCAGCCAGGGCAGCGGCGCGTCGGGGTCGGCGTCGATCAGCGGGACGAGGTAGGGGCCCGTGACCTTGCGGAGCATCGCGGTCTCGCGGCGGAACCGGGCCCGGTGCGCGGGGTCGGCGGCGAAGTCCTGGTGCAGGACCTTGACCGCGAGGGGGGTTCCGCCGTCGGGGTCGGGCGCGTAGTAGACCGCGCCCATGCCGCCGGTGCCGAGGTGCCGGGTCGGCCGGTAGGGGCCGATGTGCGCGGGGAGACTCACCGGCACCGTCCGCCCTCCGTGACACGGTGCGCGACCGCGGAAGGCGGGGCGGACGGTGTCCGCCCCCGAAGACCGCGCCGATGAGTCATGTGCCCCCCTGACGTCCCCCGCCCGTGGCCCCGATCGGGCCGACGCGGCGCAGCCGACGTAGGGGGGAACCCGGGTATGCCTGGACGAAGCCCCCCTCATCGGCGCAGCCACTTTAATACCGGACCGGTCGGGGGGATGACGAAGGGCCCTCGTCCACGACAGCCCCCAGGGCCGTCACGTCTGCCCGTGGGCCGTCACCCCTTCTGTTCCACCCGCACCCAGTCCACCTCCGCCTGCACTCCCCCGGCCGCGACGCGGTCCACGCTCGACTGGGGCAGGCCCCAGTAGGGGGTGGTGACCTGGTTCCAGCCGGCCGGGTAGGCGCCGCCGAGGGCCAGGTTGAGGATGACGTACTGGTTGTGGTCGTAGACCCACTGGCCGCGCGTCGACTCGACCTTGTTGCGGGTGGTCTCCTGGACCGGGCGGTCGTCGACGGAGAAGCGCATCGCCGTCGGGGTCCATTCGACGGCGTACGTGTGCCACTGGTCGGCGCGGCCGCCGTTCGGGTAGGTCTGGCGGGCGCCGATGTTGCCGTCGGCCGAGTAGCCGGGGCCGTGCAGGGCGGAGCTCGTCCAGTCGGCGTAGCCGATGTTCTCCATGATGTCGGTCTCGCCGGAGGCGGGCCAGGAGACGGACGGGTCGTCGACGTTGCTGCCGAGCAGCCAGAAGGCGGGCCAGAAGCCGTCGCCGACCGGGAGTTTCATCCGGGCGCTGACCCGGCCGTACGTGAAGTCGAACCTGGTGTTGGTGTCGACGCGGCCGGAGGTGAAGTCGTAGGTGCCGCCGCCCGCTCGGGTGCAGCCCTTGCAGTACTTGGACCTGAGGACCAGGCTGCCGTTCTCGGTGCGGATGTTGTCCGTGGAGTCGACGTACGCCTGTGACTCGCCGTTGACCGGGCCCATCTCCGTTCCGGTGCGTACGACCCGCCACTTGGAGCGGTCGAGGGCCGTGCCGGTGAAGTCGTCGAAGAACGTGGTGCGGTAGGTGCCCGACTGGTCGGCGGGGAGGGCCGGGTAGGCGGCGGAGGCGCTGCCGCCGGTGCCCCAGACCTGGAACTCGTAGAGGGAGTAGCCGAACTGGGCGGTGTAGGGGGCCGGGTTGTAGAAGGAGCGGCGTTCCGTGCCGAGCATCCGGACGTAGCGGCCGGTGGCCGGGGACGGGAGGGCCACGGTGTCGTGCAGGCCCGTCGCCTCGGACGGCGACTTGACGTTGGCGCGGCGGGTGGCGACGTCGGCGGCGGACGGCTGGTAGACCGTGCGCCAGGTGCGGTTGTCGTCGGAGACCTGGAGTCGGTAGTCGACGGCGTAGGCCGCCTCCCAGTACAGGTCCACGGAGGAGATCGTCGAGGTGGCGCCGAGGTCGACCGAGACCCAGCGGTCGGCGTTCCAGTCGCTCGACCAGCGGGTCGCGTCGCCCTTCAGATCGGCCGGCCAGCCGCCGTCCGTGAGGAACGCCGGTGAGTTCCCGGCGTGTTGGTAGAAGTTCGAGTAGGCCGGGTGGTTCAGGGCCAGGTTGGCGCGGGTCGTCGACGCGGGCGCGGGTTCGCCGCCGTACACCTTGAAGGCGTAGAGGGAGTAGCCGTACGGCGTGGCGCGTTCCAGGCCGCGCAGACGGACGTAGCGGCCGGTCGCCTCCTGGGGGTAGGTGTGCGCGGTGAGCGAGCCGCCGGTACCGGCGGTCTCTGTGTAGAAGGGGGTCCAGTCGGTGCCGTTCCTCGACACCTCCAGGACGTAGCGCTTTCCGTAGGCGGCCTCCCAGTCGAGGGTGACGCGGTCGATCCGGATCGTGGTGCCCAGGTCGAGGCGGATCCAGGCGTCGTCGGCGAAGTTGCTGGACCATCGGGTGCCGCCGTTGCCGTCGAAGGCGAGGCCCGGGGTGGTGCCGCCGTTCTCGCTGCCGGAGGCGGTGACGGCGGCCGGGTTCAGGGCGTAGGCCGCGGCGGCGCGGTCGGTGTCCCAGGCGGTCGCCGCAGCGGCGGGCTCGGCGGCGGCCGGTGTGACGAAGGCCGGGCCGGCGGACAGCAGTGCCAGCGCGGCGAGGGCCGTCATGAGGGTGCGCGGGGTGCGGGTCGTGCGGAGGGTGCGAGTCGTGCCGGGGGTGCGGGTCGTGCGGCGGGGCGTGGATGGCATGCGGCTCTCCTCGGTCGGATCTTCATGACATGTACCTGACATTTCTGTGGATGGTTCGTCGCGGGTGATCACTCCCGCGAGTGGTGCCTGGGTCCCGCGGTGGGCGCGGGCTCCCGCGCCCACGCCCACCGCAGGGGTTTCGGGCGGGCCTCAGGCGGCCCGGCTCGACCGGCCGCGGTGCGTGCGGACGATGTCCGCGTAGCGGTGGCCGGTGCCCTTGATCGTGCGTTCCTGGGTGCGGTAGTCGACGTGGACGAGGCCGAAGCGCTTGTCGTAGCCGTACGCCCACTCGAAGTTGTCCAGCAGCGACCAGGCGAAGTAGCCGGCCAGCGGGGCGCCCTTGCGGGCTGCGGACGCGCAGGCGGCGAGGTGCCGGATCAGGTAGTCCTGGCGCTCCGGGTCGTCGACGGTGCCGTCGGGGCGTACGACGTCGGGGAAGGACGAGCCGTTCTCCGTGACGTACAGCTTGCGCGGGGCGTACTCGTGGGTGAGGCGCAGCAGCAGCGTCTCGATGCCGCTCGCGTCGATCTCCCAGTCCATGCCGGTGCGCGGGACGTCGGGCTTGCGGACCGAGAGGGCCCGCGGGGCCGGTCCTTCGGGATCGTCGGCGACGGTGGCCGGGAAGTAGTAGTTCAGGCCGAGCCAGTCGAGCGGGGCCGCGATCGTCTCCATGTCACCCGGCTTCTCCGGGAGTTCGACGCCGTAGACCTCGCGCATGTCGGCCGGGAAGCCGCGGCCGTGCACCGGGTCCAGCCACCAGCGGTTGGTGTGGCCGTCCATGCGTCGGGCGGCGGCGAGGTCCTCGGGGCGGTCGCTCGCCGCGTGGACGGTGGAGAGGTTGTTGACGATGCCGACCTCGGCGTCCGAAGCGGCCGCACGGATCGCCTGGGCGGCGAGGCCGTGGCCGAGGAGGAGGTGGTAGGAGGCGCGGACGGCGGCCGTCAGGTCGGTGAGACCGGGGGCCATCTTGCCCTCCAGATGGCCGATCCAGGCCGAGCAGAGGGGCTCGTTGAGGGTGGTCCAGTGGGTGACGCGGTCACCGAGGCGTTCGGCGACGACCGAGGCGTACGCCGCGAAGTGCTCCGCCGTCTCGCGCTCGGGCCAGCCGCCGCGGTCCTGGAGCGCCTGCGGCAGGTCCCAGTGGTAGAGGGTGACGGAGGGCGTGATGCCCGCCTCCAGCAGTCCGTCGACCAACTCGTCGTAGAAGGCGAGGCCCTTGGGGTTGACCGGGCCGTCGCCGCCCGGCACGACGCGCGGCCAGGCGACGGACAGCCGGTAGGCGTTGGTGCCGAGCCGGCGCATCAGGCCGATGTCCTCGCGCCAGCGGTGGTAGTGGTCGCAGGCGACGTCGCCGTGGTCGTCGTTGTCGATCTTGCCGGGGGTGTGCGAGAAGGTGTCCCAGATCGACGGGGAACGGCCGTCCTCCGCCACGGCTCCCTCGATCTGGTACGCCGATGTGGCCGTGCCCCACAGGAAGTCGTGCGGGAGTGCGGCGAGGTCGATACGTTCGGACACTGAAGCCCTCTCAGGAATAGGGGGATTGGTCGGCGCTTCACCGGCGACCGCCCGGCCGGCGGCCGTACGACCGGCAGCCGTACGACCGGCGGCCTTCGCGGCGTCGGTCACTTGACCGCTCCGGCGGTGAGGCCGGCCACGAGATAGCGCTGGAGCAGCAGGAAGCCGGCCACCACGGGCACGCTGACGACCAGCGAGGCGGCCATGATCTGGTTCCAGTACACGTCGTTGAGCGTGGAGTAGCCCTGGAGGCCGACCGCGAGGGTGCGGGTGGTGTCGTTGGTCATCACCGACGCGAACAGCACCTCGCCCCAGGCGGTCATGAAGGCGTAGACGGCGACCGCGACGATGCCGGGGATCGCGGCCGGGACCACGACCCGGAACAGCGCGCCGAGCGGGCCGCAGCCGTCCACCAGGGCCGCCTCGTCGAGTTCGCGCGGCACCGAGTCGAAGTACCCGATCAGCATCCAGATCGAGAACGGGAGGGAGAAGGTGAGGTACGTGAGGATCAGGCCGCCGCGCGAGCCGAACAGGGCGATGCCGGTGGCGTTGCCGATGTTGACGTAGAGCAGGAACAGCGGCAGCAGGAAGAGGATGCCGGGGAACATCTGCGTCGACAGCACGGTCACCGTGAACACGCGCTTGCCGCGGAACTCGTAGCGGCTGACCGCATAAGCGGAGAACACCGCGATCGCCACCGAGCAGACCGTGGCCGCGCCCGCCACGATCAGCGAGTTCACGAAGTACCGGGCGAGCGGGACGGTCGACCAGATGTCGATGTAGGGGCGGACCGTCAGACCGCTCGGCACCCAGCGGAACTTGCCGCTGACGTCCGCGAGCGGCTTCAGCGAGCTGGAGATCATCACGTAGACCGGCACCAGCACGAACCCGGTGAGCAGGGTGAGGAAGACCCGCCGGGTCCATACGAACGAACTCGGCTGCGCCATGGGCGAGTCAGACACGGGGGGTCCTCCGTCCGCGGGACGTGACGGCGAGGTACACGCCGGTGACGAGGAGCAGGAAGAGCAGCAGCAGGACGGACATCGCCGAACCGGTGCCGAAGTTCCAGGTGACGAAGGAGGCCTGGTAGATGTGGACCGAGATGAGGTCCGCGGCCGCGGGGGCGGTCCTGCCGAACAGGACGTACGGCGTGTTGAAGTCGTTGAACGTCCACAGGAACAGCACCAGGACCAGCACCTGGTTGACCGCGCTCAGCGACGGCAGGGTGATGTGGCGGATCTGCTTCCAGACTCCGGCGCCGTCGAGGGCGGCCGCCTCGTACAGCTCCCGGGGGATGTTCTGGAGGCCGGCCATCACGATCAGGAAGGCGAACGGCCAGCCCTTCCACACGGACACGGTGAGCAGGGCGTAGAAGCTGTTGTCGCCGATCAGCCAGAAGGACGGCTCGTCGGTGAGGTGCAGCTGGTCGTGCAGGACGTGGTTCACCAGGCCGTTGTCGTGCTGGAACATGAACACCCAGGTGATGACGGCCGCGTAGACCGGCAGGGCGTACGGCACGAGGAACAGGGCGCGCAGCAGACCGCGGCCGCGGAAGGCGTCCTGCATGCAGATCGCCGCCGCCGTGCCGATCAGCCAGCACAGGCCGACGGACAGCAGCGTGAAGGCGACGGTGACCAGGAAGGAGTGGAGCAGGGCCTCGCCGACGGGTGCGTCGAAGTCCACCGACACCGAGTAGTTGTCCAGGCCGGCCCACGGCGCGGTGCTCCAGTCCCGGATGAAGAACTGGGTGAGCTCCTTGAAGCTCATCACGATGCCGATCACCATCGGCACCAGATGGACCAGGAGTTCGAGGATCAGCGCCGGCAGAAGCAGGAAGTACGGGAGTCCGGCGCGCCGGAGCCGCCCGGTGCGGCGGCGGGAGCCGCGCGCCGCACCGGGGGCGTCCTTGCGCACCGTCCGCCCCCCGGCCTCCGTGGAGACAGTGGTGGTCATGGTGCTCACTTACTTGGTCGGCATCTGCTGCTGGGCCTTCTCGAGCTTCGCCTTCACCGACTCGGCGGTGACCGCCCGTCCGGCGGCCGCGTCCGCGAACAGTTCCTTGACGGCCGTGCCGACGGCCGTCTCGAACTGGGACTCGTCGGCGACCTGCGGCAGCGCGGCGGCGCTCTTGGCGAGCGTGTCCTTCAGGACCGCGTTGGACGGGGTGTTGAAGGCGGTGTCCGCCTGCGCGGCGGCGACCGGCGGGATGGAGCTGTACGCGGTGTTGAGGAGCTTCTGCTCGGCGTCGCTCGTCATGAACTTCACGAACTCGGTGGCGCCGTCGAGGTTGTGGGTGTTCTTGAAGACCGCCATGTTGATGCCGGCGACCATGGAGTTGACGTTCGTGCCGGTGCCGGGGGTGCCGGACTGCACGGGCACCGGGGCGATGCCGTAGTCGGCCTCGTTCATGCCCTGGGACTTGAGGTTGGCGGACGCGGACTGCCACAGCAGCATCGCGTTCTTGCCCTTGGCGAAGTCGCTGACGGACTGGTTCTGCGCGTACTCGGCGTTGCCCGGCGCGATGATCTTGTCGGACGCCATCAGGCCGACGTACTGCTGGACCGCGCTGACCACGCCGTCGTTGGTGAAGTCGGGCTTGCCGTCGGCGGTGAAGAAGTCGGCACCGTGCTGCTTGGCGAAGACGAAGACGTGGTGGATGTTCTCGGACGGGTTCGAACCCTCGGCGCCCAGGCCCCACTTGCCGCCCTTGGACAGCTTCTTGCCGTCGGCGATCAGCTCGGCCCAGGTGGCCGGCGGGTTGGCGATGCCGGCGTCGGCGAACATCTTCTTGTTGTAGTAGAGCGCGTACGCCATCGAGTACAGCGGCACCGCGGCCGGGTCCTTGCCCTCGGCGCCGGTCGAGCCGAGCGCGGAGGCGACGAAGCGGTCCTTGCCGCCGATCGCGGCGAACTGCTTCGCGTCCCACGGCAGCAGCGCCCCGGTGGCCTGGAGCGAGGCGCTCCAGGTGTTGCCTATGTTGAGGACGTCGGGGCCCTGGCCGGAGGTGGTGGCGGTGAGGATCCGGTTCAGCAGGTCGGACCAGGGGACCACCTCCAGCTTGACCTTGATCCCGGTCTGCTTCTCGAACTTGTCGAGTTCGGGCTGGAGGACCTTCTTGTCGACCTCGATGCTGGCGCCCTGGTTGGAGGCCCAGTAGGTGAGCGTCTTCGGCGAGTCGTTCGACCCGCCGCCGGTCGCCGATCCGCCTCCGCAGGCCGTGGCGGCGAGAGCGAGTGACATGGTGACGGCGCCGACGGCCGCGGCTCGGATGCTGCGCATGGCTCCTGGTGTCCCTTTCCTGGAGTCGTGAACCCCGAGGCAGGCCGCGGAAGTGACACCCCGTTCGACTCCCGAAGCCCCTCATGGCTTAATTTACGACGTGAGTTAAACCTCGGAAGAAGAACGCGTCAAGACATCCGGCAGGGTCTCCCGGTGCGGCACCGGCCCGAACCACGGCGCCGGGCCGCTGTGCACAGCGGCCGCACAGGCTGTGACCTGCACGGGAACCGCCGCGGGGGTGTTGTGCAACGGTTGTGTTTCGACGGGTCCCGGGGCACCCCGGACAGCAGCCGGACCGGGGCGGGGGGGGGGCCCGCGGCACCGGGGCGGGGGCGGGGGCGCCCCGGCCCCCCCCCACGCACCCCACACCCCCCCACTGCGCCACTCC